>JAJZWS010000072.1 GCA_021846565.1 Bacillota bacterium
CCTCCTGCACCACCTGGTCCCGTACACTTTGCGGATAGACTTTCGCCATGCTGATCCTCTCCTTCTCTCAAGGGTACGAGCCCGAAGAGATCGTGTCCACCCGGTTTACGGGGCTTGAGAGCTGGGGTTCATCGGCCGGGTCCAACCATCCCACGCGGCCCACGGCGACCGGGGCCGCCGTGCACATCAGGCGCACCCCGGCGGCCGCGGCCGTATCGGCTCGTTCGAGCGCCGCCACCGGCGAGACCAGTGAGAACCGCACGCGCCGATGGGCGGACGGGTCTGGGGCGCCCTCGGGCACGCGCAGGGCCGCCAGGCCGCACCCGGCAGCCTCCAGCGGCATGTGGACGATCCACACGCGCCGATCGAAGGCGTCATCGCTGCCGGGCGGCGCCACGTCGGGCGGCAGGGCAACGAAGATCACGGGCTGGGTGGACAGGAGCCCGACGGACGCGTCGATCCAGATGGCGCCGGGCGCCGTGGCCACGCCGTGCACCAGTGCGACGGCGGCGGGCCATCCGTGGATCGGGACAATGCCGAATGGCATGGGATCATCTCCACAAAAGAAGGCCCCGCCTCCCACGAGGCGCGGCCGGAAGATCGGGACGGAACCCAAGGGAGGCGGGACGGCCAGGCCCGAAATGTGGCGTCAGGCCGCCACTGCAGCCCAAATCGCCCGAAGGCGGCCTTCCATAGCGTTTAGGAGCATGATGGGGTCGCCCATCATGATGATCACCGCGAAGTCAAAGGCGCCCATCTTGCCCAGCGTGCGCTTGCCGACCAGGCGAAACACGGCCAGCGCCACGGCCCATAGGACGGCCGTGCGCCAAAGCGACATCCACAGCTCTCCGGGACTTCCAAACACGGCATCCCTCCTCGCCTCAGATGGACCTGCCCCCACAGCGATAGTATCGAAGCGGGGGCGACGGGCTATACGCGGGAGGCGCGCCGGTGCCCGCCGCCGCGGATTCCGCCCCACACGGTGTCCAGCGCACCGACAAGCCCGAAGAGCGGCCGCCGTCCCGTGAGCGCTCAAGGTTCGGTCTGTCCCCGGCATCCTTCCGACAGAACGTGGCTCCAATACGATCGCAACGCCTCGGGAAGAGCGCGGTGGCGGCGGGGCCACCCCGCGTACCTGGTCCACGCCGTAGACGCTGAGGACCCGACGCACGTCGTCGAGCTGCCGTCGCCAGGCCACCCGGGCGATCGGCCACTCGGCATGCTGGTCCGCGTCAATACGCTCCACGGGCTCGTCCTAAAACAATACACGCCGCAGGACCGGCAGAAGCTGCTGTCGCTGCGGGGGTTGCATGCGCTGACCTCCGATCATGCACGCGGGAATCCTCTTAAGTATTGCAACGGCCGCGCCATGAGATTCGCCAGCCCACTCGGCGCGCAACCGGACGGCAGGGCGAGCCGCGCCATGAGATTCGCCAGCCCACTCGGCGCGCAACCGGACGGCAGGGCGATGGGGTGCGCAGCGAGCCCCGGCAACGGGGCGGTTTAGCGGAATCCCTGGTGGCGACGCACCCACCACAAGAGGGTCAGGGTCACCGATGTCATGAGCGCCAGGCTGTACCAATAGCCAAACCACCAGTGCAGTTCGGGGATGTTGAAGTTCATCCCATAGATGGACGCGATGGTGGTGGCCGGAAGCGACAGCACCGAGATGATGGTCAGCAACTTGACCACCTTGTTGATTTCGTTGGACTGCATCGACGTGTACGCCTCGACCGTCCCCGACAGCCCTTCCCGGGTGGCCTCCACCTCGTCCACCAGGTCGGTCATCCGGTCTGTGACGTCCTGAAAATAGGCACGATGGGTCTTTTGGACGAATCCAAAGTCGCTGGACCCCAGCAGCTGGAATATCTCGGCTTCCGGGCGCAGGAGTCGGTTGAAGGCCAACAGCGCCCGCCGCGCGGCCAGGATGCGCGGCGCCAAATTGGCGTAAGGATGTAGCAGCATCTCGGCCTGAATCGACTCATAGTCCGCGATGAGGTGGCCGCGCAGCCGCTCCCACGCGGATAGAAACGCCGTGAGCACTTGGTACAACGCCAAATCGACGCCCTCGGCCAGCGTCTCGCCGCGCCGCGTCTCCTCCCAGGCCGTGGCCAGCCGCTCCGAGACCGCCATGTGCGCGGTCACCAGGACCCGACGATTCATGACCACGTGCAGCGCGCGCTGCCGCTCGGAGGCGACACTCACCTCGCGACCGGACTCGAGTGCCATGTCGGCCAGCAGAAAGGTGACCGCCTCCGGATACAGCAGGAGGCTGGGACGGCGCCGTTCATGCCGGATGATGCGGGTGGCCAGGCCCGTGCGATCATGGGCCACATGGGCGAGGACGGGTTCCAGCCAGCGCTCATCCTGGGTCAAGTCGAGGTCGGCCCACACAGCCCGTGCCCTCCGGGGCCAGTCGTCGGCGCCCGCGTCCCGTCGGTCGTGGATCGTTCCGTCGCTGGACGACCAGGCAATGCGCACTCTGCCTCCTCCCTCCGCGGACCGGCGCGACGGCCAGCAACAAAGTTCCCGCTCAACGTAGGCTGGCTCGGCGCTTACCGGGTATGCATGCGCACGGGGCCGCATGGCTGGCGGTGTTGCGGCCCACATCTGGCGTGCCTTCCAGGCGTCTCCGTCACCTGGATAAAACCGGCGGACGTGGGGATCCTAGCGCAAGGCAAAGGAGGTTGGGTATGGCTAGGGAAGAAGCGTGTCCCGCCGCAGGCTCCCCCTTGGGGTGGTCCGGCACATTGGCCCAGTATTTAGACGTGGTCGCGGATCGTCCGGAGTTGGCGGACGACGCCCACACTCGCCTGTATCGGATGATACACGCCGCCGGTCGGCGCGCCAGCGATCGTGCCGGCCAAAGCGCGTGGACCTTTTTTGACCGTGACCTGTACGGCTTGGATGCCGCCGTGGACACCTTGGTGGAGGAGTACCTGCACAGCGCGGCCCTGGGGTTGGAGACGCGACGTCGGCTGTTGCTACTGGTGGGTCCTGTCGGCGGAGGCAAATCGACATTGGTTTGGCTGCTAAAGAGGGGTTTGGAGGCGTGGACCGCGACCGATGCCGGCGCTGTGTATGGGATAGCGGGTTGTCCGATGCAGGAGGATCCCTTGCATCTGCTCCCCCCGGCCCTGCGCGCGGACTGGGCCCGGCGGCTGGGTCGACGGCCCGCGGGCGAACTGTGTCCCCGCTGCCGGCTCGCGCTCGAGCACGAGTACGCCGGCCGCTACCTGGACATGCCGGTCACTCGCGTCGTGTTTAGCGAAGCTAACCGTCTGGGCATCGGGACGTTTGTCCCGTCCGACCCCAAGTCGCAGGATGTGGCTGAGCTCACGGGTTCACTGGATTTTTCGACCATCACGCAGTATGGGTCGGAGTCGGACCCCCGGGCATTTCGCTTTGACGGCGAACTCTACCGTGCCAACCGGGGCGTGATGGAATTCCAAGAGATGCTGAAGCTGGATGAGCGGTTTTTGTACCAGCTGCTGGGGTTGGCCCAGGAGGGCCAGTTCAAGGCGGGTCGCTTTGCCCTCATTTCCGCCGATCAGGTGGTGGTGGGGCACACCAACGAACATGAATATCGGGCCTTCGCGGCCAACCCGCGCAACGAGGCGCTGTTGTCCCGCATGATTGTCATCCGAGTGCCGTACCCCCTGCGGGTGCGCGACGAGGTAGCGGTATACAAGAAGCTTATGGGGCACAGCCGGCCCGTCGAAACAGTGCACTGGGCGCCCGGCGCTTTAGAGGCCGCCGCCTCCGTGTCGGTGCTGTCGCGGCTCAAGGACCGGTCCGACACCCTGGTCGACCCCGTGACCCGCTTGGAGGTGTTGAATGGGCAGGAGGTGCCCGGCCTGTCCCCCGATGAGGCGGCGGCCATACGGGAACAAGCTGCCCAGCCGGGAGCCGGCCTGGGGATGGAGGGATTGGATCCCCGCTTTGTGGTCAACCGCCTGGCGGCCGCGGTCGTCCGCCGCGATGGGCCGTGCATCGACGCCCGGACCGTACTGCGTGCGCTGGATGCCGGCATCGGGCAGCACGCCCTGGCCGAGCGCGTGGGTCCCGAGCGCATGCAGCAGTGGATCGGGCAGGCGCGCCGCGCATATGACGAGCGCGTGCGCCGCGATGTCGAGCGGCAGTTCATCACTGTATTTTCGGACCATGCGCGCGCCCTGTTTCAGCGCTACCTGGACCACGTGGACCAATGGCTCCGCCCGCCCGGACCGCGCGCACCGGAGGCCGACGGAGCGCCGGTGCCCGACGAGGCGCTCATGCGCAGCATCGAGGAGCCGCTCGGCATTCTGGAAGGGCAGCGACGCACCTTCCGGGAAGAGCTGTGGCTCCGTGTGGCGGCCGTAGGGGGCCAGCGCGAAGCGTGGGACTATCGCGTTCATGCCCGTCTCCGGCAGGCGGTGGAGCGCCGCGTGTTTGATCACCTGGCGGACCTGCTGGCGCTGGAGCCCAGTGGTGACGCCGAGGGGGCCGACGTGCGACTGCAGCAGGTGGTCGCGGGACTGACCCAGAGCGGGTACTGCGCCCGCTGTGCACCGGGCGCCCTGAAGTATGTGGCCGAGCTGCAGGCGCGCTGACGCGCCAGAACGGAGGGGCCGATGAACGACCGCGCGCTGTCGACATCGCCGGGCCGCAATCCCTACCGGCTGACGTCCCGCAACTGGGACCTCATGTTTCCCGCGGAGGACGATCAGCGGCGGCACAAAGAGCGGGTGGCGGATGCGATCCTGTCGCACCTCACCGACCTCGTGCAGGAGGAGAGCATTCTGGTGTCGCGCGCGGACGATCGGCGCCGGGTG
This sequence comes from Bacillota bacterium, assembly GCA_021846565.1. Lineage (GTDB taxonomy): Bacteria > Bacillota > Sulfobacillia > Sulfobacillales > JAIMBI01 > JAJZWV01. Next base: position 4,815 of record JAJZWS010000072.1, read on the forward strand.
CTGCGGGTGCCGGTGGAAACCCTGACGGAGGCGCGTTTTCGGTACCAGGAACCGCGCGCCGGCGCAGACGGCGCGGCGCCTGAGGCAGCGGACCGCGGGCAGCGGACGTCGGGGGCGGCCGGAGGTCGGGGGCCCGGCTTCGAAAATCTGGTAGATGCCGAGGTGACGCTGGAGGAGGTGGAGACCGCCCTGTTTCAGGCGTTGGCGCTGCCTGACTGGGACCCCCAGCGGCGTCATCGCGAGATGACGGGCGGTGAACAGGCGGCGGTGCTCGCCCCCCATGGCGTGTCCGCCAACCTGTCGCGGGCCCGGACGGTGGCGCAAAGTCTGTCCCATCGTCAGGCGGGACCGCGCCTGGCCATCTGGCCCACCGACCTGCGCTACTGGCAGGCCCGACCGGCCGAAGAAGAGGAGGCGGGGGCCGTGGTGCTGGCCCTGATGGACACCTCTGGATCCATGGGGAGCTTTGAGAAATTTCTCGCCCGCAGCTTCTTCTACTGGACCGTGCGCATCCTCAGGACGCGCTATCCGCGCATTCAACTGGTGTTTTTGGCCCACGACGTCCGGGCCCGCGAGGTGGATGAGGACACGTTCTTTCACCGGGGCGCCAGCGGGGGCACGGTGTCGTCCTCCGTGTATCGGCTCGCACTCGAAGTGCTGGAGCGCTTTCCGGCCTCGCAGTATAACGCCTACGCGTTCCACTTCACCGACGGCGGCAACCTCACGTCGGACAACCTCCAGGCGCTGGCGGCGGGTGAAGCGCTGGCGGCACGCGTGAACCTGTTTGGCTACGGCGAGATTCACGACACGGCCCGGCATGCGAGCCCCCTCTACGAGGGATTCCGCACGCGCGATCGGACTCGATCCGTGCTGCTGTGCGGCAAGGAAGACGTGTTTCGGGCACTGGTGCAGTTTTTGGGCACCGGGGCGCCCGACGGGAGGAGTGACGATGATGCAGGCGACTGAGCCGGCGGATCCGGCCGCGCCGTGGCGACCCGTGCTGGAGGGCGTTGCCGAGACCGCGGAACGCGCGGGCCTGGACCCTGGCCCCGTTGACTTTCAGATGGTGCCGGCCCGGCTGCTGGAAACCGTGACCGCCTATGGCGGGCTGCTGACCCGCCTCGGACACTGGTCGTTTGGCAAGGCATACTACCGGCTCCGCTTGGCGCAGCAGTATCGTGAACTGCGGCTGTACGAGCTGGTGGTCCCCACGCGTCCGGCGGTGGCGTATCTCCTGAACACGACGCCGCAGGCCCAGACGCGTCTGGTGATGGCCCACGTGCTGGCGCACGCGGATTTTTTCCGCCACCACGTGCGGTTTGCCCAGCAGCCGCCCGATATGGCCCGCCGCACGCGGATCTGGCGTGAGTGGATGGAGGAGGCGGTACCGTTGCAGCGAGGGCGGGGGTGGGAAGCCTTTCTGGATGACGCCGGGGTGCTTGCGGACTTGATCGACCCGTATACCCCGGATCCGACGGCGCCACAGAACGTGCTGCCGTGGGTCGCGCGGGCAGGGACCCACCTGACCGATCGGGAGCGCCACGCGCTCGCGATCGTGGAACAACAGGCGCGCTTCATGCGCCCCGCCTTGGAAACCAAAATTGCCAATGAAGGCTGGGCGACGTGGTGGCATCGGCGCCTAGTGCGCGACCACGTGCTGCCGTTCAGCGACGTGGTGGATGCTGCGGAGCTGCATGCCCAGGTGGTCGCGCCGGGCCGTGCGCTGAATCCCTACGCCCTGGGCCTGTTGCTGTGGGAGCGCGCGGCCGCTGCGGACCCCGAGCGGCCCTGGCGTGACCGCCACTGGATCAACGACGCGGAGCTCATCGCCCGGTATCTGGATGAGTCGATCGCGGCCCAGTGCTTGTCCCATGTGGACGGGGCGTTCGCCACAGTTAAGGCGGAGTTGTTGGCCGCGCTGGACAACGGCGGGATGCCCCGCATTGAGCTGGACGGCGTGGACGCGGGCACGCTACAACTCGTACATCGGTTCGACGGGCGGGAGTTGGACGCCAGTCTGCTGCCGCAGGCGATGGGTGCGGTGAGCCGCCTCTTTGGTGGACCGGCGGCACTCTGCACACGGCGCGCCGGGGCCGAGGTCGTGCTCACCTCACGGGCGTGGGACGGGCAATCTCAGCTTGCGGAGCGGATCGTGGCGGGTGCGCCGCATTGACGGCGCGACGCTTACCCGTGCCAGATATACGGAATGATGAGGGCGATCACGACGAGCCCCACCCAGATCCACGCCAGCCGAAAGCGTCCCCGCGACGGGGGCGGGGGCAGGCGTCGGGAGGGACCGCGTCGCGTCGGAAATTGAACCACCTTGCCCCGCACCGGCGCGATGCGCAGTGAATGCCCGGCCCGCTTGGGCGAAGACGGCCGCCGCGCCGGCTGATCGTCTTCGGCCTGAGGACCCCGTCCCCCGTTCATGCCGCTGACTCCTCCTCTCTGTCCGCTAGTCCGACGGCCGCTGGCGACGGGGGACGTCGGCCGCCGGGGCTAGCCACCGGCCGTGTTGCCACACCCACCCCTGCGACACCAGAAAGTACACCAGACCCAAGTGGGTCTTGGAGTCTGCGGCCCGGCCGTCCAACAACATGGCCGGAATCTGGTCCAGAGGAACTTTTGTGACGACAATATCCTCCGTGGCGTCCCAGTGCATCTCGCCCAGCCGCGGATTTTTTGTGTAGTACAAATGGCACTTGTTTCGCGCCACTCCCAGCGACGGATAGAACCGAGCCAAAAACCGCATGGGGCCGGCGATGAACCCGGTTTCTTCCTGCAACTCGCGGCGGGCCCCAGCCACCGGGTCTTCTCCGCGCCGAAGTCGACCCGCCGGCAGCTCGAGAATCCGCCGTCCCAGGGTCGGGCGGTACTGCTCCACCAGCACCACGCCCTCCGGCGTCTCGGCCAACACGGCCGCCACGTCCGGTAGAATCAAATACTCGTGCACGTAATGGGTCTCCCGAATGGTAACGGGCACCTGTCTGATGCGGTTGCGCAACATGCGGCCAACGTCCTTCTGCTTAAACTGTTTCGGCTCGGCCCGGGGTGACGCCCTCGTGCGTCGCTGTATTAAAATTGAGTATACCAGGTACGGGCGCGATGCACCGGGGGAGGTGCCAAGTTGGTCGAAGATCGGCGCGAGGCCCTGCTGCGGGCGGCCATTCTCGTGTTCTTGCGTGAGGGGTACCAGGGAGCGTCGGTCAAGGCTATCACGGAGGAGGCCGGTTGCGCCACGGGCACGTTCTATCTGTACTTTCCGTCCAAAGATGACTGTCTGTCCGCCCTGATCGACCGGCTGTATGAGCGGGTGCTGGCAGGGGTGGCGGCGGCGCGGGCGGGAGAGACGTCCGTGACGGACAAGCTGTGGGTGTCCATGGAGGCGGCGGTGCGCGTATTTGACCACGAGCGCCAGCTGGCGGCCGTGGTCCTGCGTGACGCGCCGGGGGCGTCACCGCTGTTTCGGGACCGGTTGGACCGCGTGCGCCGGACGCTGGCCGCCCTCATCGCCGAGGACCTGGGCGAGGCGGGCATGGACGCGTGGGAGGGCGAGTGTGCGGCGCGCATGCTGGAAGGGGCCCTAGGGGAAGTGCTGGTGTGGCAGATGGGACAGGCTCCCGGCCCCAGTCGGCTTTGGGATGCCGGCCAAGTGGTGCGGCGGCTGTTTTGGCGGGGCTGTGGCCTGCCGGCGCGGGAGACCGCTGTCGTGTCAGACTCCCCCTGACGGGCATCCAGACCGAGATGGGCAGCGTGACAGCCAAGGAGGGACCCAGCATGGTGAAAGTGGTGAAGATGACGCCGGCCGGCGAAAGTTGGCAGGTAGAGTTGTCTGTGTACGATGGCGTATACCAAATGGACCGCTACCCGGTGCGGGTGGAGCACGTACCGTTGGCGCCGGCCGCGTTGGATTCTGCAGCCCAGGAAGCGCGCATGCGGCAGTTCGTGTTGATCCAGGTGATGCGCCACATGCGGCGTGGGTCCCTGCCGCCGCGGGGCACCCGGCTTGACGGGCGTCCGGTGTGGAGGTGGGAACCCGCCGAGGGCTCCCCGGCGGTGCCCGACTGAGCGGGCCCGCGGCCGGCAGCCGCCGGTCCCGCACTCCTTCACGCCGACGCGTACAACGGGTTGGGGCCTCCCGGCCGGCACAGCGAGCAGGTCCGAGATCGCCGCTCTCTGCGATGAAGGGAGGACCTCCCTATGAGCGAGCCGGCGGTCATTCACGAGACGTGTCTGCTCGAGCGGAGCCATGCCTGCCCCCAGCAACCGAATGTCGTGCCCTGTGAGCGAGCTGGCGAAGAACAGCTGACGCGGGATCGGCCATGTGGAGCCGCTGGTTGCGGGCGACACGCGACTTTGCTTTTCGGGTCGGCGCGCGAGTTCTTCCGGAGGCAGATGGACGAGACGCCTTACCGGTACCAGACCCGGTACGATGACCCCATACCGCACCGTCGGCTGGTATCCAGCTCCGAGCTGGGTGCCGGCGGCCGGCGACTCTCCGTGCCGTTGTCGGCGATCGCCTTCATTCTCCATGACGGGGACCCTTGCTTCCCTGGACCGAGCGGGGCACGTGGGTGGACGAGCACCTGGGCGCCGACGCGCCGGCGTTGCGAACGAGCGGCATCCCCGAAAAGCTTGACGGGTTGGCGGCTTACGGGGGCGTGGCATCGGCACCCCTCCCGCGGATGACTCGTCGCGGGCTTGGGTGCCCGCCCGCACGCCGGTGAGGGCGCTCGCGGGGCCGCAGAGACGGCAGGGGGAGACGCCAACGCACCTCGACCCCGGGGGCGCGCAATGGGCCACGCTGGTGCGCTGGTGGGGAGGCTTGGGGAGAGGAGTAGAATGGGGGTGTCAGGGTTGCGCAACCAAGCGCACCCGGCGAGGAGGGACCGTATTATGCCTGAGACCCCGTTCAAGGCCGGCCTCGAAGATGTGGTGGCCGGCACCTCTGACATCTGCTTCATTGATGGCCATGAGGGCCGTCTCCTGTATCGCGGCTACAACATAACCGACCTGGCCGCCCACTCCAGCTTCGAAGAGGTGGCCTTTCTGCTGTGGAACGGCCATCTGCCGACGCGCTCGGAATTGGCGACCTTCACCCGCGAGCTTTCCGCCGAGCGCCAGGTGCCCGCGCCGGTCATGGCGCTCCTCCACACGTTGCCGCATGCGACGCACCCTATGGACATGCTCAGGACGGCCGTGTCCCTGATGGGCATTTACGACCCGGAAGGCGACACCATGACGCCGGAAGCCAACCGGCGGAAAGCCGGCCGGCTGACCGCTCAGCTGCCCACGGTGGTGGCGGCGTTCGACCGCATCCGAAATGACCAGGCGCCCGTGGAACCCGATCCCAACCTGTCGCTCGCGGAAAACTTTCTGTACATGCTGCACGGCGAGCGCCCTCCCGCGCTGCATGCGCATGTGATGGACGTCGCGCTCATGCTGCACGCGGACCACGAGCTCAATGCCTCGACGTTCTCCGCCCGTGTCACGGCGGGGACGCTTTCGGACATGTATTCCGCCATCACGTCGGCCATCGGCACGCTGAAGGGCCCCCTGCACGGCGGCGCCAACGAGCAGGTCATGCACATGCTTGAGGAAATTGGCAGCGTGGACCAAGTGGAGGGATGGATGGCTGAGGCGCTGGCCGCGAAGAAGAAAATCATGGGTTTTGGCCACCGCGTGTACAAGGCGGAGGACCCCCGCGCTACGATCCTGCGGCGGTACTCGGAAGAAGTGGGCCGCACGGCTGGCAACCTGAAGTGGTATGACATGCTGCGCAAGGTGGAAGCCCTGTTTCCCCAGGGTAAGCCGCTGTACCCCAACGTAGACTTCTTCTCGGGCTCGGTGTATGCCTTGATGGGCATCCCCCGGGACGTGTTTACCCCGGTCTTCGCCATGAGCCGCACGGCGGGCTGGACCACGCACGTGCTCGAACAGTACGGAAACAACCGGCTGATCCGCCCGCGCGCGGAGTACACCGGGCCCACCCGCTTGGACTACGTGCCCATCGACCAGCGGGCATAGCGATACCGAGAGAGCGAGCGAACGTGACCCCGGAGCCCCGACTGGTGACGGTCGCGCTTCGGGGTCAGGGCGTGGGTGGACTTAGATCAATATCATGGACCGTCTTGATGGCAAATCTCGATATGCTCAAAGGTCGCGAGGCGGGCTTCGGCGCGCGTGCGGAAATGGTGCGGGTACACGAGTTCTTTTTTGATCATGGTGTGGCCTGACTCGATGCACGCATTATCCCAGCCGTTCCGTTCTGGCTCACAATAGCCGTCATGCCGTAGCGGGCCACCCGGGCCTGGGCGGTGGCCGCGTACTGGCTACCCCGCTCGGAATGATGGAGCATGGCGGCCGGCGGACGATGGCGCGCCGCTGCACGGTCCAGGACCGTGCAGCTCAGCGGTTGGGCCATCTTGCTGGGTCGCCAAATCCCCCAAGCTGGCCAGATACAGCCCGTCTTCATCAGGGGGCATGTACGTGATGCCCGCCATCCAGACCGCATGGGGCCGGGCGCTCCGGAACTGCCGGCCGAGCACGTGGTGTGGCACCGGCCAGTCACGGGGGCTGTTCGTGTTGGCTTGATAGCGTCGCGCCATGCGGGCGCGCAAGCCCGCCTGGCGCATCAACTGGGCGACGGTCTGGGCGATGGCGCAGGCACCCTCCCGCCGCAGGACGGCGGCCATCCTGGGGCTCCCATAGCGTCCTGCCGCTTCAGCACAAACCGCGCGGATGCGTTCGGCGCCCTGGCGTCGCCGTACGGCCCGCGATGCCCCCACACGTACTACCCGCTTCGTGAGACCGGCAACACCTGGCAGATCTTCTTGGCCGAGAAGGTGAAGCGGTCTTCGTGAAGGAACTGGAATCGTACTTGCGGCCGTTGGCGAAGACTCGCATGGCGTTTTTAGGATCACGTACTCCTCTGGCAGATCCCGAATCGGGCGCTCTCACTCCCGCACCCCCGCTGATCCGCATGTGCAGGCACCGCCCTACAAGGGGTCAGCGGGGTGCCCAGCAGATGAGCGAGGCGCCGGTAGAACTCCCGCGGCGTCCCATCATCGGACGCCACCAGGAGAGCGGAAGGTACAGGTTGGGCGCCAAGTCTCCCACGCGGCGCGCAGCGCGGTGATTTTGCCCACCCCGGCGTCCCCGGTGAGCACCGCGAACGCCCGGTCCGCCACCACGGCGACCAGGCGCGCCGCCCACTCCCGGTGGCTTGGCGCGGCCCACCGGTGCGCCGCCGGCAGGTCCCGCGTGAACGGCGGCGCGGTAGTGCCCGGAAACGCCCACCACCGGGCGCTCATGACGGTTCGGTCGCCGCATACACCCCAGCCGGCCGCCGCGCCGGCTGCTGGGCCGTCAACCGCGTGAGGTAACTCAGGCCCGAGCCGGGTGGGGGCGCCGCCGGGCCTGCGGGATCCGGCACGACCTGGTCGCTCCGCACGGCCGGCCCTCAGCCGGTGTCCTGTTGCCGCACCGTGAGGACCTCGGGATGGTGCGGGTCGCAATGCAGTTGCACGCTCGTCTGGAGCAACCCCTCGGGGACGATCCCCCGGGGCCCTGCTAGCGGACTTGGCCCGTCTGGTCCACGTGACGGTCCACCACCACCCGGAACGCGGCGCGGATCTGCTCCAGCGTCTGAGGCCGCAACGCCGCCGGTCCCCCAGCGGGCGACCGGCGTCTCTCCGGTGGTGCTGTGTACCCGCCGGTGGTCGTCGTCCTCCAGCCACGCGGCAAGCCCGGTGTTCAGTTGCCCCAGGGAATCCGCCGGCTGGACGTGGAGCTCGGGGAGAAACGAGGCTGGCACTGAACCCCAAAATCGCTCCGGTTTGCCCTTGTTATGGGCAGCTGCGCCGGCATGGAGCGCTTCAACCGCATGGAGGATGCCTTTCTGGCGGAAGTGCGGTTGGACCGCCCGACGACCCGGGACGCGTTCCATGCCGCCTGGGACGTGTGGCGGGGGGAATGCTACCACACGAAACCCCATCGGGCGCTGCCCCACGGCCTGCATCCCGTGACGGCGTTTCGGGGTGACCCGGAGCCGCTCCGGCTGGTGGCCGTCGAGACGCTGGCCGCGGCGTGTCGGCGGGTGGAGCCCCGGAAGGTGGACCAGGCCGGGTGCGTGAGCAGCCTGGCCCAGCCCTACGAGGTGGGCGTGACCTGGGTGGGCCAGACGGTGGACGTGCTCTATGACCCTCGGAAACGCCCGAAGGGGTGAATCCCCACGGGGGACGACCCCGCCGAGGTCTCCCCCCGTGACCATGGAAGCCTCCGGTACCCCGCCCATCCCCGGCCCGTGGCGCGATCGGGACGCCCCCCGCGCCCGGACCGCCCGTCACTAGTGACGACGCGCCCGCTCCACCCGGCACGGGGCCCGCCGGCTCCCGGCCGCCTCTGGCCGGGTCGCGGCGCCCTGTGCCAGGATTCCCCTGGTGCTGATCTGGGGAAATGTGCGTTGGCGATCTGGGGAAATAAAGATTGCTGTTGACACGAGATTTTGGGGGCGGCGGGAATATGCGGCGGCCCGGCCGAGGTTCGCCGTGGTGACGGGCGCCGGTGGGACCGGAAGCGTACCCGCAGAGGCCGGGACCTCGGTTGCGTCTTCCACGATATCCCGGGCCCCTGTGTTCATGTTCGACCCTTTAGGCCATCACGGCAGACTCGATCCGGCTGAGGCGTAGCCAGGCCCCCACGCCCTGGCCGCGAGGACACCGAGTGATGCCGTGCCGCGCTCGCGCCCGGCATCGGGTACCGAGCGGGCGATGCATCGCGGTGGGCCTCGTGGAACTCCAGAACCCTCACCGAAACCGTTGGACCGGTTCAGGTGGCCCACGACACCCTCCAGCTGAACGTACCCTGCCAGGCCCGGTCCGCCCCTGCGGACACGGTCGCGCGGTGGCGAGTGTCTCTGTCCCTTGTGCGGCATAGGCGGCGACCACGGCCGCAAGATCGGATAGGCGGGGCACCGTGGGGGCACCGGCACCCCGCTGCGAGGACGCGCGGCAGTCGGTGCCTCTTCTTGCACTGCTTCAGGATCCGGCTACTGGGATCGAACGGTCCCGGCGGGGAGCAGCACCTCTATCAGGAGGTTTCGCATCCGTCCGCGCTCGGGGGGCGGATTCGATCGCAGTCAGCGACCGTGAGATATCCCTGGCGGGTCCCGGCCAAAGAGCGTGAGCTTCTATAGCATCACATCTCATCCACCCTGGGGAATGGCATCAGGTGTCTCGGCACGCCAGCCAGGGCGGCCTCGGGCAGCGTCGCTTGCGCCAGGACGCCTCGCCGGGGACTGGTACGGCTACTCCCCAACCGGGCGCTTGCCGAGGAACTGCTGGACCCCGTGGTCAACCGCAGCTACCCTGGCGTCATGGCAAGGCCGAGCTACCGCCCCCGGCACCCCGAGGTCGAAGGCGACCGAAACGCCGCCCGCGCCCGGTTGAGGGGTCCGTAGAAAATGATAACTGCTGACACGGCGGACAAAATCCCACCTGCTGCGCTCCGCGGATGCCGATGAGTTGGTCGGCCAGCCACGCGAGCCGCGGACGGGCGGGAATGGGCGGGGAAACGTGGAGCAACACTGAGGGTACGTCCGAGGGCTTCGGCAAAGGACGGCACTTCCGAGCCCGCGCGGCCCAAGATCAAAAAGTCTCGAAGGGTTTGGCGTCGATGGTCTTCCCCACGACACGGGTCATGCCCAAGGGGGTGTGACGGCGGTAGGTGGTGCCGGCGACCCCCGGCGGAATGGGGCGAGTGGCCATCGGCGAACGTCAGCTCCTTGATCAGGGAATCCGGACACCCCCGCCTCGGCCTCTTAGGCCACGCGGAGGAAGAGTTCATGCCTATGACGCAGTTCCCTAGAATCGGGGCCCCCCCGGGGAGCGAGACCGCCGCGGATCCGGCAACCCGACCTGCTCGCGCACGCGACGCGACATCAGCGGGGCCAAAGCCGTCCAGGCTTGCCGCAACCGGGCCACTTGGGTGGATGACAAACCATAGTCCTGCGGCAGAGTGCCCCAACGGTCCCGATCCACCAGCGGCAGCAATCCGCGAATGTCGGCTAAATCCTTTTCCCCATGAATCGACGTCCGCCGGTCGATCCAGGCGCCAAGCTTGAGAGCCACCAGCGCCTCGACTGGCGGCACCGTAAATCCCTGAACCGACGTAGTGAGCGTCAGCAAGCGCTCCGGCGGCACCGCCAGCGTCGTGGAATAGTGCTCCACGTAGACATCCAAATCAAAGCCATCGAAGCGCACTTCGTACTTGCGCAGACGGTCATTCTTAACTAACCCGTACTGCGCCCGCAACGTGCCGAGCGTGGGATAGTCGACAATCACATCAATGTCTCGCGACTTCGGCCCCTGCGTATAGCACCAGCTCGCCCAGCCTCCAATGAGTGTGAAGGGAAACTCTCCCCGCAACCGCTGGAGCAACTGCCAGCTCCGCTCCGTGACCTCGGGGTGGTAAAATTCTTGGCTCATCGGGTGCACTGCCTTTCCACGGTCTGCATGTAGGGAACGGTCCACCACGCCGGGGATTGCCAGAGATCCACCCACACCTGCGCCCACGGCAACGGGTCGAGCGGAAGCCAGGGGTCCGGCACTAGTCCCCGCAAATTGATGAGATGCCTCCGGGTCACGGGCCAGCGATATTCCGCGAATCGGTGCTCGATCGCGGCCCACGTAGCCGGGGTCGCATACACCCACACCTCACTGGCATCGGCTGGCGTGTGACCCAGCCGCAGTCGGACCGCCGAGGCCCCGGTGAAGGTTGCCGTGGGCACCATGAGCCCTTCGATTTCTGCGGGAGGCAGGCGCAAGGCGAGAGCCCCAATCCACGCCGGTCGGTGAAATGTGGCCCACGCAATACGACCAACGTGGCGGTTGACCACGTGAAACGCCAACCCCTCCGGTCGCAGTGCACCGGCGCGGACCAGGCCGCCCAACGCGACGCGAATCACCTGGGGGGAGCGGCCCAAAGCATCCGCCGCGTCCGCCACGCTAAACACGGGTGCGGCCTGCGTGAGGGCCCATCGCCAGACCCACTCCCGGCGCAAAACCATCCCCGGGGCGCGGGACACCATCAAGGATCGCCCCCTTATGGCGTCTAGCGTAGCGCAGTCGCGCGCGGGACTGAAGACGCCAGGGTTACCGGTGCCGCGCATGGCGGTCATGAGCCCCGCGCCAATACCGGGTAA
>JAJZWS010000133.1 GCA_021846565.1 Bacillota bacterium
CATCTTGCGCGGATGAGCCGTCATCCGCCCGTGCAACGCCGCCAACAAGTCATCATGCTTGTTGTTCAGCCTGCCTTCGGCCATGTCGGCCAACGCCTTGGGGTCATCTACGCCCTTGGCCAGCGCCGCCGGCATGTTGCGGCTGGACTTGCCCAGGATGTCCGTCACCACGCTGGCCAGCTTGATGTTGCCGCCCTCCAACACCTTGGCGACCCGGTTGGCCTCCGCCGCCCGCTCACGGATCAGCGTGCTGCGGTATGTCACCAACTCCCGCAACTCCCGCTGCGGCCGCGGCGGGACGAAGCTGGCCCGGATCCGTCCGATGCGGTGCAGGTCGCAGATCCACTCGGCATCCTTGGTGTCCGTCTTGCGTCCGGGTACCGCCTTCATGTGGCTGGCGTTGCCGATGATCGCGTCAAGCCCTGCCGCCTCCAGAATGTTTTACACCGGCTTCCAGTATGAACCCGTGCCCTCCATGGCCACGTCATCAATCTCCAGCTCCTGCAGCCACTCCACCATGGTCAGTAACGCACCCGTGTCCGTCGCGAACTCCCGTGTGTCTGCCGCTTGTGCACGTCGATGCCGGCGCAACGCTCCCGAACCACATCCAGTCCCAATCCCACACCTCCCTTGGACGTTCTGGCGGTTGGTGCGGCGATCCGATCAGTGGAAATTCTCCCCTGCGTGCTCACCCCGAGGGGTGGCGACAATAGGTGGTGCTCGGAGGGTCGCCGGGGTCAGGCTCTCACGCGGGCTCTGAGCACCAAACAGTTAACGACCTCGACTTCACCAACCGCCAGTAGCAGCCGTCATTCGCTACCTTGGCCCGCTTTTCATGCCAAGTGGTGTCGGCCGGGCCGGCATGGGGGACTCTCACCGTATTGTGGCACGTAGGAGTCCTGTCATCGCCCAGATATCGATGCGGAACATAAAGAACTCGGTTCGTCTCCTTCCTCCGAAACGTCGAGAGTAAGGCAGAGAAGTCAGTCGACAATGAAGATCGTTGCGCCATTTTTGTTCGTGCCCCTGGTACATGCAGACAGGTGGCCTCTCACCTTTCACCGCCGCGCCCCGGTGCTGCGCAGCAGCCTCGAGCCCAGGGCGTGCAGGCCGCCGATCTGGAAGGCGTGGTAGGTCTCGATCAGGCGCTTGAGCGTGGCGACGTCGCCCCCGTCCACCGTGTGGCCAAGCACCGAGCCGACGGCCTGGCCGCGTCCGAGTGAGATCAGAAAGCCGAGGTTGCGCATCCGCAACGGCTGGCGCTGCGCACCTTCGAATTCGCGCAGCAGATTGGCGGCGGCCGCCGGGCCCTGCTGCAGGGCGGCCTGGGCGGTGGGTGCCAACGGTTGTCCGGTGCGGGGATCCTTGACCGCGGCGCAGTCGCCGCAGGCATACACGCACGGTGCCAGCCGCAGGGTTGCGTCGACCTCCGCCTGGCCGCGGCGATTGACGGCCAGGTGTGAATCCGCCAGCACCGGACTGGCCCGCACCCCGGCCGCCCAGATGGTCGTGGTGCAGGAAACGTGCCGGCCGTCGGCAAGCACCACCCCATCGGCCCGCACCGCAGCGGCGCGGGCGCCCAGCAGCAGTTCCACTCCCAGCCGCTCCAGGGCCGCGCGCGCGGTCTGGCCGACGCGGTCGGGCAGTCCGGCGAGCAGATGGGGCGCGATCAGCACGATGCGGCCCGCCACCCGGTGCGTGTCGGCCAGCTCGGCCGCGATTTCCACACCCGTGAACCCGCCGCCCACGATGGCGACGCGGCCGCCGTGGCGCGACGCCAGGGTGGCCAGCAGGCGGCGGCGCAGGTCGCGCGCGTCATCCCAGCGGCCGATGACGGTTGCGTGCGCACGGACCCCCGGCACCCCGAAGTCGTCGGGTATGGATCCGAGGGCGAGCACGAGGCCGTCGGCGCGCCAGGGATCGACGGCGCCCTGCACCACGAGCGCCGGGGGTTGTGTACGCACCTGGAGGATGCGGGCCTGATGCAGGCGCGCGGGCGGCCGGATCAGGTGGCCGAGCCGGAGGCGGATGTCGCGTTCGGACTCCTGACCGGCCAAATACAGGGGTAGTTCCGGCAGCAGCAGGTGTGCGTCGGCCGCGCTGACGACGGTGAGGTCGATGAGCCCGCGATCCAGACGCGGCCGCAGCGCAAGGTAGGCCGCCAGGCCGGCGTAACCAGCCCCGGCGATCACGACGTGCGCCCGCCGCATGCCGCTTCCCCTCCCTCCGCCAAGCATGTCCCCGCGGCCGCCGGGGCACGCGGGCAGGATCCGGGCTCCGCGGACGGAAGTGTCACAGTTTGGGGGGCGAGGCCTTGGCGGCGGCGGATGCGGCGTTCACCGCGTCGCAGCGCGAGGTGGTGGCGCACGAGACAGGTCCGCTGCTGGTGCAGGCCGGACCCGGATCGGGGAAAACGGCGGTCCTGGTTGCCCGGGCGGCGCGCCTTGCCGCCGGTGCGCTGCCGGCCGGCGGGCTGTGGTACGTAACCTTCACCGTTGCCGCCCGGCGCGAGGCTGCCGCACGGCTCGCGGCCCTTGCCGGATCGGTTTCCGCCCGCAGGGTGCGCTGCGGCACCTTTCATGCCTATGCCTTCGGCGTGGTGCGCGCGGCTGCG
>JAJZWS010000134.1 GCA_021846565.1 Bacillota bacterium
AAGGAAGATGACCAGATGATTGCGGTGGTACGCCGCGCCCGCAAGTACCAGACATTTTATGGCGATGGAGCGACCCTGGATGCGGAGATCCGGGACATCCCCAATCCGCACCCGATTCCTGTCACTACCAAACTCTTGTCCTGGTTTGCCAAAGAGGGAAAAAACCATGCTCAACATCAAAGAATTTCGCAGTAAGGATCTGGCCCTGCCCGATCTGCTCAATCCGGCGATCCTGGCGGGCGAGATCCGGGTGCTGGATCAGCCCTGCGCGGTCCTGCTCAACAAAGACGGATCATTCCTGGCGGCCCTGCAGTATGCGGGCCCGGACCTGGAGAGCCTGTCCTACGCCGTCACCAATCGGATCTCTGCGGTATTCAATGCGGCCATCGCGCGCCTGGGCTCCGGCTGGACCGCGCAGGTCTCGGCCATCCGGGTGCCCGCGGACGGCTACATCGAAGAGAACCGGGTGTTCTTTCCCGACCCGGTGTCTGCCCTCATCGATGCCGAGCGCCGCATGCAGTTCGAGCAGGAGGGATTGCACTTTCTGTCCCGCTACTACCTCGTCTTCACCTGGCAAACCCCGCCGGAGTCGGAAGTCTCGGCAGGACGGATGTTCCTGGAGTCCAAAAAAGACGCGCAACCCGATACCTTCGATGTGCTCCTGCAGAAATTTGAGGACGGGATACGGGCGGTCGTGGGGGTACTGAAACAGCGGTTTCTCCTGTCGCCTCTGGATGCCAAGGGCGTGCTCACCCACTACCACGAGTGCCTGACAGGCCGATCCCACGGAGTCAACCCGCCGGACATCCCCGCGTATCTCGACGTGTTGCTGGGGCATCACGATTTTGTCGGTGGTCTGGAGCCCTCCATCGACGGTGAACTGATCGAGGTGATCACGGTGACGGGCTACCCGGACCGCACCCGCCCAGAGATGCTGGAGGGCTTGCACAGCCTGCCCTTTCCCCTGCGCTATACCACCCGGTTCATCCTGCAGGACCAGCAGGAGTCCAAAAAGCTGATCGCCAAGTACCGGGAGAAGTGGGCCAGTTCCAAATTCAGTCTCCGGGATTACCTCTCTGCGGCCCTGGACAAAGGCCAGGTGCGCCACGATCGGGCAGACCCCTTCAAGGTGGCCATGGAGCAGGAGACCGCGCTGGCCGACGGTGATGTCTCCAGCGGCGTGGTGCGCCTGGGCTACTTCACGGCCACGGTCATCCTGCGCGGCCGAGACGCCAAAGCCTTGGACGACCGGGCGCGTGTGGTGATGGACTTCCTGAACAATGCGAATTTCATCGCGAAGCAGGAGAAGGTCAATGTCGTGGAGGCCTTCCTGGGGAGCCTGCCCGGGCACACCTGGGAAAACGTGCGCCGCCCGGTCCTGAACAGCATGAACTTCGTCGATGTGTCCCCTAAAACTGCCATCTGGGCAGGAGACGCGGATTGCCCAAGTCCCTTGATGAAGACCCATGGGAAACCCGCTCCCTGTCTGACCTACGCGCAGACCGCGGGATCGACCCCGTACCGTTTCAATCTGCATGTCGGGGATGTGGGCCATGCGCTCATTGTGGGCCCGACCGGCGCAGGCAAGAGTACGATCCTGGCGCTCCTGGCCGCTCAGTGGCGGCGTCACAAGGGTGCCCGCGTGTTTGGTTTCGAAAGTGGCCGCAGCCTGTATACGCTTTGCGAAGCCGTGGGCGGTGCCCATTACGACATCGCGGGCGAACTTAGCGACCTCACGTTTGCTCCCTTGGCCGGTACCAACAAGAGCCAGGCGGAACGGGCATGGGCGGAAGAATGGCTGGAAGCCTGTTGTGAATTGCAAGGCATGACTATTCACCCCGGAGAGCGGGACGTGATCCATACCGCCATAGAGGGCCTGTCACAGGAAGAGGGCCGATCCCTGACGGACGTGCGCTCCTTGCTACAGGATGAGCAGATCAAGGCGGCCATTGGCTTTTATACCGGGAGGGGGCGCACAGGAACGTTGCTGGATGCCCGTGCGGATACCTTGAGCATGGACAACCAATTTACCATCTTCGAGATGGAGCACCTGTTGACGGGCACGGAGCAGGCCAAGCTCATTACGGGGCCGGTATTGCTGTACATCTTCCATCGCATCGAGCAAATGCTGGATGGCAGACCTACGCTGATCCCCCTCGATGAGGGATGGCTTATGCTGGAAAACCCGCAGTTTCTGGCAAAACTCGCGGAATGGCTGGTGACAGTGCGCAAGAAAAACGCGGCGGTCGTGTTTGCCACGACATCCCTGTCCCACCTGGCGAAAAGCCCGCTGCTACCCATTTTGAAAGAAGCCTGCCCCACAAAGATTTTCCTGCCGAATGTCGAGGCTGGTTCCGCCACCCTGCTTCCTATGTACACGGACTTTGGGCTGGGAGACAAGGAGATCGAGCTATTGCAGACCGCCGTGCCCAAGCAGGACTACTACATCCGCAGCCCTCTGGGCCAGCGGCTGGTGTCCTTTGGCATGGGGCCCGTGGCGCTGGCCTTCTGCGCCGTATCCGACCCCCGCGATGTGAAGCGGGTGGCGGAACTCCGGGATCAGATGGGTCCCGGGT
>JAJZWS010000013.1 GCA_021846565.1 Bacillota bacterium
CGGTCGTCCAGCGCCAGCGTGCTGCCGGCGTACAGGGTGGCCAAGAGGCCCACCACCTGCGCGTTGATGTGAAACTGCGGCAGGGTGGACAGCCCCACCTGGCCGCGCTCGAGGCGGTGATGCTGCGCGATGTGGGTTGCCGTGTGCGCGAGCCGCCCCGTGGACAGCTGCACGCCCTTGGAGTCGCCCGTGGTGCCCGACGTGAACAACAACACCGCTCCATGCACCGAGTCGCGCGGTACGGGCGCACCGGCACGCGGCCGGCGCCGCTGGGGCTGTGCCCACGCCGCGCCCTCGAGCGGCCAGACCGGCACCGAACCGCTCCAAGGGGCATCCCCGGCGACGAGGGCGAGGCGCGGGTTGGCTTTTTGGGCCACCCGCGCCCGCTCGCCATCCGGCGCATCCGGGTTCATCGGCACAGCGGTGGCCCCGGCCGACAGAATGCTCAAGTAGAGCAAGGAGAAGTTGAGCCCGTTGGGCAGGCACAACAGCACCCGGTCGCCCCGGCGCACGCCAGAGCGGACCAGTGCCTGGCGCCATGCCGCCACCAGGCGTGCCGCTTCCTGATAGGTGACGCGCTGTCCGAGCCGCACATCCCACAGAAACAGGCGGTCGGGCTCGATGGCGGCCCAGGCGGCCAAACGCGCCTCAGGCGCCGCGCCCATCGGTCCCACCGTGCCCGTGGCGCCCATCGTCTCGTCTGCTGGCATAACGCACCTCCCACCCGGTCCGTCGGCTATTACCCTGTTAGGATAACCGCCAGACCCGATGGGAGGCTTCAAGAAACCCCAAAGATTAGCTAAAGAACGGTTGAAGCTGCGCTTAGGCCCGCGTGAGGCGCCACTTGAGCGCCGGCGGCGGCAGGGCGCCTGTGGTACGCACATTCAGCTGCTGGCTTTGGGATCCGGCGCTGACCGTCAGGGTTCCAATCCGGGTACCCGCGGCGATCGTCTTCGGGACGGGCCCGGGGGTGAACTTCAGGTGGACCACCATGCCGGGCCACGATATGAAAGAGACGCTGTGCCGCACGGTGGCAGCCACGGACGGGTGCCAGGCGGAGGTGACGCGGGCGGTTTCGTGGCCCGCCGCGAGCACCGTGGTGGTCGTGAGGACGGAGCTGCTGGCGTTGAGCATGCTCTTGCCAGCGTTCAGCGCGCTTTGCAGAATTTGAACGCCCCCCTGGCCCAGCACCGTGGCGATAATCAACAGCCGATGCGTCCCCACCTGCCGATAGGCGGCAGCGACGTAGCAGCCGCCCGCCTGGGTGGTGCTGCCGGTCTTGACCCCGATGATGCCCGACTGACCTAGGTCGTAGTTCACGTTGTACTGGACACCCCCGACCGGTAGCGTCACCTGGGGCATGGCGACGATGTGTCGAAACACGGGAATGGCCATGTCGCGTTCCGCCAGCACCGTCTGGTCGACGGCGGTCGACACCGTGGCGGGCGACACCCCGCTGGAATCGGCGTAGTACGTGTGGTTCATGCCCAGCTTCTTGGCCATGGCGTTCATTTGGGTCAAAAAGGCGGCGTTGCTGCCCGCCACCCACTGCGCCAGCATCGTGGCGATGTTGTCCCCCGATGGCAGCAGCAGCGCCTGCAGCATCTGGCGTTCGGTTAGCACTTCGCCCTGCGTTACCGGCACCACCGAGTCGCCGTTGGCTTTATCTTGTTGATACAGCGCCACGTCGGCCGCGCTGACGGTAATCGAGGGGCCACTTTGACCCGTCGACAGTGGATGGGCCTTCAAGACCAAATACGCGGTCATCAGCTTGGCCAGGCTGGCGATGGCCTGGGGACGGGTGGAGCCGGCGTGTCCCACGACGCCGAGACCCTCGACGCCCAGCGCCGACTGGCCCTGGGTGGGCCACGCGAAGCTGGAGAGCGACCCGGGCACGCGATATGTGGTGGCGGTCGTGGACTGCACGGCCAGCGCCGGCACCGGGCGCAGCAACTGAACAGCCAACAGCGCCACAATGATCACCAAAACAATGTAGAGGCGGTACATGACATTCTCCCCTGAGGCCGCGGACGGCTAATTTGCACGCGATGACACGGTACTACGGACGGCCGTCCCTGGCCAGTCCTGACACCGTGGTGATTCCTGGCACGTACAACGCCGCCCGCGGCCGTCAGGTAACACCGCCCGCGGTGCGCGGCAAGATCGCGAGGGGCTAAAAGTCAAAGGGCGCCCAAAAACGCCAGCCGCAGACGCAGTGCTCCTCGCAGCGCTGGCACCCCGAGCAGAAATGGGCGCCACAGCGGTCGTCGCCGCACTGCCGGCACTGGTACTCGGCCGGGCTGCCACACTGGCACGCCGGGCTGAAGCCTCCGGGTCCGGGCCCCCAATTGGTGGTGTTCATAGACACCCTCCCCTGGTCGGTCGATTGCGACTAGCATGGCGACCAGGAGCGGGGGCTATGCGGACAAAAGTTGAGCCAGCACCGATGGCGCGACATTGCCGCCCGACAGCACGGCGACCGTCCTGGTGCCCGCGAGGGGGCTCGGCCGCTGCCACGCGTAGGCGGCGGCGGCCGCGCCCGACGGCTCGACCACGGTTTTGACATGCGTCAGCAACAGGATCAGAGCCTGAACGATGGCCGCGTCGGACACGGTCACCAGGTCGTCCACCAGCCGCTCGATCATGGGATAAGTCAGTTCGCCGGGCACGACCGTCCGGAGCCCGTCCGCAATGGTGATGCCGGCTGGAATGGCGAGCCGCCGACCGGCCTGGCGGGACAGGAACGCCGCCGCTGACCCTTCGGGTTCGACGCCAATCACGCGCACGCTCGGCCGGGCCGCCTTGACGGCGGTGGCGATGCCGCTGATGAGACCCCCGCCCCCAATGGGGACCAGAATCACCTCGACGTCCGGCACCTGCTGAAGAATTTCTAGGCCCACCGTGGCTTGGCCCGCCAGCACCTCGGGATGGTCATAGGGCGGAACATAATCCCATCCGTCCTCTGCCGCGAGCTGCTCCGCCCGCAGGAGCCGCTCGGCACTTTTGGGGCCGACGCGCTCCACGGTCGCGCCGTAGGCTTCGGCGGCCGCGATCTTGGCTGGACTAGCGTCACTGGGCACCACGATGTGGGCGGCTAGACCGGTCATCCGCGCTGCCAGCGCGACCGCTCCCCCGTGGTTGCCACTGGACGCCGTCACCACGCCACGGCGCACGCCGCGCTCCGCCAATTGGGACACCAAGTTGTAGGCGCCCCGAAACTTAAAGGCCCCTGCCCGCTGCAGGTTCTCCGCCTTCAACCCCAGGTGGAGGCCATAGCGCTCGTCCAAGAGCCGGCTGGTCAGGATCGGCGTCAAGTGGGCCATTCCCGCGAGGCGGACGCGTGCCGCTTCGATGCGTTCGGCGGGCAAGACGCCAGCGCTCAAAACTGCAGTTCCCACTGCACCGGCGGGCTGTCGACCGGGTGTGCGCTGGCCACGCGGTCCACCGATACTCGACGGCGCTTGGCCCCCGTCTTGATTCCCACCGAAAAGGCGCGCGTATCGTAGACGACGGACTTCGGGTGATACTCGGTCCAGATGGCCCGCAGCACCTCCACCAAGTCCGGGCCAGCTAGTGCCCAGTCGCTTGCCGTCAGCTGGGTGAAGTATTTGTGGTGCCACATCGTAAGGCGCACGGTGAATTTGTCCAGCCAGACAACCGTCTGTGAGCGCTCGCCAAATCCGTGGGCGGTCAGTGCCCGTGTGAGCGCCACAGCATCCGAATGGGCGGGCCGCCAAACCACCAAATCCACCGAGAGGCTGGCCGCTTGCGGCGCCACCGTTGGTTTCTCATCATGCAGACGCACGGTTCATCCCCTCGCGGCCCAAGGGCCCAAAGTGCGGAAAGCGATCTGGGCACGGTGCCACACCCCCCTCGGAGGAACCCGGCCCGGTCCGCTTCAGTTCAGTATACTCCGGATAATCCGGGACAGCGGCCGCGGGGTTATGCGAGGTCGGCAGGAGGCGACCGTCGGAGGGCCAGTCGATTAGGCTCGCGCCGTCCCCGGGGAGAGACCGCCCTGACGCACAACAACCCCCGAGCGCCAGACGGAGGAGGTGGGGGGCACGGCCCCCGCTTCGGCCGCCTCCGCCAGGGTGAACCGGTGGCCTCGCGGCACAGCCCAGCGCCACACCTCTGTGCGGCGTCGGACGACCCCGGGTGCCACGAGATTCGGAGCTCCCTCGCCGATGAGGTTCACCTTCCGCCTGTTTGTCTCGCGGACCAGCGAACGAGGACTGAGACGCGCGCAGGATCCGTCCACAGACCAGGCGGCCGCGACTAGCGGCATCGTCGTGCGCGGGCGCCGTGTCCGCCGATTACGATGGCGGCGCGGGGGGGCGGTGGTCCACGCGGGGCGAGGACACCACGCGGCTGTACGGAGGGACGCTGTCGGTCAGCCACACGTTGCCACCCACTTCCGAATGATGGCCGACGACCGTGTGTCCTCCCAAAATCGTGGCCTCGGCGTACACGGTCACATGGTCCTCCAGCGTCGGATGGCGCTTGGGCTCCCGCACGACGTGGCCGTCCGCGTCGCGGGGAAAGCTAAGAGCACCCAGCGTCACCCCCTGGTACACGGTGACGCCCGATCCCACCGTGGTGGTTTCGCCAATGACGACGCCAGTGCCGTGGTCGATGAAGAACCGGGGGCCAATCGCTGCCCCGGGATGAATGTCGATGCCGGTCTGGCTGTGGGCCCACTCGGACAGCGTGCGCGGCAGGAGCGGCACCTGCAGCTCCCAAAGACGGTGGGCGGCGCGGTAGACCAGCGTCGCGAGAAAGCCGGGATAGGTGGTGATCACCTCCGCGACGCTGTCTGTGGCCGGATCGCCATGCACGGCCGCCTCGGCGTCCTGCATTAGCGTATCGCGCAGGGCCGGCAGGCCGCCCAGGAACTGCTGGGTCGTGTCCACAGCCCGGGGGAGCTCGGGACAGAGTACCTCGGCCGGACAGGCGTGGGGCGTCAGGTCATGCACCAAATGCGCGAGGGTCCAGCCCGCCCGCCCCAACACCCAGAGCCGATGACCGGCCCCAAGGCTGCCGTGTCCGCCCAGCCGGTCGGCGAAGTGCTCGGGAAACAGCAGGTGCGCCACGTCGGCAATCAGATCGGCGGCCACGGTCCGGTCCAACACCGGACGGTGTCCCGCGCCCGGCTCGCCGCCCAGCGCCCGGGCCACCGCATCGAGATGGGCGATCCAGCCGCCCATCCAGCCTTCCGGCGCCGCGTGGGGAGTCGTCATGGGGCCGTCCCCCGCTCTGCCATGGCGCGCTCACCGTCCCGTCGCATCTGCATCGCGCCAGCTCCCTTCAGTCCGACCCGGGCTGCTCCCGGACCAGAATGCCTTAATTGTGCCACGGCGGGCGAGCGTCGGTCCCCTCATGCGCAATCGACATTGGACTAGGCGGTTACAGCCAGGCGGCGGCGGCCAGCGCCAGGAACACCGCCGCCAACGCCACCCACACGAGCCGCTGCCACGGCTGATTGGCGAGCCGCCCCACCAGCGACGCGTCGTTGGTCAAACTGCCCAGAAACACCAGCATGATAGGCATCAGAAGCGCGGCCAGCGCCTGGGCGAACAACGCCAGGAATCCCTGGTGCCAGCCGGGCACCACCACCAGGGCCGCCGCCGCCAACAGCGAGCCCGCCTGAATGGTGCACCGGCGCCGCCGTTGGGTGGCCGGCTCGGCCGGAAACGCCTCGGTGACCATCCAACTCGACGAAAAGCCAATGGTGACCGCGGCCAGGAGTCCTGCGTCGAACAACCCCACGGCAAACAGGTCGGTCACGCCTGGCCCGGCGTTGACCCCCATCCACTGGAGGGGATTGAATACGTTCCCGGGGCTGCCGTGCAGGGAGGCGCCGATCCAAAGTACCACCGTGGCCATGGCCATTTGCACCAGCACGCCCACGAGCAGGTCAAAGCGGCCGCGGCGCACCTCCCACACCTTCATGCCACGGGCGACGACGGCGTTTTCCTGCCAGTACACCATCCAGGGCGCCACCGCATTGCCTGCCATGGCCAGCAGGAGAAAGTTGGTGTCGGCGGCGGGCGGTGCCAGCTTCCAGGGGCTTTCGACGCCGTGTCCCGCTGGCAGCCAGAACAACGCCGCGACAAAGGCGAGGTTCAAAACGCCCACGACCAGCAACAGGCGCTCCAGCGACTGGTAACGGCGCCGCGTCGCAATGGCGGCCGTGACCGCCACCGCCACGCCCCCGGCGGCCGGAAACGGCATGCCAGCCCACTGCAGCGCCAGCGCCATGCCGGACACTTCGGTGGCCAGCACGATCACGTTCAAGGCGTGCAACAGCAGGGCCTGCAACTGGGCGGCGCCACTGCCGAGCCGGTCGCCGACGAGGCGCTGAAAGGGGATCCGAGTTGCCAGCGCGAGGCGAAGCGCCATGTCCTGAATGAACACGGTGGCCGCCCCCATCGCCAGCAGCGCTGGAATGAACAACCTGAGCTCGTGTTGAGCTCCGGTCAGCAGGTACGACATCATGCCCCCGGCATCGTTGTCAGCCATCAGACCCAGAATGCCCGGGCCTAGCGCCGCGAGCGCCACCATGACCGAGCGCGAGAGCCAAAACGGCCGAGGTGGGGGGATCGGGGAATCCAATCACGCGCCCCCCTTCGGGCGCATGGTATGGCGCTCGAGGAGGGTCGGTGCGGCCGCAGCCCTGGCTCGCCAATCTGTTAGGATGCGAAGACTAAGGACGGACGGGTGCGGGCCGGAGGGGGAGATGGGCATGGAGGGCCCCGCAGAGAGGGGGCCGCGGTTGCCCGGAACGGTTTGGCTGCCTGATTGGCTCTACGCCGACGGTGCGATGCGGGCCGGGTGGGCCGTGGCCGTGGCCGGCGGACAGCTGGCGGCCGTCGGCCCGGCGCCCGAGGTACTGGCTGCGCATGCCGGGTGGCGGCTGGAGCGGCTGGGGGACCGCCTTTTGCTCCCGGGCAGCATCAACGGACATAGTCACAGTTTTCAGATCCTCATGCGCGGGATGGGGGAGGATGACGATTTCTTCGGGTGGCGGTCGGGCGTCTTGTACCCCGTGTCCCAGAGGTTGTCGCGCGAGGAGATCGGCCTCGCGGCGGAGTTGGCCTATGCAGACATGCTGCGCCATGGCGTAACGACCGTGGCCGACTTCTTTTATCTGAACGACCAGGGTATCGAAAACGCGCTCGTCGTCGCGGCGGCCGCGCGGCGCGTCGGCATGCGATTGGTGCTGGCGCGGACCTTCTACGACTGGGAGGGCGCCCCCGCCCGGTATCGGGAAACCCCGGCCCAGGCGCGCCAGCACACCCTGGAATTGGCCGCTGCGCTTCGGGGCGATCCGCTGGTGACGGTGCAGGTGGCGCCGCACAGCCCGCACGGCGCCTCGGCCGCCATGTTCGCGGCCGCGGTCGCCACAGCCGAGGAGCTGGACACCCCGCTCCATGTGCACGTGGCGGAGGGGGCGTATGAGCGCGAGCAGGTGCTGGCGGCGCACGGCGTGTCGCCGGTGGCCTGGCTGGACCAGGTGGGGGCGCTTGGCTCCCGCTCTGTGTTGATCCACGCGGTGTGGACCGATGAGGCTGACTGGGAGCTTATACGGGAACGGGGGGCCGCCGTCATCCACAATCCGGCCAGCAACATGATTCTGGGCGACGGGATCGCTCCGTTGCCGGCTCTGTTGGCGCGGGGCATTCGCGTGGGCCTCGGGACCGACGGCGGCTGTACCAACGACCGCTCGAGCGTGCTGGATGAGATGCGCATGGCGGCGCTGTTGCAGAAGGTGCAGGCGAGAAACGGCCAGGCACTGGACGCGGTGACGGCATTTCGCCTGGGGACGGAGGCAGGCGCGGACGCGCTGGGACTCTCCACCGGCCGGCTGGTGCCGGGATGCGCGGCGGACGCATTTACGGTGAACCTCCGCGACCTATCCCTGCTTCCCGGCCCGCCCACCATCCGGCACGTGGTGTACGCGCTGTCCGCCACCGCGGTGGACACGGTTTGGGTGGCCGGCCGGTCCGTGGTGGAGCACGGCCGACCGGTGCACCTGGACCCCGCGCGGGTGGCGTGGGCATCGGGCTGGCAGCGGGAACGGGGGTACTGACAGGAATCGGGCTGTGTTTGGCGAAAGGGGGCTCTACGACGCCGGAGACGGGTGGGATGTCTGAGGGAGAAAAGGTGTTGCGCGACCCGGTATACGGGTACGTGTATATTCACGATCCCCTCATCTGGGACGTGGTGAACACGCCCGAAGTGCAGCGGCTGCGACGAATCCGTCAGCTGGGGCCGGCGTATCTCACGTATCCCGGGGGGGAGCACAGCCGGTTCTCCCACGTACTGGGTACGTACGAAGTCGTGCGCCGGCTCCTGCAGGCGTTTGACCGCGAACGCCAGGGACTGGCCCCCGAGCGTGCGCGGCTGGCGATGGTGGCCGGCCTGCTGCATGACGTGGGGCATGGACCGTTTTCCCATGCGCTGGAGCCGCTGTGGGGCCCGTCGCATGAAGAGTGGGGGGCTCGGCTGCTGGCGGACCCGACGACGGCGCTGCACCAAGTGCTGGCCGCATATGAGCCATCCCTGCCGGGCCGGGTGGCGGACGTCATCTTAAAACGCCATCCGGATCGATTGGTGACGTCGCTGGTGTCGGGGCAGCTGGATGCCGACCGGCTGGACTACCTCAGGCGGGATGCGCTGTATTGTGGCGTCGACTATGGCCAGTTCAACCTGGACCGCATCCTGCGCGTGGTGCATCCGCTGGACGACCGGGTCGTGGTCAAAAAAACCGGTCTGCAAACCGTGGAAGCTTACCTGTTGGCGCGCTACTTTATGTACGGGCAGGTGTACTTCCACCCCGTGTGCCGCAGCGCGGAGGTGGTGTTGCGCCAAGTGATGGCCCGGGCGCGCGCGCTGGCGGCCCGCGGGGAGGCTCCTCGGGCACCGTGGCCCCTGGACCGGTGGCTCGGCGGAGCCCCGCTCGAGGTCGGAGAGTACCTTGCCCTGGACGACAACCATGTGATGGTGGCCTTTGAGATGTGGCGGACCCATCCGGATTCCGTGCTGGCCGACTTGGCTGCGCGCATTCCGGATCGCCGACTGTTTCGGTACACGGAGTTGCCTGCCGGGGGCAACCCGCGCGTTTTTGGGCGCGTGGAGCGGGCGGTGGCCGACGGGGGCTTTGACCCGGCATACTATCTCCAAGTGGATGAAGCGCTGGGGGTTTATTATGACTATTATCTGGGCGGGGAGGGTCGGGGGGGCAGCGAGCCCCTCTACGTGTGGGACGGCGTGGTGCTGACCGAGATGTCGCGCCTGTCCCGGCCGGTGCAGGCCATCAGTCGGGAGCGTCAGGGCCACCGCCGCCTGTATTTTCCTGCGGAGGTGGAGGCAGCGGTGTTGCGCGAACTGGGCCAGTGACCCACGGACCCTGCGCCGTTTCCGGTGCGGGAGCTGGGCTGGGCATCAAAAGGACGGGGGGAGATCGGGAACGACAACACCGAAAGGCGAGGTGGCCATGGACCCAGTAGCATCCCCGGTCGAGGCGCCGGCGGATCCCATGCAGCCGGTGGAGGGGTTTCTTGCGTATGACTTGAGGGTGGGCACGGTCGTGGCCGCACGCGTCAATGCGGGTGCGCGTGTGCCTGCCCTAGTGCTGACGCTGGATTTTGGTCCTTTGGGTAAGCGCACTACGAGTGGTCAGCTGACGCGGCGCTACGACCCGGAGACGCTGGTGGGTCGACAGGTGGTAGCGGTCGTCAACTTTCCGCCCAAGCGCATTGCCGGGGTGCGCTCGGAAGTGCTGGTGCTGGGCGGTCTGCCGGGGGAAGGTGATGTGGTCCTGCTGGCCCCCGACGCCCCGGTGCCGAATGGGACGCGAATTGGCTAGCGCGCTGGCGGCTCCCTGGCGCGTGGTGCTGGTGGTGCGGGACGACACGCCGGTGGCCGGGGGCAACTGGCAGTCGGCCGCCCGGCTTGCTGGCGCGCTCCGCCGCCGAGGGACCGAGGCGCGCGTGGCGCGCTTGTCGGAGCGGCCCGCAGCGGACGTGGTGCATGCCTTTCACGCGTGGGCCACGGCGGCACCGCTGTTAGACCTGGGAGTGGATCCGGCCCGCCTGGTGGTGACCTGGACCGGCACCGACCTCGCCGCGCTGGACAGCCCCGCCAGCCTGCACCGGGTCGGAACCCTGTCGCGGGCCGCCCATCATACGGTGCTCACGCGCGCGGCGCGGGATCGGCTGGCCGCGGCCGCCCCGGGTTGGCGCGTGTCCCACATTCCTCCGGGAGTGGACACGGGGCAGTTTCGGCCCGGGCCGCCTGCTGAGGCGTCTGCCCGCCTCCACCTGCTGCTGGTGGGGGCAGGGCGCCGGGTGAAGCGACCGCTGTGCGCCGTAGAGTTGGTGTCGGCCCTCTGGGCGGCGGGGATCGAGGCGCGCCTCACGGTGACCGGTCCTCCCCGGGATTCCGCACTGTGGACAGCCCTCACGGCTCAGGCCCAGATTCATCCCTGGTTGACCCTCGTGGAGGAGGTGGAGCCAGCCGCCATGCCGGGGTGGTACCGTCGGGCTGACGTCGTGCTGAATGTGTCTGAAACCGAAGGACTTTCCAACGCGCTCTTGGAGGGCATGGCATCGGGGGTGCCGCCCGCGGTGGTGGACATTCCCGGAAACCGGGCGTTGGTGGAGGCGGGTCACACCGGGCTGGTGTTTCGCACGCAGCCCGAATTTGTAGCGGGCATCGCGGCGTTGGTGCGCGATCCCGCCTTCCGGGGGAGGATGGGCGCGGCGGCCCGCACCTACGTCATGGCGCACCACAACGTGGAGCGCGAGGCCGACGCGTTCTCGGCCCTGTACCGACGGGTGGCCTCATGAAGCCATTGTTTGTGCGCCTAGACGTGGAGGACTGGCTGACCCCCGCCAGCACGTGGGCGCTGGATGGGATCTTGGGCGTGCTGGCCGAACGCGGCCTGGCGGCTCATTTTGCCCTGGTGGGGAAAAAAGCGCGGCAGCTGGCGGGCAGCGGTCGCAGCGACCTGTTGGCCCGCATGGCTGCCCAGGGCATCGTGGGGAGCCACTCGTGGAGCCACAGTGAGCACCCCACGCTGGCAGAGGAATTGGAGCCTCTGCCCGCCGAAACCGCCCGGGCGCGCCTGATAGAGCGCGAGCAGCCCACCGTGGACCTGCTGACTCGGCTGGGCGTGGCTCCGCGGTTCTTCACCCAGCCGGGAGGGAACTGGCTGCCTGACATGTCCGGCTCGGCCGGACGCGCCCTCGGATTTGCGGCGGTGCTGTCGGAGAGCTGGAACAGCTACTTAGAGCCTACGCCGGGACCCATGTGGTACGGCGATCTCCTGTACTGGGCTCCGGCCGTCGACCTCCCCAAGGGTCTCTTTTTTCGGTTGCCCGAGCCGGACGCCGTGCAGGAGGGTGCCGAGGCGCTCCGCGCCGCGTGGCGGGCGGGCCGTACGGCCGTGCTGGTGGCCCACCCGACGGAGCTGGTGACCACCGCGTTTTGGGACCAGCGCAATTTCCACGAGGGGGCGGCCCACGGGCCGGCACTTCCGGGTCCCGCACGGCCGGCGGCTGCGTGGCAGCCGGCGTTGGATGGCCTGGCGCGGATGTTGGATGCGCTCTGGGACTCCTCGGGCGGACCCGAAAGTGTGACCGTGGATCAGTGGCTGGGGACGGCGGTGGCCCCTGCGCCGACCCCGGTGGACCGCCTAGAGCTCGCGGACGTGCTGCGGCACGTGGGCGTGGGCCCCGCCCGGCTGACCCACGGCAGCCTCTCCGCGGCCGAAATCGCCTGGGCGCTTGCGCATGGCGAGGCTGGGGGAGGAGACATGGCGGTGGTCCCGCCCGTGGGGGCGCCCGCCGGACGCTGGCCGGATGGCGGCGCGGACGGCATTCTGGCGGCTCACGCCGCCTGGGGACACCTGCCGGCGGTCGTGGGATCCGTCGCGCTGGGGGACTGGGTGGCCGGTGCTGGGGAGCGCTTGGCCGGGACCGCGCCGCGTTCGACGTGGCGGGAAGCGGTGCGGGGCCCGGCGGCGCTGCATTGGGACTGGCCGATCTTTCCTCCGGGTTTCACCGCGCCGCGGCTGCTGGCCGAGGCACAGCGGCTCGCGTGGACGTTGAAGCCTCTGGTGGCGCGATAACAAAGAGACAGGCCAATGACGGGAGGATGACGATGCGGGCAATCCTGGTGGAGCAGGGGGGCGGCCCCGAGGTGCTGGGGATTCGGGAGCTCCCGGACCCGGTGCCGGAATATGGCGAGGTGCTGGTGCGGGTCCGGGCGGCCGGCGTCAACCGCCGTGATGTGTGGGTGCGGAGCGGTCAGTTCGGCATTCCCGCAGCGGGCCTCGTGCCGGGCAGCGACGCGGCCGGGGATATTACGGCCGTCGGTCCGGGCGTGGTGGGCTGGCAGGTGGGCGACCGCGTGGTGGTGTATCCCGGCAGCAGCTGTGGGCGGTGCGAAGCCTGCCGGTCCGGCCGTACCAATTGCTGCCCGCAGTTTTCCCCCACGAACGGTGCTTATGCCGAGCTGATGGCGGTGCCCGTGGCCCGGCTGGCGGCCATGCCGTCGGGGATCACGTTTGAGGAGGCCGCCACGGTGGGAGTCCCGTATCTGACGGCCGAAGAAGCCTGGCTCCGGACCGGGGCGCAGCCGGGGCAGGTGGCGGTCATCTGGGGCGCCACCGGCGGGCTTGGGGTGGCGGCCGTGCAGCTGGCCCGTCTGCGCGGGATGCGGGTGCTGGCGGTGACCCGCGATGAGGACAAGGCGGAGCGCCTGCAGCGGGAAGGAGCGCCGGAAGCCCTGCTGTGGGACGGCCAGCACAGTCTCGCAGCCGAGGTGGAACGTCGCACGGGAGGTTTGGGGGCGGACGTGGTGTTCGACCCACTGGGGGCCGCGACCTTCGGTCAGTCGGTGACCATGGCTCGCCGCGGCGGGGTGGTGGTGACGGTGGGCACCACCACCGGCAGCCGGGTGGAGTTGGAGTTGCGCGAGGTGTTCACCAAGCGGCTGACGATTCTGGGCGCATTTTTGGGAGCCGCCGGCCTGCTGCCCCGCCTGCTGGGGCTGTTTTCCCGGGGGGTGCTCACGCCGGTGACCGACCGGGCGTACCCCCTCGATGAGGCTGCGGAGGCACATCGGGCGCTCGAGGCCGGGCACGTGTTTGGCAACGTGGTGCTGACGCCCTAGCGCCTAGGGTGGGGCGGTGGCGGGCAGCCACACCGTGAATCGCGCGCCGCCGTGGGGCCGGTTGTTTGCCGTCACGTGGCCGCCGTGGGCTTCCACCAGCGCACGGACAATGGCGAGCCCGAGACCCATGCCACCGCGGTCGCGGCTCCGGGCGGCATCGCCGCGATAGAACCGCTCGAACAAGTGCGGCAGGATGTCGCCGGGGATGCCCGGCCCGTCGTCGTCCACGACTATGCGCGCTCCTCCATCTTGGGCGGGCCCCACGTGGACCGCGACTTTGCCTTCGGGTGGCGTGTGGCGCAGCGCGTTGTCCACCAAATTCATCAACACCTCCACGAGGCGGTCCGCATCAATGCTGGCCCACACGGGGGTGGCGTCAATCGTCAGGCGGCTGCCGCCGAGCGCACGCAGGGTCGGTTCGTGCTCGCCCACCCACTGGGCCAAGTCCACGCGTTCCCGGTGCAGTTCCTGGGCGGGCGCCGCATCGAGCCGTGACAGCGTCAACAGCTGCGTGACGAGGCGCGTCATGCGCCGCGTCTCGCGCTGCATGGCAGAGAGAGCCTGCCGGCGCTCGTCGGGTGTGCCCTCGCCCTCCTCCCACAGCTGCAAAAACCCTGACACTGCGGTGAGGGGCGTGCGCAGTTCATGGGACGCGTCGGCCAGGAACCGGCGCGCCTCGGCCTCGGCCTCGCGCTGGCGCTGAAAGGACAGCGCCACCGCCAGCGACATGCGGTTCACTGCGTCGCCCAGGCGCGCCAGCTCGCGGGGGGCGCGGTCCAGCACGGTGAGCTCGCCGTACTGGCCGGCGGCAATCCCCTCCGTCGTTTGGATGACGCGCTCCAGCGGGTCCAAGGTCCGGCGCACGGCGACGGCGCCCAGCCACCCCGCAGCGACGAGGAGCGCGAGGGCCAGGACGGCAAACAGCAGCGTGTCCGCGGTAAGGATGTGGCTCAAGGGGGCGGTGGACACCATCAGCCACAAGGTCCCGAGAAAGTGTCCATGCTGCCGAAGGGGGCTCGCCACCACCACCCGCCCGCTCCAGACGGCGTAGCTGCCCAGGGCGGGGACGGGGGGGCGGACGTTGGCCGGGAGACTGGCAGAGTTGGCGATGGAGAATCCGCTGGCATTGGCCACCAGCACTTCGACGCCCGGGCTGTGAAAGTGGTGAAACAGAATTGGCACCAGCGATGCGAACGTCTTGTGCGAAATCGAGTGGTGCAGGATGGGGGCCAGCACCGCGAGCTCACCCGTAAGCGTGCGCGCGCTTTGGTTGAGCAACACGCGCTGCAGGACCAGATACTGCGCCACCCCCACCACCGACAGCAGGACAAAGAGCAACCCCAACTGCAGACCAATGAGGGTGCGCGTCAGCGATGTGCGCCGCCGCCCGCTGGGCATGCTAGCTCCCCAACCGGTACCCGAAGCCGCGGACGGTTTGGATCACGGTTTTATCACGGTCCTGCAACTTCTCGCGCAGACTGGATACGTGCACTTCGACCAGGTTTTCGTCGGCCCCATAGTCGTGGCCCCAAACGTGCGTCAAAATCTGCGTGCGCGTCAGCACGCGGTGCGGATTCAGCAACAGGTAGCGCAGCAACTGGTATTCGCGAGCCGTCAGCTGCACCTCGCGCTCGCCCAGCTGCACCCGGTGGGCCGGGTCGTCCATCGCGAGCGCGCCGAACGTGAGCGAGTCGGCCGGCGAGTCCACTCGGCGGAGGCCGGCCCGGATGCGCGCCAACAACTCGTCCACCGAGAACGGCTTCACCAAATAGTCGTCGGCACCGCCGTCGAGTCCGGCGATCCGGTCCTCTACCGTGTCCCGGGCGGTGAGCATCAAAATGTAGATGTTGGGATCCTGCCGGAGGCGACGGCACAACTCAAACCCGTCCACGCGCGGCATCATGACGTCAATCACGGCGGCCTCCGGCCGAAAGGACGGCAACGCCGCCAGGGCCTCATCGCCGTCGGCGAACGTGGCCGCCTCGTAGCCCGCGCGCCCAAGCGCCATGCGCAACAGCTCGCGCAGACTCTCCTCGTCGTCGACGACCATGACCCGGCTGGCCATGCTACGCCGGGGACCGGCTGGGTGCGTCGCCAGCTGGCGGCGGGGCCGTCGGATTCACCGGGTCGTCGGTTGTCGGGTGCGCCGGCATGAAGTACTCGGCCACGTCCCAGCCGGCCCGGGAAATGACCCGGTCGCTCAGAGTGCGGTCGGCTGCCAGCCAACGCACCTCCCCCGCGAAGTCTGGCGCCGGCTCGGGCAGGCGATCCCGAAAGTGGGTGTACAGCGCCAAGCGGACCAAAAGGTGCGCGGAGACCTGGTTGGCCTCATTCACTGACAGTTCGCCGAACGGTACGGACTTGCCCAGCACGGCGTCATCCACCATCAGCTCGGTCACCTGATTCGCATCCTGCACCTTGTGATAGCGGTCCAACAGCGCCTGCAGCTTCTGCTCCTGCTGCGCGGTGATGGGTCTCGCATCCGCGTAGCCCCACGACCGCAAATAGGCGGTGGTGCGCACGCTCTTCACCAGATTCATGGCCTCCTCGCCCCAGCCCATGGCTGGGACTCCCTCCCCTCACTTGATGGCGTGCGGCCGCGCTGTCTCTTCCGCCGACCTTCATCCCCCAGCATACACAAACCGGGCCCGGACGGCAGAACGGCGAACCTCTCAAACCGAGCGGCGCGGAAACGGCAGGGTGTCGTCCACGGCCGCCCAGGCCGCCCAAAACCGCTCCAGTTCGCTGTCAGTGCCCATCGTCACACGAATGTGACGGGCGAGGCCAAAGGGTTCCGTGGCGCGCACCATGACGCCCTGGTGCTCAAAGGCAGCCGCCACCTGCGGCCCCGCCGCCCCTCCGCGCAGGGTGACGAAGTTGGCCTGACTTTCAAAACCGATAAGCCGCTGGTCGGCCACCTGGTCCAAAAACCGGCGACGCGCGCGGCGCGTGGCGTTCACGACGTTTTCCAAGTGCACCGTGTCGCCCAGGGCCGCTTCGGCCGCCGCGAGGGCCAACCGATTGACGCTGAACGGTTCACGCACGGTCGCCAGCGCGTCAATCACGGGCTTGGGGGCGGCGGCCCACCCGATGCGCAGCCCCGCGAGCCCGTACGCCTTGGAAAAGGTGCGCAGCACCACCACGGGCAGGTTGGCGCGCACCAGCGCCAGTGAAGACGTGAACGTGTCCAGCGGGTCCACAAACTCCTGATATGCCTCATCCACGACCGTCAACACCGGGCGCCCCGTCATCCGCTGGACCATCTCCCGCACATCGGCGGCGGCCACCGCAGGCCCGGTGGGGTTGTTGGGCGTGCAGACAAACACGAGGCGGGTCACCGGCGACACCGCCTGGCTCAGTCGATGAGGGTCGACGGCCCCGTCGGCGGTCAGCGCCACCGGCACCGAGAGTCCACCAGCCACGGTGATGGCTAGGCTATATGCCTGAAAGCTGGGCCGCGGAATGACCGCGGTCTGCCCTGGGGCCACATAGGCAAGCGCCAAGAGGCGAATCAGCTGATCCGCGCCGTCGCCAAGCAAAATTTGTTCGGGATCGAGCCGGTGGCGCTCGGCCAGACGCGCCGTGAGTTGCTCGCCCCCGGGGTCCGGATAGCGGTGCATGAGCGCGGCGGCCTCTTGAACGGCCTGGATGGCGGCCGGAGACGGACCCCAGACGTTCTCATTGGACGCCAACAGCGCCGGCGGCACTCCGGTGGCGACTTCCCCACTCCGGCCGGGCTGATACCGCGGCAGCTTCCACAGTTCGGGTCGGGGATCCAACAGCGTCATCGTCCGCCGCCCTTCTGGCCACACCCACAGGCGGGCCGCCACACTTTTCCCCAGCATAGCAAACAATGGTGTACGGGCGCGCCTGCGCGAGACTTATAGACGCCACAGGTCAAGTCGAAAGGACGCTCGGACGCGGAGGCCTCCCAAAAAGGCTCCGGTGTTGTGCCTGCGTCCCCGACGTGGAGCTGGCTCCACCGCGCCAGCCCAACGCCCACCGATCCGGGGTGGTCAAACCTCTCCGGTCTGCCGATCGCGGCCGCTCTGGCCAAGCTGGGCGCCGCTGGATATACTGAGTCCAGGGTCGGTCGCCCCAAAGGGAGCCGACAGCAGAAATGGAGGAGGGTAACATATGGCAGACAAGCGGGACTTTCGGGACCTGAAGCAGGCGTGCCTGTCGATGGACGGCATCAGTCAGGCGGAGATCGACCAGCACTACGGGATTCTCTACAAGGGCTACGTGACGAAGCTGAATGAGATTCGCTCCAAGCTGGAGGCCGTGGATCTTACGACCGCCAACCAGACCTACAGTGACCTGCGTGGATTGAAGACCGAGGAAATTTTCGCTCTGAACGGCAGCAAGCTGCACGAGTGGTACTTCGACAATCTCGGCGGCAAGGGCGGCAAGGCGCACGGCCGGGCCCTGGAGCTGATCGAGCGCGACTTTGGATCCTATGAGAAGTGGGAGGCGGAGTTCAAGGCGATTGGGCTCGCGGTGCGGGGCTGGGTGGTCTTGTCGTATGATCTGGACGACCAAAAGCTCCACAACTACGGTCAGGATGCCCACAATGTGGGGGTGCCCTGGGGCGCGTACCCGCTGCTGATTTTGGATGTGTACGAGCACGCCTACGGGATTGACTACGGCGTGAAGCGCGCCCCCTACCTGGAGGCGTTCATGAAGAATCTGGATTGGGCGGAGGTCAACGAGCGGCTGGCGAAGTACCACCTGTAGCCCGACGCGACCCGAACGCTGCGAGCGGCGCGGGGCGGGGTCCCGCGCCGCGTCATGCGTGAGGGCGGCGGCTGCGGGGCACGCTACCAGCGGAGGTGGCGCATGGCCAAGTCGGCAGCCGCCGTGTTGCTGGATGTCCTGGTGGCCCACGGCGTCGAGTACCTGTTTGGGATTCCCGGCGACTCCATCGACCCGTTGATGGAGCCCTTGCGTCGCGACCGGCGACTTACGTTCGTGCAGGTGCGGCACGAAGAAGCCGGAGCGTTCATGGCATCCGCCGTGGGGAAGAAAACCGGCGGGTTGGGCGTGGCGGTGGGCACGGCCGGACCCGGCGCCATTCATCTACTGAACGGGCTCTACGATGCGAAGATGGACCACGCGCCGGTGCTGGCGCTCACCGGTCAGGTGTCCACCGACTATCTGGGCACAGACTACTTCCAAGAGGTCGACCTGCTGCAGTTGTTTGCCAACGTGGCGGTGTACAACCATCAGATTACGGATCCCAACCAAATGGCCATCATGGCGGACAACGCCTGCCGCGCGGCGCTGGCCAAGCGCGGCGTAGCGCACCTGAACCTGCCGTTCGACGCGCTCTCAGGCCACGTCGAGGAGCCGCTGCACCATTACGGGGTCCGTGCGGCCCAGCCCGCAGCGATTGAAACGATCCCCACCGACGACGTGCTGGAGCGGGCCGCGGAGCTCATCGATCGCGCGGAGCGCCCGGTGCTGTTCTGCGGACGGGGCGCTCGGGGATCGCGGCCGGCGGTGGTGGATTTGGCCGAGCGCATTCAAGCCCCCATCGTGCATACGCTGCCCGGCAAGGGGATCGTCCCCGACGACCATCCGCTCGTGCTGGGGGGCTTGGGCCTCCTGGGCGCCAAGCCCGCCCACTCCGCCATGGAACAGTGCGACCTGTGCCTCATGGTGGGCACCTCGTACCCGTACCTGCAGTTTCTGCCGAAAAGCGCCAAGCTCCTGCAGATTGACTGGGAGGTGTCCCAGGTGGGCAAGCGGGTCCAGGTCGACCTGGGGCTGGTGGGGCACGCCGGGCCCACGCTGGGGGCCCTGTCCGACCGGGTCCGCACGCGCCACGACCCCAGTACCTTCGTGTCCAACCTGCAGCATGCGCGGCGGCAGTGGCTCAAATGGGTCGACGGGCTGTCGCGGGATGAGAAGGCGCCCATCAACCCGCAGCGCGTGGTCAACGTGCTGTCCGGGCTGGTGGATCCCGATGCCAACATCGCGGTGGATGTGGGCAACTCCCTGGTGTGGATGGCGCGCGGGTTTCACATGCAGGACCAGGGCTGGTTGGTGTCGGCCTGGCTGGGGTCCATGGGCTTTGGACTTCCCGCTGCCCTGGCCGCCCGTCTGGTGGATCCCCACCGGCAGTCCGTCGCGGTGGTGGGGGACGGCGGGTTTGCCATGCTCATGGCGGACTTTGTGACCGCGGTCAAGTACCAGCTGCCTGTCAAGATCATCGTCCTGGACAACGGCCGGCTGGCGATGATCAAATTCGAGCAGGAGGTAGAGGGCTACCCCGAGTTTGGCACCCACCTCACGAACCCGGACTTTGCGGCATATGCCGAGGCGGCGGGAGGGCGGGGAATCCGTGTACAAGAGCCTGACGACCTGGAGGCCGCGTTGAAGCAGGCGTTGGACGACCCGCGCCCGGTGGTGGTGGACGTATTGTGCGACCCCAATGAGCGTCCGCTGCCGCCGCGCATCACACTGAACCAAGCCAAGGGGTACGCCACCGCGCTCTTTCGCGAGACGTTCGGCCTATGAGCGAGCCAGGCTGGGATCCCGTCGGCGGCGAAGTGCTCCCGTATCGGATTGTCGCCCGCTCGAGCATGGGCGACCGGAGGGTGTTTTACGCGCGGAAGCTTCGGCTGTTGGACGGGTGGGTGGAGGCGGAAGGCAGCTTTCGCGGCGCCACCCGCCCCCGGCTCACGATTCGCCTGCCGATGACCTCGGTGCTTTACATCGAGGAAACCAGTCCGGGCCCCTTGCGCCATGGCTGGGTCAAACCCCGGTTGGACACCAAAGAGCCCGGACCCGAGGCCATCGCGGTCACGCGGCGCCGTCCCCCGGCCCGCCGACTGCGGCGCCAGAGGCCCTAGTGGCACCTTCGCCGTTGAGCCCGCACCACGCGGGGGCGTCATGTGCGGAGCGGGGTGGCGGTTGGGGTGCTGGGGGCGACCCGATGACTGGTCTCCCCATCAAGATGCTGGGAGAGAGCCCGTGTGCGCACGCCCTGTGCCACGCACGCCCGGCCTTTCGACGGCGACGGCGCACGTCGGGCCAGCGGGTGGCCGAATGTGCTCCCGCCGCGAGCGGTGAGAGCACCACGTTTCTCTGGGCCGGGGTCACGCCGCGGCGTTCCCGACGGCTGGTTCACACTATACGGGCGTTGCCTGAACCCCGTCCGGCTTCGCGTCCGCAACGTCCCGCCACACTCCAAGAAGCCCCCGCACATGGTGAGTAGCGCGGCCAAGCCCGGCGTGGCGCTCCGCCGCTACCGGGATGACCGCTCATAGACGCTCACGTGCCGCTGGCTGTACTCCGTGAACGGCTCTTCGTCCCACCCGCCCCACCGGTTCCGCAGGCGCAGGCCAGCTAGGCGCGCCATGAGATCAAATTCCGGCGGGGCAGCGAGACGCATGCGGATCGGTCCAAGGGTGATGCCGCTCGGGCTAATGCGCACGTGACTTTCGTCCAGGATTTGCGAGACGGGATCGTAGTGACAGACGTCCAGCACCACGTAGTCGACGCCCACCTGCTCGGCGTCGACAAACTGTCGGCCGACGCGTTGCGCCGCGGTCGGCACCAAGCATTCCACGACGAAGACGCCGTCTGCCGTCAGATGGCGAGCGGCGTTTTCGAAGCAGCGGACCTGGTCGTCCTGCGTCAGCAAGTTGCCAATCGTGTTGTACACCAGGTACACGAGCCCATAGGTGCGCCCGGTGCCAACCTGCGCCATGTCTCCCATGGTCACCGGGATTCGATCGCCCCCAGGCTTCTCCCTCATGCGCTCAACCATGTGCCGCGACAGCTCGATGCCATCCACCGACACGCCGGCCGCCGCCAGGGGCAGGGCGATCCGGCCGGTGCCCACGGCGAACTCCAAGGCGTCCCGACCGCCGGCCAGCTGAGCCAGGAACGCGACCGTTTGGGCCTCGTCCCCGCGGGTGTCCTCAGCATCGTAGCGCAGTGATTCGTCATGACCGAAACTGGTCATCGGGGTGTAACCGTTCAAGGCGCCTCTCCTTTCGGGCGGGCAACGGGTGCCCAGCGACCAGGACGACCTCGCTGGTCGTTCCGTCTGTGCCGGCCTGTGTCACCAGGCTGGCAGACCGGCCCGAGCCCGTCAACCGGTCGTGAGGCGCAGAAGCCCCTCACCAGTTGTGGGCCTCCGCGGGGCCTCGTCCGCCAGAAACTGCGCCAGCAACTCTTGCGCCGTCCCCCGATGCTGACCGTCCCGGCGGATGGACCGCCGCACGGCAAATCGGTCGACGTGGGCGCCCGCATAAAGCACGCGGGACTCGGGCGTGTCGTGGTTGGACACCCGGACCGGAATGCCCCGCGCGCCCAGCGCGGGCCAACTGGGCCAGGTCGCCCTGGTCGTGGCGCGGAAACCGCCGCCAGCATAGTCGGTGAAGTGGGTCGTGGTGGACAGCGGGACGTAGGCGGGCGCATTACACCACGTCCCCAGGCACAGCGGCGCGCATGACAGTGCGAAAGTCCCCGACGGCCAGGTGGGTGCGGGGCGCGGCGGCGATGAAGCCGGCCAGGTCGGTCTCGGGGAAGTAGGGGCGGGGGTAGCGCCCAAACGGCACGTTGAACAGTCCAGCGGCGTTGTAGTGGCAAAGGCCGTTGTAGCCGTGGCGGTTCAGATAGAGAAGCAGCCGGGCGCGCTCCCAGGGATCGCCAACCTGGGTGAAGCGCGCACGGGAGGCATAGTACCGGTCGGCGTCGTTGTGCTCAGGGGTGAACAACGCGCGGGCGGACGCACGAACGCGGCCCTCGTTCGGCAGCGTGCGGGTCAGGTTGATGAAGTCGGGATTGACGCCGGTCAGTCAGGCGTTAGCACAATTCGTATTGTGAAACACCGCCGCCGACCCCACAAACGGCTCCACCAGCCGCCGTCCGGCGGGAAGGCGGGCCACAATGCGGTCCAGGACCCGGTATTTTCCGCCCGGCCACGTCAAAATCGGCGTCATCGCCGCAGCCATACCGAAACACCCTCTCTGCATCACGCCCACGGGCTGCTGGACCCACGCTGCCACAGGCTCGGGCGGTTGGGAGCCGGTGGGCAGGAGTGCGGCGCCCGCCGCCGAATTCAAGCGCCGAGGCGACCCGGGGAGGAAGGATCAGGAATGTCCCAAGGGGTAAACGTTGGGCCCGCCGTCCCTGCGGACGCCGCGGGCCTGTGCCTGCTCACCGCGGAGGTGGCGGCCGAAGGGGAGTTCATTGTTCCGGACCGGCTGTTTTTCTCGGAGGCCCAGCAGGCGGCGGTGCTGGCCCAGCGGGACCCGGCCTACCATCAGATATGGGTGGGACGCGACGGCCCGCGGGTGGTGTGTGAGCTCGAGGTGGTGCGGGGCGTGTGGCCCAAGACACAGCATACAGCGACGCTGGCGGTGGTGGTTGCGAAAAGCCACCGGGGCGCGGGCCTGTTCAGCCGTTGTCTGGAGGCTGCCCAGGCGTGGGCCCGGGCCCAGCAGGTGGAGAAGCTTTGCCTGACGGTGTTTGCCACCAATGCGGGGGCGCGCGCGGCCTACCGGCGGCGGGGGTTTGTGGAGGAGGGCGTGCGCCGCGGGCAGTATCGCATGGGCGGCGCACTGGTGGACGAGGTGCTGATGGCGCATTGGCTCAATCCGTCAGGGGGTGTCATGGATGGCCGCCAGCATGGCCCATAAGTCGTCTCCCCGATCAGGGGGCTTCACCACCTCGGCCAGTGTGGCCACGGCCGCGTCCGCCATGGCCCGGGTGTAGAAAAAGTATGTTTCCTGGTCCTCCATGGCAAAGGACGCGGGCATGACCAGATCGGGGTCGCCGTCCGGCGCCGGATCCCCCTCCCGCAGGGCGGCATAGGCCAACGCGCCCCACACCGTGCGCAGTTGGTCGAGCCGGGCATCCCACGCCGAGTTGATCACTTCGTCCACGATGGCTTGGGCGTTGCCCGCCACCGGGACGCCCTCGGCCAATCCGTGGGCCGCCTGATGTAAAACGGCGTCGCGGAAGCGAAACAGGTGCTGGTCCCACCGCACCGTGGCCTGCGGGCCGATGAGCACGGTTTGGTCGAGGTACTCCCGCACTGTCCAGCCGCTGTCCTCGAGGTCCCTCTGCTGTTCCAGCTCCAAAGCGTGGCTGGGCACCCCACCAAACAGTGGGCCCTGCCGGAGGTAGTGGTCGTCAATCTGCGTCTTCAGTTGGGGGGCCATGAGTTGTATTGCCATGCGCGTCTCCTTCCCCCGGGACGCCCGGGTACGCTGCCGCCATTATAGGGTCTCCGACGCGCGCTTCTCCATGTCCGCGCACCGACGCCCCCGCCAGCAGACCAGCCGCGGCCAGTACCATGGCGCCGCCCGCCACCTGCACGGCGTTTAGGGGCACGTGCAGGAACAGGTGGGCCGACACGCCCGCCGCCACCGGTTCGACGGCCGCGAGCCAAGCCGCGGTCGTGGGGGCGATGTGCGACAAGCTGGCAAGGAACAGACCAAACGCCAAGAGCGTACCGCCCAGGACCACGGTCGCCACGAGCCCCACGACGGGCCAAGTCCATGCGGTCGGTCCCAAGGTGGGCGGACGGATGAGCGCCAGCGCCGCCGCGCCCACCAGCATGCTCCACGCCATCACCGCGACCGTCCCATGCTGTCGCAGCAGGGGGGGGGCCGTCCATGTGTACAGCGCGAGCGTGCCCGCCGCCAACAGGCCCCACACCAATCCGGCGGGGCTGACGACGAGGGAGGTTCCACGGCCCCCGGACACCAACAGCCAGGTGCCCAGCGCGGCCGCCGCCATCAGGGCGCCCTGCCGCGGGGCGATGGGGATCCGCGCGGCAAACGCGGCGACCCCCACCAGGAGGACCGGCGCGAGGTACTGCAACAGTGTGGCGGTGGCCGCGTTGCTGGCGGCAATCGCAACCAGGTAGGTCAACTGCACGCCGGTGAGGCCCGCCAGGCTGAAGAAGAGAAAGCGCGGCAACGCCGCCGGGCTGCGCCAAATGCCCCACCACGCCCCAGGACCGGACCGGACGCGCAGCACCCCCAGCAGTACGAGGCCGGTCACGCCCATGCGGACCGTGGTGAGCCAGAACGGACTTACGCCGTCCGCGTGCATCAGCCACTCGGCGGCGGTGCCCGACAAGCCCCACAGGCAGGCGGCCGTAGCCACCATCACCGCATGGGTCCAAGACCACCGCCCCACTGGCTGCCTCCTTGCCGCGCCTTCGCCGACGATTGTAGCGCAATTCCACGACGGGCGGCCGGACGCCACGGCGCTCCGGCCGTTGGACGTTGGGGCGGGCGCCGCCCTCGGGGGCCGCCGCGCAGACCCGTGGCGGGTCCCGGTCGTGCGCGTGCGCACCCCCGAAACGATGGACGAGTCAGTGGCGGAATGTCGCGGCGCGGCGTTCCGTGGCCCGGAGTCAGAACCCACCGGACGGTCGGTCGAGGCCCGCCGGCCGCGTCGCGGGCAACGGTGGGCAGGGGCTGCGGTGGGCGTCACGGGACTGGCAGCTCCACAGCCAGCCACATCGAGGGGCCAAACGCCCACGGGCTCAGCGACGACCTTCGGAATCCCGAGCCGCTGGACCGCTAGCGGGCTTGCCATCCCCCGTCGACGGCCGCTGAGGGCTGGGTTACGTGTACATCGCCCCACCTCAGAACCGTCCTCGGCCACGGACAACGTGACCAGCGGCTATTCCGCTTGAGGATCATCGCCGGCCCTGGATCACCAGGTCGGCGACCGTTTCGTCGCGGACGGGGGGTGGATGCGTCAAACCGGCCGGCTGGCCCCGGCTCCACTCGACCAGACCCTCGATCTCCCGGACCCCGCGCCGCCCCGAATCGTCGATCACCTGAAATAGTTGGGGCAAGTCGCCGCGCGCGATGAGGAAGGACTCACCCGTCCGGCCGCCCGGCCGCTTGCACGGCCGCGACCCCCCGAGACCATGGCACGGCAGCGTTGGCACACCTGCTCAGACGTGGCGACGCGTCGGTGGCGGCATGACCACGTACCACGCCGAAATCCCGCCATTCTGCCCGTCCACGTAAACCTCATACAGCAAGGGGCCGCCCCACGGACTGGGCCGGGTGCCCTTTAGGGTCAGAAGCCAATCGCGGTGCCACGGACCGGTTGCCACCCGCTGTTCGCCCTCCACCAGCGTCCACACCACACGTTGCTGCACCGCCGCGATGCGACCCAACTCGGGTCGCATCAGGGTTTGCACGATCCGGCGCGCCGGGGACGGATTCACCACCCGATACTGATTGTAGTAGACGGCGTTGCCCTCCAACCCGACCAGGACCCCCAGCGCGCCGAGCACCACCCATAGCCAGGGACGGCGGCGAAGGCTTCTCGGCTCTCGGGCCATCAGCCGCCTCCCCGCGCGGGAGGCAGCAGCGCGGCCAGCGCGGACGGCGGCATCGCCGCCACCGCCTGATCCACGTGCCCCGTTTGGCCGTTGACCCACGCCATTTCCGTGTACGCCACGCGGCACACTGCCGGTCCCGGTTGGCACACCAACCGGGTCACAAGGTAGTCGCGATGCAGATAGCCGTCGGCCGTCGACCACACGATGCCCAAGGATCCGGGCATGGTGGTCCCGCCATGCACCGGACCCCATCGGCGTGCGGCGGCGGCCACCGCTTCTGTGCGCGAGACCGTGACCCACGCGACGCGCCACCAACCAACCGCCGTCGCGGCGACCAACAGCGCCAATACCGTCGCCGCCGTCGGCCAAATGCGCATCCGCGATCCCCCCTGTCCCGGACTCGTCCTACTCACGGGACGACTTCATATGTCCACGGAAAGCTGGCGTTGCTCGTCCAATAGGACTCAAACGGCGACCAGTACTGCAACCGCGCCGTGGCCGTGCCGGAGTACCACCCCGTCGGCTGATCACTGTTGGCATAAAGCTCGATGCGCGAGGCAAAGCCGTTACCAGTACTGTCGCTGCTGTATTGCTTTGGCCCGGGACTCCATTTTCCTGATTCCGTCACCGTCCAGTTTGTCGCATCCCCCATTGATTGAGTAGATGCCGTTCCTAAGTAGTAGGTGACATTAAAGCCGTCGTAGCCAACACTGAATGACCACGTGTTGCCCGATCCCTGGGTGTACGGATACAGTTGCTGCTCGAAGACCTGCGGCTGACCATTGTCGGCGCTCATATATGCCTGTGTGACGTAAAAGTCGCTGTTGGTGCTTGTGGCAAACGAATTCGCCCACCACACTCTGTAATTGAAAAGGGTGTACTGACCCTGGTGAATCTGGGGGTCCGATACGATTTGGGCGTAGGCCGCCGGTTCTGACTCCTCGGTGCAGTCCGACCACCCCTGGCCATCAACATACGGGTTGCTGCTGTAAGGCCAACAGCCGCCTCCGCCTCCCGGACCCGTCGTACTGCCGGGACCTGCGCCCGCGGCCAGCGTGCCGGCCATCATGCCGGAGTTCTCCAGAGCCTTCAGCGCGTTCTTTTTTCCCTGTTGGTACGTGATGGCCGGGTTGGCCATCGTAAAGGACTGGGTGGTCGAGCTGGCCCACAAGTGATGTCCTCCGGCACTGACCGACCACATGATGCCGTCCGGTCCACCTTTCGTTGCATCCATGTACGCGTTCTGGAACTGCCCCCCCCAAAGCATCCGCTGTGCCTCCAAAGGGAATCCGCTGACCATCAAAGTGTATGTCACCGCTTACCGTGATGGTGGTGGCCGTCCTGGCCTCGATCGTCCAGGTTGCTGTGGCGAGCCAAGGTTGGCCCATGTCACGCTGTAGGCAAATCCCCGGTCATGAAACGTGGCGCGGTCACTTTGAGCCTTCGCCCCCCCCCCTCCGACGAAAGCCCATGCCGAAGTTAAGAGCAACGCGCCAACCCATCCCCTGCCACGTCGTGTGCTCAATGGACCCATCCCCATCAACCTTCTGTCAGCATCGAACCACATCGAAGGCTCTCACCGCTGGGTCTACCCTCGGCAATTCCAGTCATCGCTCCGAATTCCTGCTTGCGGAAAAACACTTTGTGGGTCGCTAGACGCAAGGGTGGCCAGCCCCAGGTTCCGTCGGCGCCGGGCCGACGGGCGCCAGAGACGCCGTGATGGGCTGCCAAGTCCTTCCGGACGGTGTTTTGGGAGCGGCGGTTCTCTCCGGTGGACGATGCACTTGTACACGTCGGCTTTGGGGAGCCGGTCGCGATCGCCGCCCTGAGTGCGGAGAGGTTATCTACCCCTACCACCTGGCTGTGCTGGACCCGGCGGCTCTGCAGATCAGTCACGACCGTTGTCCCCAGTGCGCCGATTCGTAAGCCCCGATCCACCGGCCCCGGGCGTCCCGACAGCCGTCGCGGTCAACACGCACAACCGCCCCTGGGGACAGGCGGGCCAGGTGCACGCGGGAACTTGCAACGTACGGGGTGCGGTCAACCCGACAGTCCGGGCGCGTGGGCAGGGAGCCGCCCGACGGGCTGTGCTCGCCCCCGCAGGAGTTGACGGATCGAGAGGTGGGCGAGAAAATGAACCATGGTTCACGTGAACCGCGATTCATTTTGGCCCAACCAGTGGGCTTAGGGAGGTGGCGACATGGAGTGGGAAGCGTTCGGCCCGGCGACGCCGTATCAGGACATTAAGTTTGAGCGGCGGGGGGCGGTGGCCAAGATTACGATCAATCGGCCGGAGGTGCGGAACGCCTTTCGGCCCAAGACGCTGTTTGAGATGCAGGAGGCATTCCGTCAGGTGGCGGAGGACCCGACGGTGGGGGTGGCCATCCTCACGGGCGAGGGCCCGCTGGCCTTTTGTTCCGGCGGCGACCAGCGCATCCGGGGCGACGCCGGCTACGTCGACGATGCTGGGGTGCCCCGGTTGAACGTGCTGGAACTGCAGCGGCAGATTCGCCAGCTGCCGAAGCCCGTGGTGGCCATGGTGGCGGGGTACGCGATTGGCGGCGGCCACGTGCTGCATCTGGTGTGCGACCTCACAATAGCGGCCGACAACGCCGTGTTTGGTCAGACTGGCCCCAAAGTGGGCAGCTTTGACGGAGGGTTTGGGGCGAGCCTGTTGGCGCGAACCATCGGGTGGAAGCGGGCGCGCGAAGTGTGGTACCTCTGCCGCCAGTACTCGGCCCAAGAGGCGCTTGACATGGGCCTCATCAACACGGTGGTGCCGCTGGACCAGCTGGAGGCCGAAACCCTCAAGTGGTGCGACGAGATGTTGCAGAAAAGTCCCATGGCGCTTCGGTTTCTGAAAGTCTCG
The DNA here is from genome assembly GCA_021846565.1 of Bacillota bacterium. Taxonomy (GTDB): domain Bacteria; phylum Bacillota; class Sulfobacillia; order Sulfobacillales; family JAIMBI01; genus JAJZWV01. Next base: position 28,386 of record JAJZWS010000013.1, read on the forward strand.
TTCAACGCGGCGGAGGATGGACTGGTCGGACTGCAGCAGATGGCCGGCGACATGACCATGCTGTACTACATGACCGAGGAGGCCCAGGAGGGCCGCAACGCGTATCAGCAGAAGCGCACGCCGGACTTCACCCGCTTTGGGCGTCTGCCGTAAATGACGCCGACGGGCGGCGAGGGACGCGGGCGCGCCGGGTCGTGGGACTGGCTGGGGCGCCGCGCCGCCATCCATCCGGAGCGGGAGTACTGGCGGTCGGACGCGGCCACCTTCACTGTGGGCGCGCTTGATGCGCGGGTGGACCGCGTGGTGGGGCTTCTCGACGACCGGGGGGTGAAGCCGGGCGACCGCGTGGTGAGCTTCCTGCCCGCGGAATACCAGCACCTGGAACTCCTGTTTGCGGCCATCCGCCTGGGGGCCATCCTGGTTCCCCTGAACGCGGCGCTCTCGGCCGAGGAGCGGGCGGAGCGGATCCAGAGCGCCGACCCTCGCCTCGTAGTGACCCGGGCGGGGTTGGACGGCTTGTCCGGGCGAGACCTGCTGGTGGTGCCGGAGGCGGCTCCGCTGGACGACCTGCTGGCGGCGGGAGCGCCGAAGCCCCTCCCGTACGGGCCATCGGCCGACAGCGTGCAATGCCTGATGTACACGTCGGGCACCAGCGGATCGGCCAAGGGGGTCGCGCTCACGCTGGGGCAGCATGCCTGGGCCGCCCTCGGTTCCGCGCGCGCGATTGGGCATGACCCCGAGGACGTCTGGCTGCTGGCGCTGCCGCTTTTTCACGTGGGGGGCCAGGCCATTCTGCTGCGCGCCATCCTGGCGGGGGCGAGGGTAGTGGCGCTGCCGCGCTTCGACGCGGCTCGCACGGCCGGGCATCTGGCCGATGGCTCGGTGACGCTGGCGTCGCTGGTGCCCACTATGCTTCAGCGGGTGCTGGATCTGAGGGCCGGCCCGTTTTCCCCGCGGCTCCGGGCCGTGCTGGTGGGCGGTGGCCGCGCGGAGCCCGCCCTGCTGGAGCGGGCCCACGCGGCGGGGCTGCCCGTGCGGACGGCCTACGGCATGACGGAGACCGCCTCCTCGGCCACGACGCTGGAGGCGGGGCAGGTGCCGGAGGGCTTCCACACGAGCGGCACCCCCCTCTGGGGGGTGGAGGTGCAGATCGCCGAGCCCGGGCCGGACGGCGTAGGGGAAATCTGGGTCCGGGGTCCGCAGGTGGTGCGGAGGTATTGGGGCGAGTCGCCGCGGGCGGCGGACGAATGGTTTGCGACCGGGGACCTGGGGCGGATGGACGGCCAGGGCCGGCTGGTGGTGGTGGACCGACGCACGGATCTCATCGTCTCCGGCGGGGAGAACGTGTATCCCGCGGAGATTGAGCGGGTGGTGGCCCGCCATCCGGGGGTCCGCGCGGTGGCCGTGGTGGGCGTGTCGGACGCCGTGTGGGGCCAGTCGCCCGTGGCGGTGGTGGTGCCCGCGGCCGGCGCCGCGCTCACGCCGGACGCCCTCAGCGTCTTTGCCCAGGAGCACCTGGCCCGCTACAAGGTGCCCCGCCGGTGGATCCTCACGGCGTCACTTCCGCTCACAGGCAGCGGCAAGGTGTGGCGGGCGCGGCTCAGGACTCTGGTGGAGCGGGGGGAGCTTTGTTGACCCTGCGCGAATGGTGGGTGCTGGCGCGCCCCCCCACGTTGCCGGCGTCAGTGGCGCCGGTGGCCGTGGGCGTGGCCGCTGGGGCGTTGGCCGGGTCGGTGAGCTGGCTTTTGACCGGAGTGATGCTGGCGGTAGCGCTCCTGTTGCAGATTGGAACCAACATGGCCAACGAATACGCGGACTTTCGGCGCGGTGTGGACCAGGCCGACTCGGTCGGCATTGCGGGTTTTTTGGTGACCGGCCACATGACGGCGCCCGAGATTCGCCGGTGGGCGGCCGGTACGTTTTTGGCCGCGCTCCTATTGGGGATGGTGCTGGTGGCGGCCCGAGGCCTGTGGCTGCTGGGACTGGGAGCGTTGGGCGCGTCAGCGGCTGGCCTGTACAACGCCGGGCCGCGGCCGCTGTCCGCCACCCCTTTCGGGGAGGCCGTGGTGTTTCTCATCATGGGGCCCATCGAGGTGGTGGCTTCGGAGTTGGCGGCGGTGGGCCGCTTCACGCCGGCGGGGGTGCTGGCATCGCTGGCCGTGGGCTGTACGGTGGCGTCGATCCTGATGGCCAACAACCTGCGCGACCGGCTGCCGGACCGCGATCGGGGGCGCCGAACGGTGGCTGTGCTGTTGGGGCCCCGGGCCGCTCAACGGGGGCTCGAAGCACTGGTCGCTGTGGGTTTGCTGCTGCCGTTGCTCTTCGGCGCCGCGTCGCTGCTGCCCATTACGGCCGGGGGGCCGGCGCTGTTGCTGCCGTGGGCATGGGCGCGGCTTCGCACCTTGGCGCGGCCGGAAGGACTCGCGAAAAGTGTCCTGGTGGCCGGGCGCATTCATTTGTGGTCCGGTTTGCTGTTGGCGCTGGGGTTGGCAGCCGGCGTGTGGGTGCGTTGACGCCACCGGAAACGAAAGGCGGGAAGCGGATGAACCGGTCGCTGGTGGTGGGGCAGGTAGGGAGCCTGAGCGAGGTATCCCCCTGGGTGGACAGGGTGTTGGACGAGGCCCGACGCACGGCCGATCGCCGCGGAGAGCCGGTCTGGGTCTCCGTGCGAGTGGGACTGGGGGATCCGGCGGCGGTGGATGCGCTGTCGGTGGCCAGCCCCGCCCTGACCTGGGCATTTCGCGAGCCCGACGGCCGGCTGACCCTCGCGTGGGGCGAGGCGCTCGGGGTGCGCGCCGACGGGGCAGAGGCACTCCGGACGGCCGCGAGCCGCTTGCAGGCGCTGGCTGCGGCTGCCAACCTGCCGACCGACCTGTGGGTGGGGGGCGGAGCGGCGTTCCAGGCCGGCCACTCCTGGAGGGGATTTCCGGATGCCAGTCTGGTGCTGCCCGAGTTAACGGTGCGGCGCGAGCCGGACGGTTCGGGCTGGTGGCAGCTGGTGGCGCGGGTGGCGCCATCGGGAGCCCTTCGGCCGCCGCGGCCATTGCCACGCGTGCCGGGAACGACCGAGTCCCCGCCGGGCGTGACGCTCCTCACGACCCGCTTTGTCCCGCGCCCCGAACGGTGGCGCGACCAGGTGGCGGTGGTGGTGCGCGCCCTGGACCGCGGTCGCGTGGGCAAGGTGGTGCTGGCGCGGGCCGTGGATCTGGGGTTGGCCGAGCCGGTGGACCTGGACGCCCTGTGGGCCGCCCTGACACACGATGCGGCCGCCAGTGTGTTTCTGGTGCGCCAGGCGGGCGGTGTCTTTCTGGGGGCAACCCCGGAGCTTCTGGCGAGGGTGCAGGGGCGGCGGGTGTTCACGCAGGGGGTGGCGGGGACCGAGCGCGCGGAGGCGGGCCCCGACGTGCTGCTGGGACGCTCCAAGGACCGTCGCGAGCACCGGGTGGTGGTGGAGGCGATTGCGGCGCGGCTGGGCCGGCTGGCCGACGACGTGGTGGTGGACCCCATCCGGGCAGTGCGCGCCGGGCCGGTCTGCCACTTGGTGACGCCGATCGCGGGCTGGCTCAGACCGGAGCAGGGCCTCTACGATGTCTTGACGGCGCTCCACCCCACGCCAGCCGTCGGGGGCGACCCCCCCAGCGCTGCGCTGGCCTGGCAGCACCGCCTGGAAGCGACGGCGCGTGGCTGGTATGCCGGACCCGTCGGCTTGGCCGAGGTCGGGGGAGCGTCGGGGGCCTTTTATGTAGGCTTGCGGTCGGCCTGGGTGCGTGGGCGGCGGCTGCGGTTGTTTGCGGGATGCGGGTTGGTGCGGGGGTCCGATCCGGATCAGGAGCTTTCGGAGTCGAGTCAGAAGCTGGCCGTCATGGTTCAGGCCCTGGCGGTTGGGGACGGCCCCTCGTGAGCGGCGACCCGCTGGGTGCCGCGGCGGCGGGGCTGGTGGAGGGGCTGTCGGCAGGAGGCGTCAGGGCGGCGGTCGTGTGCCCCGGTTCGCGCTCCACTCCGTTCGCCCTAGCGCTGGACCGTCATCCGGCCATCCGCGTCTGGATGCACGTGGACGAACGGTCCGCCGCCTACTTTGCGCTGGGGCTGGCCCGCGGACAGGGACGCCCGGTCGTCGTCCTCACGACCTCAGGCACCGCGGTGGGCAATCTCCTGCCGGCCGCCATGGAGGCGCGGTTCGGCGGAGGGGCCTTGGTGGTGCTGTCCGCCGACCGCCCGCCCGAGCTCCGCCAGGTGGGGGCGCCGCAGACGGTGGATCAGGTGAAGCTGTTTGGGCCGACCGTCAAGGCGTGTTGGGATCTGCCGGTGCCCGACCGCGCGGTGCCAACTGCCCACTGGGTTATGGCCGGGGTACGCGCGGCGGTGACCGCCAGCGGCGCCCCCACCGGCCCTGTGCACGTGAATGTACCGGTGCGCGATCCCCTTGTGCCCCAGTGGCCGTCGGTTTGGGATTCGCGGCACCCCGTGTCCGTCGCGCGACCCGCGCGCGCGACGGACTGGGGTGCGTTGGACGCATTTGGGGCCGGCGAACCTCGGGGGCTCATCGTGGCCGGAGCCGAAAACCTGCTGGGTGCGCGCCGTACCGTCGCGCAGCTGGCCGATCGCTGGGGGTGGGCGGTGTGGGCCGATCCGCTGTCCAATCTGCGGGGGCGCATCCCGACGGTGGCGACCGCTGACTGGCTGGCCCACGCTCTGCCTGAGAAATATTGGCCTGCCAAGATTCTCCGGGTGGGTCCAGTCCCCACGTCGAAGGCGGCCAATCGGCTCATGGCGCAGGTGCCCACGGCCGTGGTGGACTCCGAAGGATCCTGGCGCGACCCGGGGGGATCAGCGGTGGCCTGGTTTCCCACGGATCTGCAGACATGGGATGACGACCCGTGGCCGTGGTCGGCCGGCAAATCGCGCGGTGCGCCCTGGCGCCAGGCGTGGGAGCACCTGGATGGACTGGCCGCAGGCTGGCTGGCCCGCCGCCTGGCTGAGGCTCCGGGGGGTGTGTCCAGCCACTGGGCGCACGGTCTCTCGTCGGTGGTGCCGGCGGACACGCTGGTCATGGTGGGCAACAGCCTGCCGGTGCGGGACCTAGACCAGTGGTTTGCCGGGTCCGAGCGCTTTACCCTGTTTGGCAACCGCGGGGTGAGCGGCATTGACGGCGTAGCGTCGACTGGGCTTGGGCTGGCGGCGGCTCGCGGCCAGCGGCTGCTGCTGGTGGTGGGGGACTTGTCGTTTGTTCATGACCTGAACGCCTGGCTGCCCGTCCGGCGTGAGGGCCTTGGGGCCACGGTGCTGGTGGTCAACAACGACGGCGGGGGCATCTTCAACACGCTTCCGCAGGCGGAGCTGCCGCCCGAGTCGTTTGAGCGGTTGTTTGGCACGCCGCATGGGCTGGATCTCGCTGGGGCGGCCACCCTGTACGGGGGCCGATACGATAAGACGTCCCACTGGGCCGAGACGGCGGCGGTCTTGAGGGCCGGCCAGCGCGAGGATGGCCTCGAGATTGTGGATTGGCACACGGCGTCGCGGGTCGCGTATGCCGCCTGGCTGGCCGAGACCCGGGTCCTGTTGGGCCATGAACTGGCGCAGGCGTGGCGTGCCTTGGTTTGAAGCGCCGGGCACCCAATGCCCGCAGGCGCTCTGGTATACGGCGGCCGGGCCCCCCGATGCCCCGCCCCTCCTGATGTTGCACGGCTTTCTGGGCACGCATGTCACCTGGCAGCCGCTGGTGCGCGGGCTCCGTCAAACGCATCGGGTGGTGCGACCCGACCTGTACGGCCACGGGCGCTCGGGGATCCCGTCCGACGGTGGGCACCTGGACCCGGACGGCCTGGCCCGCGATCTGCTGGCCCTGATGGCGTCCGTGGCGGCTGGGTCGTTTTCCCTGGTGGGCTACTCCATGGGGGGCCGCATTGCGCTCCGCATGGCGGCGGCTGCGCCGGCACACGTGGCACGGCTGGTGCTGGTCAGCGCGTCCGCGGGCATCCCCGACGCCGCAGAGCGGGATGCGCGGAGGCGGGCGGATGCGGCACTGGCGGCCCAGATCGAGGCGAGCGGGCTGGACGCCTTCCTGGCCCGGTGGGACCAAACCCCGGTGCTGGCCAGCGGCCGTCCGCTGACGGAGGCTCAGCGGCGCCGTCTCGCGCATGACCGGGCAAGGCACCGGCCGGAGGGCATTGCGGCAAGCCTCCGCCATACCGGGGCGGGCTCTCAGGTGGACAGCGGGCCTCTGCTGCCCGCCTGGTCGGTGCCCACACTTCTGGTGGCCGGCCGTCGCGACGGGAAGTATGTTGCCTCCATGCGGCAGATGGCTGCGATGATTCCCGGAGCGCAACTGGCGATTGTGGAGAGCGTCGGACATCGAGTGCCGCTGGAGGCGCCCGTCGCGTTGGCGGGCCTGGTTAGTCGGTTCCTGACAGGATTGCGGGTTCCGACGGTTCCAGGACCCCCTGGGCATTCAGCCGGTTGACCGCGTAGTAGCTGTACCGCTCATCGCGGGCCGGGGGCGCCATGCGAATCGACACCGGGAAGGCGCCGGACACTTTGACCACTGCGGGCGGCAACACGTGTACCCACACCGACGGGTCGCCGGCGGGAATCCAGAGCGAGTCCGACGCCAACAGCACATCATCCAGGAACACGGGCATCATGTAGGGCAACCCCCCCGGGGGAACGCCCTGCAGATGGGCGGACGTCAGTGCCGACACTTCCGTCGACGTGGCGGGGCGCACCTCGTACCCAAACCACCGCACGAAGATGCGATAGTCGATGCGCACGTCGGCCGTGGACAGTATCAAAATGGGCCGCGTACCGCACCAGCACACCGTGGTGGTCACCACCTGGTTTAAGCGGCACGGCAACACCTCTGACACTTCGTAGGCACCCCGCGTCAGATGATGCAACCGCCGACGGCCAAGAATTTCTATCTCGCGCGTCCGCATGATGTCCCAAAACGGCACCCAATACTGCTGCATGGACGCTGAACCCTCCCGCCCGCCCGTGGCTCCCATCGGTTTACTCCATTTATGCTGAAACACGGTGCGGGCCTGGTCAAACCTGTGTCGCCATTTGCCCACTGGGGACCCCACCCGACCCGTCACATCGTTCGCTGTGACATACTGCGCAGGGGACGGACCGTGGGCCGTCGGTGGAGCGGCCGAAAGCGCCCCTCGGGGAGGCCTCGGATTGTGCGGCTGACGATTGTGCATCTGTATCCCCGCGATATGAACCTGTACGGGGACCGCGGCAATGTGCTGGCGCTGGCGCGCCGGGCCGAGTGGCGCGGCTGGGAGGCGCGCGTGCTGGACGTGGAGCCAGGTGTGCCCATATCGTGGGCGGAGGCGGATATTGTCTTTCTCGGGGGGGGCGAGGACCGCCACCAGGCATGGATTGCCGACGACTTGGTGACTCGGGGGGCCGGCCTGTCGGCGGCGCTGGCGGATGGGTTGCCCCTGCTGGCGGTGTGCGGCGGCTTTCAGTTGTTGGGGAGGGAGTACCAGGCCCAGGACGGGCGGACGCTGCCAGGGGTGGGCTGGTTTGATGCAACCACCCAAGCGGGTCGACATGGCCGGCATGTGGGCAACGTCGTGGCCAGGGCGACACTCCCCTTGGTGCCGGCCACGTTGGTGGGATTCGAGAATCATGCCGGGGAAACGGTGCTGCACGCGGGCCAGGGTCCGCTGGCGCGGGTCGCCGTCGGGGCCGGCAACAACGGGCATGATCGAACCGAGGGAGCGGTGCGGGTCCACGCGGTGGGCACGTATCTGCACGGATCGCTGCTGCCCAAGAACCCGCATCTGGCCGACTGGCTGTTGTCGCGGGCGCAGGCACGGCGCACCGGGACGGCGGATCTACCGCCGCTCGCCGACGACTGGGAGTGGGCCGCCCATCGGGAACGGCTTACCCACTCGCGCGCTTGACAGGCATGCGGCGGTGTGGGTGCGGTATACTGAATCGTCGGGTATTGGCCTCGGGTCGTAAGAGAGAAGGTGGCCAGGATGGGCGATTTGTTGTCGCCAGTGCACATTGTCCTGTTGCTCATCGTGGCGCTGCTGGTTTTCGGACCGAAGCGGCTGCCGGAGATTGGTTCGGGACTCGGGCGGGCCATTCGTGAATTTCGGGGGGCGATGTCGGGCGTGATGGATGAGCCGGGAAAGCCGCCCACGTATCCCATGTCCTACGATGCGACCGGTGCACCGAACGGAACCCCGGCGGACAGTCCGAACCGTCCGCCGGACAACGCGGAGGAGAATCGCTAGGCAGGGTAGCGGTGTCTTGAAATCTCAGCACGGCCGGGGGGCGAGTGCGGTGCCCTGGCTCAGTGTGGGGGCCGTCGCGTTTGTGGCGGCGGTGGTGTGGATGGCCTGGCGTCGGCCGCGGCAGGTTGCGCGGGTGGCGCCGTTTGTGTCTCCTTGGCTCAAGGCGGGGCGCAATCTGCCGCGGGAGCGGCCGCATCGGGATCCGCGAAACCGTCGCGGGAGCCGTGCCTGACGGACCGGAGCCGGTGGGGCCGACGCGCCCCGCGTCAGCCGCACGATGTGCGCCTGTACGGTCGATTTACTATTTCAAATCGGGGGGATCCCATGACACAGCCAGGAGGCGCGGTGCTGGACCTGGTGGGCAAAACACCCTTGGTGCCGCTCGACGCGCTGTCTCTGGAAACCGGGGCCACGGTGTGGGCCAAGCTGGAACGGCAAAATCCTGGAGGATCGGTGAAGGACCGGACGGCTTGGGCCCTGATTCAGGATGCCGAGGAACGGGGGCGGATTCACCCGGGCAGCGTCTTGGTGGAAGCGACGTCGGGCAACACCGGCATTGCCCTCGCGATGCTGGCGGCGGCCCGCGGCTACCGGCTGGTGCTGGTAATGCCCGAAGGGCAGAGCATCGAGCGGCGCCAGTTATTTTCCGCGTATGGCGCCACGGTGGTGGAAAGCCCCCGCGCGGAGCGCACGGCGGGGGCGGTGGCGCGCGCCAAAGCCATTGAGAGCGCGTTACCGGACGCCTATATGACGCGCCAGCACGAAAACCCGGCCAACCCGCGCGTACATGAGCGCACCACCGGTCCCGAGATCTGGTCGGCCACGGACGGGCGGGTCGACATGGTGGTGGCTGGCGTGGGGACGGGGGGGACCGTCACCGGGTTGGGCCGGTATTTGAAAAACCACCGGCGCAACATCGAAATGGTCGCGGTGGAACCCGCCACATCGGCGGTGCTGTCGGGGGGGCTCCCCGGACAGCACAACATACAGGGCATAGGCGCGGGCTTTGTCCCCATCATCCTGGACCGCTCGGTCATTGACCGCGTGGTGGCGGTGACCGACGACGATGCGTGGTCGACGACGCGGTGGCTCGCGCAGCACGAGGGTCTGTTGGCGGGCATTTCGTCGGGGGCGGCCTATGCGGCCGCGCGCCAGGTGCTGTTGGAGACCGGGGGCCGGGGCCGCACCGTCGTGGTGATGTTTCCCGACGGGGGCGACCGGTATCTGTCGACGGGCCTCTACCCGCCCACACCCGCATTCCCTGAGACATTTGGGATGGACCTGCCGCCGGTTTAACCGGGATCCCCGCCGCCGACGTCCGCGAGGCCATCGGAGGCGAAAGGGACGTGCCGGGCCCCGTGGCCGACGGGCAGCCATCGGGGGAGCCTGCGGATCGTTTGGACACGCTGGTTGCTGATGGTCCTGGGAAGCCGGTTCAAGGGACTGGTGCTTCCGTGGACCGTGCTCACGGTCAGTGGAGTTGGCGTCTGCAGCCACGTTCCTGATGGATGGGGCGCTGGCGGCCGCGGACCTGGGGATGGTCAGGCGAGCCAGCTACACTCTGTGGGCAGCGGCGCGGCGAGGCGCCCGTTTTTTGGGGGTGCCGGCGGCGCTTTGGGCACCCAATCTGCTTTAGGATGCTGGCCGGGCTCCTGGTGGGGGCGGGAACCTGGTTGGACGTGGGCGGCCGCCTAATCACCTCCGTGAGCGCGGTGGGCGCGGAGGCTCCCTGAGCCCCGGGGCCGCGTTGACAGGTGCCCCCCGTCAACGCCATACTTTCGGCACACGGGGGTAGATGGAGGACTGGTGCCTTCCACGGACTTCAAATCCGATGGCCGGCCGGCGGTCGGCGGTGGGTTCGATTCCCACATACTCCCGCCATGTTCTGGTGCGGGCGGCCAATCTGGCGGGGCGGCGAAGAAGACCCAGAGAGGCAGCCCCGGCGTGATGTATGCGTATCCTGCGGCCACTGACCCAATGGCGGCGCCGTTTGCGGATGGAGGACGAACATGACCCGCCGCGCCGCCGAAGCGACGGTTCAGCAATTTTGGAGCCACATGAACGCACGCGACTCCGTGCACGCCGGCGCGTTATTGACGCACGACTGCGGAGTGGATTGGCCCAATTCGCGCGAATGCATGAGCAGAGACCAGTAGATGCAGGTGCCGGGGGTGTTCACCGACGCCGTCGTCGTCAGCGCCACGCGCGTGTCTGGCTACCGACCCTCCCGGGCTGGCCTGTCGCGTGATGTCGTTCTTCCGCTTCGAAGGGGGGCGGGTCTGTGCGCTGACCGAATATTGGAGCGAGGTTGTGGTGGCTGCGCCGCGGACCGCGTCACTGCCGGCCTGTCCCAAAATTATTAGACGTGCCATGCGGATGCCACCGACGCCTTCGCCGCCGGTGGTGTGAAGGAGGTGTTCACCGGTGGATCCCGCGCCCCAAAGCCACGACGCGATGGTTCGCCGACAGCTGGCGCGAGAAGGTGTGTGGGATGCCTTGGCCCGGTTTCATCCCGTGATGGCCGGCAGCATTCCCCTGGGTGTGGACACCGAAGCCAGCGATGTGGACATGCTGGTGGAGGCCGGGAATCTGAAGGCCTTCGGACAAGAGTGCGAATTCACTTGGAGGGGTCGTCCGGGCTTCTCCCTGACCGAACGGGAATGGCAAGGAGCACCAGCCGTGATTTGTCGCTTCCAGGTCGATTCGCGGTTTTGTGAGGTGTTTGCCCAACCACTGCCCGTCGCCGAGCAGCGGGGCTTTCGCCACCTGATTGCTGAGTGGCGTCTCTTGATTGCCGGCGGCGACGCCCTGCGCCACGCGGTGCGCGCTGCGCGCAGGGACGGCCTCAAGACGGAGCCGGCGTTTGCCGGGGTCTTGGGTCTGGACGGAGATCCCTACGTGGCGCTGTTGTTGGACCATGCTTCCGAGGACGCCCTGCGGGAGATCGTAGCAAGGTGGCAAGCCTCCGTGCGATGACATCGAGTGATCCGAAAACGGCTCTATGTCAAACCCTGTGGGATCTGGATCGGTGGGCGGAAGCCCAGCAACATCTTCCGGCGATAGCGATCGCGGTGGCGGAACCCATCGCTTGGGCGCTTCGGGCTCGTGATCTGGGGGTGGCCGCCCTCGATGTACCCGTGGGTGAACGGCTGGGCCCATGGCAAGCGCGCCAACCACGCGGGCCGCCATCGGCGGAGCGGCTGGGCCCCTTGGTAGTCCTCGGCGTCGCGCCGCCGCGGCGGGGAGAAGCCCGCGGTTCCGCGGCGCGGTCGCCGCCGTGAGGTCCGACGCGTAGCGGAGCGTCCGCCAGTCTTCTTTCCCGCGGTGGCGTGGACCCAACGCCGGATAGGTGGTTGGAATCTGTGCGAGCGCCGCCGGCGGCCGGCCCGCCGGTGTTCGACGCCCTGGATCCGCGGCCCGCGCCGAATCGTTTGCTGGGTGAGGGTTTGCTCGAGACGGCGCGCCGCCTCCACCCGGGCCGTCCCGTCCTGCATGAGGGGAGCGGGGGCCACCCGGACGGCCCCCCACGGATACGGGCCCGCACCGACGTCGGGATCCGGGCCAACCACGCGTCCCGCGTGGCGAGGCGGTCATCCGCCCGGATCGGGAGCCCCCGGCGTGCGGGGGCCCGCCGCGCGCTGGGGGTGCACCGGGCGGGGCCCCGAACCGCGGCTTCATCCATGGACCGCACCCAGTCCCCGGGGAGATCCCACCCCGGATCGTCCTCGAGCGCCCCCACGCGGTCCCCCCAGCGACGCCAGCGCCCGACGCCCACGCCCCGCACGGGGGCGACCCCGCGGCAGCTCAAGGCGCCGCCGACGCCACCGCGTGCCCCCGCCGGCGGGACAAATGGTCGGGCGCGGACCGCGCACGGCCCACCGCCCGCCCGTCGTCATCTTCGCCACCGTTTCCCCCGCGTCGGCGGCCCGCCCCCACACGGCGGCCGGCGAGGCCTGATACTCAGTCACCGCGGGGGCCCCCTCCTTCGTCGATGTCAGCTATCAACGAATTAGACGGGCTGCCGCTTGTGTGCCGCCCATCCCACAGGTTTTAGCATAGAGCCTCCGAAAACTTGCGCGTCCCGTGGTATGCTATGGGAAACTGGGCTAGCGAGACTAGCGAATGGAGCGTGCCGGGATGAATGACGACGAGGTGACGCGGCTGGACGATCTGTTGGAGCGATTTCGCCGCGAGTGGATGGCCGGTGTGCGGCAGGCGGCGCGCGACGCGTCAGGCGGGCGAGCGGGCCGAGGCGCGTTTCGAGTCCTGGAAGCACTGGTGGGCCGCGGTGAGCGGTCGCCGTCGGAGTTGGCCGAGGATGTCGGGGTGCGCACCAGCACGATGACGACCCACCTCGACCGGCTGGAGGAATGGGGCTGGGCACAGCGCCATGCCGATCCGGGGCACGGGGCGCGCGTCCGGGTGGCGGCCACGGAACAGGGTCGGGATGCCTACCAGCGGTTTGTCGCCGGTCGGCACGCGGTGCTGCGCCACCTGCTGGAGGCCGTGCCGCCCGACGGGCGCCACGCCTGGGCGGAGGCATTGACAGCTTGGGCGGAGCACCGCCGGACGGCAGGGGTGCCCTCATGAGCATGCACGGCATGCACGCCGTCTGGGAGCAGCGGCGGTCCCTGGGGTACATGGAGCAGGGCAAACCCAGCAAAGAAACGGCGCGGCGGCTGATGCGCACCCTCCGACCCCACCGCCGGCTCATCGCCGGTGCGCTGGCGCTCACCGTGCTGGGCGTGTTGCTGGGCTTGATCCCGCCTCTGCTCATGCGGCAAATCATTGACGGCGCGATTCGCCAGCGCAACTACGCGTCGCTGTGGTGGCTGGCCGTCGGCCTCCTGGCGTTTCCCGCCGTCGGCTCCGTGGTGAGCGTCGGGCAGAGCTATTTGAACGCGGTGGTGGCGCAGGCCGTTATTCATGACCTGCGCACGGCCATGTACCGCCATGGGCAGCGTCTCGGGATTCGGTTTTTCACCAAGACGCCGGGCGGGGAGATCCACTCACGGCTGGTCAACGACTTAAATGCGGTGCAAAACGTCTTGAGCCGCACCATGACAGGACTGTTCGTGAATGCACTGACCGTCACGCTGACCCTGGCCACGATGTTCATCATCAACTGGCAGCTGGCGATTGCGGCGGCTTTGGTGCTGCCGGCTTTTGCACTGCCCGTCCTGAGCTTTGGGCGGCGCACGTACGACGCCATCAATCGGACGCAGGAGTCCATGTCGCAGATGACCGCCCACCTGGAGGAAACCCTGACCCTGTCTGGGGTTCTCGTGGTTACCAGCTTCGGCACCCGGCGGCGTGAGGCCGATCGGTTTGGCGGGTACAGCGCGTCTGTGCGAACCAATCAGGTGCGGCAAAGCATGGTCGGTCAGTGGCTCAGCATGGTGGTGCGCATTCTGTCGGCGCTGGGGCCCGCTCTGCTGTACGGATATGGCGGATATCTGGTGATCGCGCACCGGGCGGAGCTGGGCACCATCGTCGCGTTTGCCACCTATCTGGTGCAGCTGTACAGCCCGGCCTCGTCGCTGGCCGGGTCCAACACCACACTCATCGGGGGCTTGGCGCTGTTTGATCGCATCTTTCGGTTCCTGGATTTGCCCGCCGACGTGCCCGAGCCGTCCAAGCCGCGCTCGCTGCCCGGCGTTATGGGGGTGGCGCCGCTTCCCTTGGAGTTTGACCGCGTGCACTTCGGGTACAAGCCGACCGAGGAGGTGTTGCACGGGGTATCGTTTGTCGCCCAGCCCGGTCAACTGACCGCGGTGGTGGGACCCTCGGGCGCCGGCAAAAGCACCATCCTATCGCTGGGCGCCCGGTTCTACGATCCCGAGGCAGGTGCGGTGCGGCTCGGGGGCGTACCGCTGGCAGAGCTGGCGGAAGCCGACCTCCGGTCCGCCATGGCGGTCGTGACGCAGGAGCTTTATCTGTTTCATACGACGCTCGCGGACAACGTCCGGTACGGACGCCCCACGGCCAACGACCGAGACGTGCGACAGGCGGCCGACGCCGCGCAGCTGGGCGAACTCATCGCGGCCTTGCCCGAGGGCTTGGATACGGTGGTCGGCGAGCGGGGGTACCGGCTGTCAGGTGGGGAAAAGCAGCGCGTCGCGATTGCGCGGGCCATCTTGAAGAATCCGAGCGTGCTGTTGCTGGACGAGGCCACGAGCTCGTTGGACAGCCATGCCGAGCGCCTGATCCAGGAGGCGCTGGACCGCCTCTTCCAGGGACGGACGGTGGTGGCCATTGCCCACCGCCTGTCCACCGTGCTGGCGGCGGACCAGATTTTGGTGGTCGAAGCGGGCCGGATCCGCGAGCGAGGGCCCCACGCGCAGCTGCTGCGTCAGGGCGGCCTGTATGCTGCGCTCTACCACGAACAGTTCGATCCCGGACTGGTGATGGCGGACGGGCCGCGCGATCCAGCGGCCGCAGCGCAATAGGGGCGCGGCAACCGTGTCCCGGTGCTCGGCGTTGTGACCAACAGGCGGCGAGGTCCACGGTGGGAGGCTAGGGCATGGCGCAGGTGGCGACTGAGGCAGCGGTGCCGGTCATCACGGCGGGCCAGCGGCGTTGGCGGTCGCTGTCCCGCCATCCCCTGTTCTGGGCGGGCAGCACGCTGTTGGTGTTGCTGGCCCTCTTTTCGTTTGTCGGCCCTGACGTTTACCCAAAAAGTCCGATCGCCACGCACATTGCCGATACGCTGGCACCGCCCGGCGGGGCGTTTCCGTTGGGGGCGGACGTCTTGGGGCGCAACGAGCTGGCCCGCCTCATGGTGGGAGGCCAGGGGTTCTTACTGGTCGGATTCGTGTCGGCGGCCGTCGCGTCGGCACTGGGCGTGCTGATTGGGTTGGTGTCGGGTTTGGCCGGCGGACTGGTGGACCGGGCGTTCATGTGGTTCACCGACACTGTGCTGGGCATTCCTCAGCTGGTCCCGCTGTTTTTGGTGGTGGTGTTGTTTCGGCCCAATGACGGCACCATGATTGCCGTGCTGGGTCTTACCGGCTGGCCGCTCGTGGCGCGGCTGGTGCGTGGCGACGTGCTGTCCGCCCGCGAACGGGAGTATGTGGAGTCGGCCCGCTCAGGTGGCGCGACGCCGGGCCGCATCATGCGCCGACACCTCCTGCCCAACGTGATGGGGACGGTGGTCGTAGCGGCCAGCGGCCAGGTCAGCACGACTTTGTTGGTGCTGGCCACCGCCAGTTTCCTGGGATACGGGCTGCCCCCGCCCAACCCCAACTGGGCGGGGATGGTGGCATCGAGCCGCCAGTATCTGTATGACAACAGCTGGTGGCTCCTGTGGCTGCCGGGCTTGGCGTTTGTCTTGCTCCAGCTGTCGGTGAACTTTGTGGCCGACGCGCTCCGACAAGCCTTCGACCCGAAAAATCAACGGGGGTGGGCCTGATGCTGGCGTATTTGGGTCAGCGCGTGGTGCAGGCGGTGTTCGCGCTGCTGGGCATTGCGGTGATTATTTTCTTCGTTCTCCACTTGGATGCCGCCAGCCCGGCGCGCGCTGAGCTCGGGCTGCGCGCTTCCCAAAAGGCGGTCAATCAGCTGAACGCGGAGCTGGGCCTCAATCTGCCGCTGCCCCTGCAGTTCTGGAACTGGTTCCGCTCCACGTTTTTGGTGCACGGCCTGATCCTGCAGTGGCTCCGCTTCCTGCCCCGCACCCTGGAGTTGGCGGCGCTGGGCATTGGCCTCGCTTTCGCGTCCGCGGTGGGCCTCGCGTCGTGGCAGGTGGGGCACCCCAACACCTGGGGCGACCATCTGTTGACCGCCGTCTTGTACGTGCTGAATGCCACCCCCGCGTTTTGGCTGTCGCTGCTGCTGGTGTGGGAGCTGGCCCTGAACCTTCTCCTCCTGCCGCCCGACGGGGTGCCGTCCGTCACCCACCCCGGGTTTTGGCAGTGGGGCTTGCATATGATCATGCCGGTAGCGACGGTGTACGCCGCGGCGGTGGGGGGCTGGACCCGGTACCTGCGGGCGTCGTTGGAGGAATCGCTGGAGACCGACTTTGTGCGGACGGCGCGGGCCAAAGGGGCGGATGAACACCGGGTGCTCCGCCGGCATGCGCTCCGGAACTCACTCTTGCCGCTGTTGACGCTCGCGGGCACCTCGTTTCCGGTGCTGATCAACACGGTAATTGTAGTGGAAATCGTGTTTTTCATTCCGGGTGCCGGTGCGCTGTTCTATCGGGAGCTCAACAGCTTGAACTTCGGCCCCGCCACCAGCCTGGCGTTTCTGCTGGCCGCGGTGGGCGTGCTGGGCGGCGTGCTGGCTGACATGGGTTACGCGGTAGTGGATCCGCGCATCCAGTATCGATAGCGACCTGTGACCCGGGGGCCGACGTCGCGGCGCACGGTGGGCGGCTCTCGCTTACGGATTCCTGAGGACAGTGTCATGGTGCCCGCAGATGCGAAATACCAGTACATCGCCAGCCAAGAACTGGCATGTCAAGCGCAAGTCGCGGGACGCCCGAGCTTCCCAGATGCCGGGCACACCCTGAACCTTTTTCAGATGAAGGCTGGGATGGTTCCGGTCCGCTTGCACGCGATCCACAGCGTCCAGGACCGCGCGCCGGTCCTGGGGCTGGAGTTCGTTGTAGGCGCGGACAAATCGGCGCGTAAACTTGACCGTCACGCATCGCCGCCCGTTGTGTCATCCGTGGTCTCATGCCCGTTCTCATCGTCCGCCGCAGCCGCCGCTCTCCGGAGGGCATCGGATGCCGTCTCCCCAGGACGACTGGCCACGACGCGCCCGTGAACTAAATCTTCTTCTGCCGCCTGTTCTGCGGCCTGCCACTCCGCCGTCCAAAACCACTCCTGGTCCGGGTCAATGGCCACCATCTTGCGGGGGCGCAAGAGCACGCCACGGTCATCGTCGCTGATTTGCACGTCCACGTAGTCCCCTTCGGCCAAGTGCAAGCGCTCGCGGACGGCTTTGGGAAGCGTGATCTGGCCATGGCGTGTCAACTTGGTAAGCACCGGCGCCCCTCCTTTACTGGAAAGTCGGGAATCCAACTTTCGTCAATCATATCGTCGGGTGGCGCGATGCGCAAGGGGCAGCGTGGTCGGCGCACCGGGATTTGCCGTCTGCGTGCCGGGCCCAGCGTCGGCGCGGAGGGAGTCAATACGGCGGCCGCGCCGACGGCGCACCCAAAAAATATGTGCGGCCCCGGCCCGAGTGCCGGGCAGCCGCCGAGTGGTCGCTCGCGGCGGCCTCCTTCGGTGCCCCAAGGACCCGCGGGCACGTCCGACCGCCATAAGTGGGCGCATGACTCGAAGTGAGGGTGCCCGCTGAACGAGCGTCTAGTTGGCGGAGGTTCGGCACCGATTGTGCGTGATGGCAGCGTACTGCCGCGGGATCGTTGACGACACGGCGGAGGCTTCCAAGACGGTGGTGCCGCCTAAGGTCGGGTTGAAGATGTCGAGCGGCGTGTTGAGGGGCACGCGGAGCCATCCATCAAACCCAATGCCCGTCCAGTGATGGCGGGCCACCACCCGGGTGAGGGGCGTCCACCCGGCCGCTTTAGCGGCGGCCAGCGCTTGCTGGATGGCGGGCGTGTTCACCGTGAGCGCTTCAACAGACCAGGTCACCAGCCGGTTTGAGGACACCGCCGGTCCTTTCAGAACGGGTACGGGGGTTGGGTGGGCCGACGCCACATAAAGCAGGAGCCATAACGTTCCGTGCGCATCAACCAGGGACCCAAACAAGTCGCCGCTACCTTCGAAGTTGAACACCACACCGGTCGGGATGGGGACCGAGACCCGGCCCCCGGTCCCCGCAAACGAGAGAACCGTTTCCGGGATGCCGGCGCCCTGGGTGGTCAGCGGGTGGCCAATCTCGATCGACAGGGTGGGGTGCCGGGACGCGACGGTCAGCGTCACATACGGGTCAGACTCGGGAATGCACGTGCGGACCATGGTCGACGAAAAGGCCGGCGGCCGGGCGCCCGTAGACGCCGACCCGGCCGCCGCGGGGGCGTGGGGGGAGGGAGTTGCGGCGGTCCCAGTGGTCAGGGGGGAACCGCACCCCGCCACAACCCCCGCCAACAGGCATGACACGACCCACACGGCGGTTCGCATGACGATCCCTCCTCCCGTGCCAACGAGATCCCTTCGAGAAAGGTTACTTCCCCACCGATGGCGCGTGTCTACGGGAGCCGTCGGGATGTCCCGCCCAGCCGGTGACCAGGGCTCCGTCATAGTCGCGGAAACGCATGACGGGCGTTAACGGCCGGAATCCGCTGAACCTTCGATCGGCCCTCGGGTAGGGAACCCCCATGCATACCGACACGCCGACGATCCGCAGCCGGGTGGTGCCCCGGTGGCCGACGACCCGGGAGGTCCGGTTGGTGCGCCCGGCCGAACGCCCGGCGTGGCTTGATGGCGGTCCCCCACTACTTGGGCTTTCGGGGCTTGGTGGGGGAATCCCTCGGGTACGTGGCCTGCGTCGACACGGACGCGGCCGCCTGAATGGTGCGCGCGCGCGACCAGGGGATCGGGTGGAGCCACCCCAGCAACGGGCGCGGTTGAAGTTCGTCGCGAACAACGCCCAGTTCTTGATTCTCCCCGACATTCACATTCTGAATTTGGCCTCGGCGACGCTCGCCCAAAACACCTGGCGCCTCCGCGCGGACGGAACCGCGGTCTATGGACACCCGGTCCGGGTGGCGGAAACCTTCGTGGACCCCACCCGGTTCGCCGGGACCAGCTATCGCGTCGGGTGGGACGACCTGAGCCAGACGCACGGCTTCGCGCGTCAGCATCAGCACGATGTCCGCCACGGTGGGCCCAAACACGTCTGGGTCCGCCCCCTGACCCCGACCGCTCCGGGCCCCGTTCCTCACGCCCGCCCTGATGGGAGGCACCCCGACGATGCGCGACGTCAACACCTTGAATGGGACCGGTCCCGACGGGGTCCGCGCCCGCTTGGCCGCCCTGCCCGACCCGTGCCACCGGCGGGGGATCCGCCACCGCCACGACCAGCTTCTCCTGCTCGCCTTGGCATACGACCTGGCCCACGAATCTGACTACGGACCAAGAGGCCGTGACCCGTATATGAGGTCATGGACCACCGCTGCCTTGCGGTCACTCCGCTAGGATGTCGGCGACGGTGAGCGGCATCCGAGGTACGTGATGGCGTCCCCGGCACTCAACCGGTCCGTGGCAACGAATGCCGGGCCGTCTCGGCGAAACACCTGCACGGTGCCTTCAGCGGGATCCACCGCCCAGTATTCGTTCACGCCGTAGCGTCCGTACGCACGGAGCTTGCGCCCCAAGTCAACCCGGCGGGTGCTGTCTGACAGCACCTCCACCACGAGATCCGGCGGCCCCTTGACAGGGCTTTCCGTCACGATGGCCAAGTGCTCGGCGTGGATGAACAGGACGTCCGGTTCGAACACGGTGTGGCGGTCAAGCACCACATCCAGCGGTGCCGAATAGACGCGGCCCAGCCTAGCCGCTTCCCACCGGGATAGGGCGACGATGAGGTTTTTGGCAATGTGCTGGTGGCGTGGCATGGCTGACGGGCTCACCATCAGGTCTCCCGCCAGCAGTTCGTATCGATGGCCATCATCAGGCATGGTCAGCAGATCGTCGTATACGTAGCGCAGGTCTACCACGCCCATGCAACCATCCCCTCGGCACCATCGTATGACTCCAGGCTCTCCCGTCGAGACAACTCGGCATCACGTGTGCATGGTCGGACGGACGGCCCGTGACGCCGGGGCACGCGATGCCCAGCCGCAGGTCTCCCGCCCGGCGGACGACGCCCAGATCCCTGTCATCGATACTCGGATACTCTCGGCGCGCGCCGGCCCGCCGTCCAGCGAAACCCGCCGAAGCCTCCGCCAAACACCCCGCCGATGAGCCCGCCCATGACTGCCCTCTGAGCCGGTGACCGCCCCGCTTGACCGCCGGGTGGGTCCGGCCATAATAAATAGGCGCCTGGCGTGAGAAGCACAGATTCGAGAATTGGGCGACGAGGCGAACGGAGGGCGAACTATGTCAAGTATCGTGATTTATGGGACGCCCACCTGAGGCGACTGCATCGGAGCGAAAGCGTGGCTTTCGCAAGCAGGCATCCCGTTTACCTATCATGACGTGACGGAGGATGCCGAGGCCCGGGATCGGTGGCTGGAGCTGTCGGACGGGGGGAACCCGACGATTCTGGTCAATGGACGCATCGTGATGGCGGGGGGCGTGTTCACACCGTCCGTGTTTGACGGCGTGGTGCCGGAGGGGAAGCGTCGAGAGCCGGCGGACCATTAAGGCGTCCGCCGGCTCCCGGCTACTCCAGGGTAATGGTGACGCGGTCTCCGCGGTCGCTGTCCACCTCCACGATGTGGCCCACGCCCGCTGTGCGGATCCGGTCCAGCAGCTCGTCGACCGAGATCACCGTGTCGTTGACGGTGACGTGGCGGCCCGGCAGCCAGCTCGCCACTTGGCTCACCAGGCCAATCGGCAGGCGAACGTTCACATTCTCGCCGCTGGCCGACTGCACGCGAATGCGGAGGTGCCGCGGGCGATTGTCGGTGCTTGCGGCGTCGGCCAGCACCTGCTCCGGCGAAAGGGTGCCTTCGGCCACCTCATGCAGCATGCGGCGCAGCTGCTGTGGCCGGTCCGGCTGCTGAAGCCCCTCGGGATGAGGATCCAGCGGGACGTACAGCCCGAACGCCTCGGCCTCCGTGATGCGCCCTTGAGCCAGCATCGTGAGTACCTGTTGCTGTGGACTCGTCATGGCGAACCTCCTGCGCTTAGTTTGGGATCTCGGATTCGGTGGGCCCGGGGCGCCCCCAGGGCCTGCGGACCATCAACATCGGACCATGGCAGGCGTGGGCCGTCAATGCGATGGGCCGATCATTGGTCTCCAGTACAGGGTGGACGGGGGTCTGGGGGCGTGGACCGCCCCGGACGCCCCTTCGAACGTTTTCAAAGCGGTTGCCGGGTGTTATACGTAGGAGGGAGGGCGAGCCTATGGATTTTGACTTGACGGCGGATCAGGCGCTGATTCGCACCACCGTCAAAGACTTTGCGGACCACGTGGTGGCTCCAGGCGCGGCGGAGCGCGACGAAACCGGCGAGGTGCCGCTCGACATCATGCGGCAGATGGGGGAGCTTGGGCTCTTTGGGATCCCGTTTCCCGAGCGCTGGGGCGGGTCGGGCGGTGACACCGTCAGCTACGCGCTGGCCGTCGAAGAAATCGGCCGGGTGGATGCGTCGCTGGGCCTGGGATTTGCCGCCCACGTGTCACTGGGTTGCTCGCCTCTGTATCTGTACGGCTCGGATGCCCAGCGGGAGCGGTTTCTCATCCCGGCGGCCACCGGCCAGTACTTGGCGGCGTTCGGGCTTACCGAGCCCGGGGCCGGTTCGGATGCCGGCGGCACCGCCACCCGCGTCGAAGAGACGCCCGACGGCTACCGGATCACCGGCACAAAAATCTTCATCACCAACGCGCTGCACGCGGGGTACATTGTGGCCACCGCCCGCCAGCCGGAAGACCAGCGCATTTCGTCTTACATTGTTCCCGCCGGGACGCCGGGGTTGACCGTGCGGGCGGACTATCAAAAACTGGGCATGCGTTCATCCGAAACGTGCGAAATTCATCTGGACGGGGTCGAGGTGCCTCGGGATCTGCGGCTGGGCGAGCCCGGTCGCGGATTTCGCCAGTTCCTCGAGATTCTGGACGGGGGCCGCATCAGCATCGGGGCGCTGTCCGTGGGGGTGGCGCAGGCCTCGCTCGAGGCGGCCTTGGCATACAGCCAGATGCGACGGCAGTTTGGACACGAGCTGGCGCACTTTCAGGCCATTCAGTTTAAGCTGGCCGATATGGCCATGGAGGTGGAGCTGGCGCGGACCATGGTGCTGAAGGCAGCCTGGCTCAAGGATCAGCGCCGTGAGTACGCCAAAGAGGCGGCGATGGCCAAACTATACGCATCGGAGGCGGCTATGCGGGCGTCGCTGGAGGCAGTGCAGATTCACGGCGGTTACGGCTACATGCGCGACTACCCGGTGGAGCGCTACATGCGCGACGCCAAGCTGCTGGTGATTGGGGAGGGGACCTCCGAGATTCAGCGGCTCGTGATTGCGCGGCAGCTGCTGGCCCGGTGACCACGCTTTTGGCGTGGCTCGCCACGCTGCCGGCGGAGCACCCCGCCCGCCGCGCGGATGCTGGTCGCTCCCTGCCGCTGGCCCCCGGCCCGTTTGGGGTGGCGCGGGTGGACCCTGGGCTCTGGCTGGCCGCGTGGCGAGCGGGCGCGCCGGTGTGGTGGATGGCGGCGGGAAGCCGAGGCTGGCTCTCGCCGAGCGCCGGGTATCCCACAGCCGGGCGGCCCGCGCCCGCGGACCCGGCGCTGTTGTGGCCGCGTCCCGGGGGCGTGCTGGTATTTTCGCACCGAGCGCTGTGGGCGGCGATTCAGGGAGTGGCCGCGCTGGGCGCGGCCGGGCGAATGGCTGGGCCGCTGGGGTTTGTGCATGGGGCGGCCGCGTGGCTGGACGCCCAGGTGTTTGGGGCGGGCCCGCCGCTGTACCCCGACCCGGCGGTTGCGGGCGCGGTGACGGATGGCAGGCAGCGATGGGCGTGGGCGGACGAGCTGTTGGGGGCCTATCGCCGCTTGGCGCCGGACCACGCTTGGGACCCGGGCACCCGGGCGGCGGAAGATGGGGCGGGCGTCAAAAGTACCAGGCTGTTTGACGGCTGGTGGCGCGATGGCGGCCTAATCCCGGCCCGGTTCCCGGGCGGCTCTTGGCCGCTGACCGGGGGCGACGGATGGAACGTGGAGGAGGAACAGGCATGACGGCGGTTCAGGCAAGTTTGGCAGGTACGGTCTTTAAGATGCTGGTGGCCGTGGGGGATCGGGTGGAGGCGGGCCAGGAAGTGGCGCGGCTCGAGTCCATGAAGATGGAAATTCCCATTGAATCAGAAGTGGCCGGCACGGTGCGCGAAGTGTTGGCGGTGGAGGGCACCTTCGTCAACGAGGGGGATCCCTTGGTGATTTTGGACTGAACGCGCCGATGGCTTGCGCGATAGGAGATCACACGACGGGAGCGATCGCATGGACACCAATGAACTGACCGAGCACCGGCAAAAGGCCCTGGCGGGCGGGCCGCCGCGCTACCACGAGCGCCTGGCGGCCGCCCACAAGCTCTCGGTCCGTGAGCGGCTTGCGCTGCTGCTGGACCCCGGGTACGTGGAGGATGGCGTGTTTGCCAACGCCTTGGCCGATGAACTGGCGGCCGACGGAGTGGTCACGGTGACCGGGACCATTGACGGGCGGCGGGTGGTGGTGATGGCCAACGACCCCACGGTCAAAGCGGGGTCGTGGGGCGCCCGCACGGTCGAAAAGATTCTGCGCGTGCAGGAGCAAGCCGAGCGGTATCAATGCCCCATCTTCTATCTAGTGGACTCGGCGGGCGCCCGCATCACGGATCAGGTGGAGATGTTTCCGGGCCGGCGCGGTGCGGGCCGCATCTTTTACAACGAAGTGAAACTGTCCGGGCGGGTGCCCCAAATCTGCCTGCTGTTTGGCCCCTCGGCGGCCGGTGGTGCCTATATCCCGGCATTTTGCGACGTGGTGGTCATGGTCGACCAGAACGCGTCCATGTACCTGGGCTCGCCTCGCATGGCCGAGATGGTGATTGGGGAAAAAGTGACATTGGAGGAAATGGGCGGCGCTCGCATGCACTGTACCGTAAGCGGCACCGGGGACCTATTGGCACCCGACGAACCGACGGCCATTCGCTGGGGTCGGGAATACCTCGCGTACCTGCCTGACAACTTTGAACAGGAGCCGGCCCGCGTCCCGAGTCGTCCGGCCGCGGCCGTCGACTGGATGCGGGTCATTCCCGACAACCAGAACGTGCCGTTCGACGTGAAGCGCGCGATCGAGGGATTGGTGGACGGCGAGTCATTTTTTGAATTGAAGCCGTTGTGGGCGGCAGAGCTGGTGATTGGCTTCGCGCGCCTGGATGGACGCCCCATCGGCATTGTGGCCAACCAGTCGAAGGTCAAGGGCGGCGTCCTGTTCGTGGACTCGTCGGACAAGGCCGCCCGGTTCATCACGCTGTGCGATGCGTTTAATGTGCCCCTGCTGTTTTTGGCGGACGTACCCGGGTTTATGATTGGAACGAAGGTGGAACGAGCCGGGATTATACGCCATGGCGCCAAGCTGGTGGCGGCAGTGTCCGAAGCCACGGTGCCGAAAATCTGCGTGGTGCTGCGCAAGGCGTACGGTGCCGGGCTGTACGCGATGGCGGGCCCCGCCTTTGGGTCGGACGCCGTGCTGGCCCTGCCCACCGCCCAGATTGCGGTCATGGGCCCGGAGGCGGCGGTGAACGCGGTGTACTTCAACCGCATCCAGGAGTTGGACGGCGAGGCGCGCACCGAGTTCGTGGCAGAGAAGCAGGCGCAGTATCGGGAGGACATTGACATCCTGCGGCTGGGGGCGGAACTCGTGGTGGACGACATTGTCGAGCCCGCGAACCTGCGCGGGGAACTCACGCGCCGGTTTGAGCGGTACCGGGGCAAGGATCGGCACTTCAGCCGGCGGCGCCATCCGGTCACCCCGGTGTGAGGATACCGGGGTCGCCGGGCAGGATTAGGGAAAGGGGTGGCGGGTATGCGGCTGCCGGATCGGGTAGTGCTTCGGGACGTATCACCACGGGATGGGCTGCAATCGGAACCGGTGATGGTATCGACCGAACACAAGCTGGAGCTGATTGACGGCTTGGCGCATGCTGGGGTTTCCCGCATCGAGGCCGTGTCGGTCGTGCATCCAAAACTGGTGCCCCAGTTGGCCGATGCCGAGGCGGTGATGGCTAACTTGACACGGCGGGCGTACTGCCGGTATGCGGTGCTGGTGCCGAACATCAAGGGGGCCCAGCGCGCCGTGACCATGAACCCCGATGAGATTACCGTGTTTCTCTCGGCCAGCGAGACGCACAACTGGAAAAACGTGCATCGGAGCATCACCGACTCGCTCCAAGAGCTGCAGACGGTGTGCGACATGTCCCGCGCCCACCACGTGCCGCCCAGTGCCGTGATTGTGGCATCCTTCGGCTGCCCCTACGAGGGGGAGGTGCCCACGTCTGTGGTCGTGGATCTCGCGTATCGGCTGTTTGGCATGGGCGTGCGGGAGATCACGCTGGGGGACACCGTGGGCGTGGCCAACCCCAAAAAGGTGCAGGCGATATTCAGCCAGCTGCGCCAGGACATTCCCGGCCTGAACCTGGGCGGTCATTTTCACGACAATCGCGGCACCGCGCTCGTCAACATGCTGGCGGCCATCGACGTAGGGATCACGCTGTTTGATACGGCGCTGGGAGGCATCGGAGGCTCCCCGTTCTCCCCGGGGGCGGGCGGCAATCTCGCGACCGAGGATGCGGTGTACATGCTGGAAGAGTCGGGGGTTGCCACGGGCATCAACCTGGATGCGCTGCTGGCGCTGGGGGACCGGCTGGAAGTGTGGGTGGGACACCCGTTGCCGTCGCGGGTGCGCCGCGCCCGGGGCCGCATGGTGCCGGTGGGGCCGGAGGGATATGTGCAATGACAGAACCCGGCGTCCTGGTGGAGCGCGATGGCCGGGTGACCACGCTGCGCTTGAACCGCCCGGCGGTGTCCAATGCGTTGAACAGTGCCGTGATTGACGAGCTGGTCGACCGGCTCGCGGAGGTGGGGGCGGAGGACGCGACAGCGGTGGTGCGTCTCACCGCCGCGGGGAACCGGGCATTTTGTGCGGGGGCCGATTTAAAAGAGGTAGGGGCTCTGGACGGCGTGGACGCCGTCCGTCGCTACTTCGGAGGCATGGCGCGGCTCATCGAGGCCATGGAGCGCTGCCCCAAGCCGCTGGTGGCCGCCGTGTTTGGCTATACGCTGGCGGGTGGGATGGGGCTCGCGGCCGGCGCCGACCTGGTGGTGGCGGCAGACAATACGGTGTTTGGGCTGCCGGAGATTCAGGTGGGCCTGTTCCCCATGGTGGTGATGGCGCCAATCTCCCGGCACCTTGGGCGTCGGCGAACCTTGGAATTGGCGTGGACTGGGGATCGCGTGGACGTTGCCACCGCGGAACGGTGGGGGTTTGTCAACCGCGTGGTGCCCGTCGAAGAAGTGGACGTCGGCAGCCTGGCGTACTGCCAGCGGCTGGCGGAGCACAGCGCCTTCATTTTGCGCATGGGCAAGGAAGCGGCGGGGGTGTTCCCCAGCCTGCCAGCGTCCGAGCAGATGCACTACCTGCGGGAGATGGTGGGTCTGGTGGCCCTCTCAGACGATTCGCGGACAGGGTTGGCCGCCTTCTGGGCCCAGAGGGCGCGGCCGGGTTCTTAGCTGGCAATCGGCCCGTCGGGTGGAGCGCGTCAGGGACGAGATGCTGGAGTCGCGTGAGGATGGTCGCCAAGATATGGACAATAAGCGGACAATCTTTCGCCGAAGATCTGAGCTAACGTGTCATGCGGGTTCCTGTCGAACTTGGGGCCCCTTGATCTTGGCGTCCTGATCTTCGAACCGGGTATGGACACGGTTTTGAGCAAGGCCCCGCGTTGCTTTGGGTCCGCGCTCATGACATGCCGCCGGCCCGCTCCTCTTGGGCCCAAGCCAAGAGGAGCGGGCCGATTCGGATCAGTCCTCGTGGTTATATTTGCCGCTTGGATGCCCTTGCAGCGGGTTGGATGGGCACTTATGATGGGAACATAAGTTCCATTCGAGGGTGGGAACGTGTTCGTCGCGTTTGAACTGCGTCAGGTGACGTCGCCGGGGTTGCCTGCAACCACGGAGTATGTCGTCCTGCGGGACGGCAAAGTCTTTGACGCGTCGCTGCCGCTGTGGGATCAGGGGGTCAGCTGGGCCATGGCTGCGGCGGAGCTGCGCTGGCATGCCCCCACGGCGGCACGCTGCGACTGGCAGGCATCCCTCTACCGTGACGCCCAGCGAGACATAGGCTATCAACTGTCCCAGTGGGGAGGGCCGTGGGCGCTGCCGGATGTGCGCCGGGGGTGGGTGGCGGTGAATGCCCCCACCCCGCGGGACTGGAGTGCGCTGGCGGGCATGCTGGTTCCGACGGGGGCGGGGTGGATCCGTGGGGGGGTGGCCCCGCATCCCCTGTTGGCCGGATGGGTGGCACGCGCTGGTGGGGCACTGGGCCTGCCGATGTGGGGAGCAGAGGCGCCGGGACGCTGTTGGGTGGTGGGGCCGGCAGAAACCGCGGCGGCCTGGGCCAGCTTCCCGCTGAAGGCGGTGCCGGCACCGCTGGCCGACCATACTCGCTGGCGGCAGTTCCACTGGGATCGGGTAGGCGATGTGCCGGGATTGGCCCGGCGATTGGCACGGTCCCCGTATCCGGCAGTTGAGGCACCGCCGCTGGTGGTGGTGGAGCGCCGCTGGCCCGATCCGCTGGGGGTGGGCCTGCGGTCGGTGTGGATCGAGCTGGTGCAGGAATTGTCGGCAACCCTCAAGGCCGGACGGTGGGTGGCGTCGGGTCTCCGCGTCGTCTGGGAAGGGGAGGCCACTCCCCCGGTCGAGTGGCGGCGACACTGGTCCGTGGGCGTGCAGGACGTCACCACCCTGCTGCTGCGCATTCTGAGCCTGGTGCCACTCCAGGGCGTGGCCCCGCCAATTCGTGTGGCCATTGCAGCGAACCAGCTGGCGGCTGCCCCCCATCCCCAGATGTCCTGGTGGGAGAGCCCAGCACCCCGTGGGAGTGCCGCGCAGTCGCAGGCGCTGCTGACGTCCATGACACGGGAGGAATCGCTGCGGGAGCGGCGGTTGGCCCTGTGGGATCCCTGGCGGAGTGCGGCGCGGTGAGCCGTTGGCAGGCGATCGAGGTCTGGGCGGCGTCGGGGGAGCCCCGGCGGTTTCGGTGGCGGCGCCACTGGTACCGCGTGGAGCGCATTTTGGATCAGTGGCAGGACCAGGGCGCTTGGTGGGCCGATGACATTCCCTGCTGGTTTTTTCGTGTGAGCGTCAACGGCGGCGGGGTGTTTGAGGTGGCATCGGACCTGGATCAACATCGGTGGTGGCTGTACCGGGTGTACGACTGACGAGGGGCCACCCCGTGCCAAGCTTTGTTGGGGGACAGCCAGGGCCCTTGTCCACCCAGAGGGGGGGCATCGCATGGCATGGACAACCACCCGCGGCACCGAGGTGCCGCCGCTGGGGCAGGGCACTTGGCGGTTCGGGGAGGACGCGGCCGAGCGCATCCGGGAAGTGGACGCGCTCTGTGCCGGCATCGAAGCCGGTCTTACGCTGATCGATACCGCCGCGGCGTATGCGGAGGGGCGTTCGGAAGAAATTGTGCGGGACGCGGTGGCCGACTGCCGGGACCAGGTGTTCCTCACCACTAAGGTGTGGCCCTCTCATGCGGGCCGCGCTGCCGTGCTGTCAAGCCTGGACCAGTCGTTAAAGCGGCTGGGGGCCGACTGGGCCGACCTGTATCTGCTGCATTGGCCGTCGTCCCAGACGCCTCTGGCGGAGACGATGGCCGGCCTCGTAGACGCACTGGATCGGGGACTCGCGCGCCACATCGGGGTGAGCAATTTCCCCGCAGCCCTGCTGGAGGAGGCGCATCGGCTCAGGCGGGCGGGTGTTTGCCAATCAGGTGCGCTATGGGCTGGCCACGCGGGAGCCAGAAACCACGCTCGCGGCCGTGGCCGCCCGGCTGGACACCACCCTCATGGCATACAGCCCCATTCGGCACGTGCTGGGACCGGACATTGCGGTACACGATGTCCTGGCAGCGGTGGCGCACGAGCACGGCGTCTCGCCGGCGGCCGTGGCTCTGGCGTGGATCCTGCGACCGGCCGCAGTCCGGTGGGTGGTGGTGGTGAAAGCCGCCAACCGTGCCCACCAGGCGGACAATGCCGCTGCGCTGCGCTTGACGTTGTCGGCTGTGGAGTTGGACCGCCTGGATCGGGTCTTTCCCGCCAGCGGCGAGGATCTCAAACTGCAGACGTTTTAATCCGGCGGCCGGAGATCCAGGCGGTACCGCTCATAGGGCTGGCCCCCGGGGTCGACCCCGGTGGCGGCCAGGACAAAGCCCGCCGACTGAAACAGCCGCCGGCTCCCCACGTTGTACAACCAGATTTCCTTCGCTTGCAGCGTGGGCCAGCCCAGTTGCCGGGCGCGGGCAATCAGCAACGCCAGCACGCGCCGACCGATGCCCTGCCGCCGCGCGGAGGGGTCCCCAATCACGATGGGGAGCGTGTCCGGAGCCAGCATCACGTCGCCAATGGGGCGCCAGAGGCCTCCGTCGCGTTGGTCGCGCACCTCGATGATGTAAAAATCCCCGTGCTCCACCTGATACTGGTACATGCGCGCCACGCGGTCGCGGGACAGGGGCTCGGTACCCGGGCGTTGAGACAGCGCCAGCGTCTGCTTGTCCTGATACCAGGACCACGCCACCTCGATGTCGCCCGGCAGGGACACTGGGCGCAGACGCAGATCACCATCCTCCAGCGTGGGCAACGCGGGCATGGCTGCTAGCCTCCTCTGAAAAATAGATTGATCGTACTACCGGTAGTGTGATGCCATGCACCTGGCACTACGGGTGGTGTGGGGTGATCACCCCGCAGCCGAGGTCACCGGCTCCAGCGTCACGCGATACCCCAGCACCTCTAGGCGGTGCAACTCCCGCCGAACGACCGCCGCCCGGTCCCGCGCCTCGAAGTAATGCGCACCCAA
>JAJZWS010000073.1 GCA_021846565.1 Bacillota bacterium
ATGTCGTGGGCTGGCGGCTGGTTTTTCCTGATGGCGGCCGAGATGTTTTCGCTGGGCAACAAAAGCTACCAGCTGCAGGGGCTGGGCACATTTCTGCAAACGGCCGCCAACCAGGCCAACTGGGTCGCCGAGTGGGTGGGCTTGGGCGTGCTGGTGGCGGTGATTGTCCTGATGGACCAGTTGGTGTTTCGCCCTGTGCTGGCTTGGTCGGAGAAATTCAAGATGGAAACCGTCGGCGGGGAGCCGGCTCGCTCCGCCGTCCTGCGCGTGGTGCGCCGCTCGGCGCTGTTGGCCGTGTTTGCGGATCGCATCTGGTCCCCCATCTCCGAGTGGAGCGACCGGCGGTTTCGGCCCCAGCCCCAGCGCCGGCCGCGCCCCGCGCTGGCCGCCGGGCTCAGCCTCCTGCGCACGCTCCTGGTGGGCGTCTCCCTGGTGGCGGCCGTGACGCTGTTCCGCGACGCGCTGCACCTGCTGGCGGGCGCCTGGTCGGCGTGGAGCATGGTGCTGCTGGCTACCGGCGCCACACTGGGGCGCGTGGCCGCGAGCCTGGTGATTTCGGTGGCGTGGACCGTCCCGGTGGGCGTCGCCGTGGGGCTGAACCGGCGCCTCGCCCAGAAGCTCACGCCGCTCATCCAGATTGCGGCCTCGGTGCCCGCCACCGCGCTGTTTCCCAGCGTCGTGGCGCTGTTGCTGCATCTCCAAGGAGGCCTCAACGTCTCGGCCATCGTCCTCATGGTGCTGGGCACGCAGTGGTACATCCTGTTCAACGTCATTGCCGGGGCCAGCGCCATCCCCGAAGACTTGAAGGAAGCGGGCCGGCTGTTTCACCTGGATGGCTGGCAAAAGTGGCGCACGCTGATTCTCCCGGCGATTTACCCGTATCTCATCACCGGCCTCATCACCGCCAGCGGCGGCGCCTGGAATGCCAGCATTGTCGCCGAGTACGTGTCGTTCCAGGGCCACGTGCACCACGTGTTTGGCGTCGGCTGGCTCATTTCCAAGAGTGCCCTGGACGGCCAGTTTGGCCTGCTGCTGCTGTCCACCGCGTCGCTCGCGGTGACGGTGGTCGTGGTGAACCGGCTGGTGTGGCGCCGGCTGTACCGCGAGGCCACGGAGCGCTATTCGCTACAATAGACCCGGAGTAGGCCCGGAGTAGTCCCAGAGTCCGAGGGAAGAGCCCAACTGAGCCGGCCATCCGCCCGCCAAGCTCCATCGCTGCGCGCGCTGGGGCGAGGAGAGAGATCAAGCCGCCTCGGCAGCGAAAAGGGGGTGCTGAATGGCTCGGTCCACGCCGCTCGCCACGTCTCCCGAAACCTTGGTGCGCCTGCTGGGCGTCAGCAAAACCTATGCGCAGCCCGACGGATACGACATCCGCGTGCTGGAGGACATCACCCTGGACTTTCATCCGGGGGAGTTCATTGCGCTCCTGGGTCCGTCGGGCTCGGGCAAGTCCACGCTGCTGCGCATCGTCACGGGGCTGCAGGAGCCGTCGTACGGGACCGTCCTGTACCGCGGCCGGCCCGTGACGGGCCCCAACCTCAAGGCGGCCATGGTCTTTCAGTCGTTTGCCCTCTATCCGTGGCTCACGGTGGCCCAAAACGTCGAGCTGGGGCTGGCGGCCAAGGGGGTGCCGCCCGCGGTGCGCCATGAGCGCATGGCGCGCCTCGTTGAGCTCATTGGCCTGGATGGCTATGAAGATGCGTTCCCGAAGGAGCTGTCCGGCGGGATGCGCCAGCGGGTCGGCTTTGCCCGGGCACTGGCGGTCGAGCCCGAACTGCTCTGCATGGATGAGCCGTTCTCGGCACTTGACTTCCTGACCGCGGAGAACCTGCGGTCGGAGCTGTTAGACCTGTGGCTGGACCAGAAGATTCCCACCCAGTCCATCTTGATGGTCACCCACGGCATCGAAGAGGCGGTGTTCATGGCGGACCGGATTGTCATCTTGTCCAAGAACCCCGCGCGGGTGGTGGCCGATCTGCCGGTGCCCCTGCCCCACCCCCGAAACCGCAAGGCGCCGGAGTTCACCCAGCTCGTGGACCAGGTGTACAAGGTGGTCACCGGCTGGGACGAGACGCCTGAGGCGCGCCAGGAAGAGGCGCGCGCGGAGGCGGCCGGCGAGCGGCCGCGCCTAAAGCCCCTGCCGGCCGGACACCTGTCCATGCTCACCGGCCTTTTAGAGTTGGTGGCCGACCGGGGTGGGCGGGACGACCTGTATCACCTGGGGTCCGAGTTGCTGCTGGAGGTGGATGACCTGCTGCCGGTGACTGACACCGCCGAGCTGTTTCATCTAGCCACGGTCGAAGAAGGCGACCTCATCCTGACCGATCTGGGGCGCCGCTTCTGCGAGGCGGAAAGCCCCGAGCGGCACGCGATCATTCGCGCCCAGCTTCTGCAAATCCCCATCTTTCGCCTCATCCTGCGGGTGCTGGAGTCCAAAGCCAACCGGAGTATGGTCAAGGAGTTTTTCAACGACATCTTGGAGGAGCACTTCTCCGTCAAGGATTCAGAGATTCAGCTGCGCACCGCGATTTACTGGGGGCGCTACGCGGACCTCTTTCACTACGACCCGGACACCGAGACGCTGTACCTGCCGGAACCGGATCCCGGCAGCGAAGAGCCTGCCAGTCCGGCATGACCCGCCGTGCGCTTGCCATACTAGCGGACGGAGGTGTGACATGCCCCTACTGCGGCTGGATCCGACAGACTGGGACCACTGGCGCGACGACATGCTGCGCATGTGGAACCGATTTACGCCGGACGGGTGGACCATGGGCAACCAGCCCGCCTACTGGGTGATTGACGCTGGCGACCACGTGCGCATGGAGATGGAACTGCCCGGCGTGGACCCCAAGGGGGTGGACCTGGACGTCGACGACCAGACGGTCAGTGTGCACGGCCAGTGGCCGGGCCACGGCATCGGCATGGAAACCGGGCGGAGGCAGGGCGAGTTCAGCGTCACGCTGGGCCTGCCGGCGGCCGTGAAGCCAGACGGCGCGCACGCAGAATTTCACCACGGGCTCCTGCGCGTCGAGATGCCCAAGGCCGTCGGGCCGCGGAGGCGGCTCGACATCCACGTGCCGACAGGTGCGCTGTCCGAATCCAGCAAACCGATGTGAGGCGCAGGCCGGTCGCGGGCCGAAAGCGCCCCGGCCTTCCCGGCTACGCGGGGGGGCCGGGGCGCTTTCGGCCCGCGACCCATCCCACCAGCGCGCCCAGGACCACGCCGTCAATAGCGGGAGGCAGGGCTGACGTGGGCGGCCCGGACCACACCACCGTGATGCCCTCCGCCAGCAGCGCTCCAAGGCCCACGGAGATGAGGAGCACCGTCCAGCGCACCGAGTGCGCGCTCCGTGCCGCCACCACGGTGGCCCCCAAGAGTGCCGACATGACCGCAATCACCAGGGCCAAGACGACCTTCATGCCCAAACCACACCCAAGCCCCCCGACAGCAGTTGGGTCCTACTATAACAGCAGGGCTCGGCCCGTGGGCCGGAGCCTCCGTGGGCGTCAGCACGGCCGGGTGTCGCACAGGAGGACCCCCGTGCGCAGGAAATCCTGGCGCTTGTATGTCACGAGCGGCACGTGGCGCCGCAGGGCGGCGGCCGCGTTGTGGCCATCCCCCCAATCCGGACCCCGGTCTCGTGGCAGCGCTGCCGCCAAGCGCGCCCCACCCGTGCCCACCAGCTGCACCACCAGAGACTCCAGGCCATCGGTGGTGGCCAGCGCTTCTTGCACCATGCGGAAGTCTTCTCTCTACAACTATGGTTGTATCACGTCTTCCGCACGTCAACGGGGCGCGCATAGTGAATTTCTTGGGGGCGCGGCGCGGGCCGGCACGGTCGTGAAAATGGCCTCGGACAGGTCCAGCGCGGCCAGGATGACGCGCAAAGCGGGCCGGTAGTGGCTGGGGAAGGCCGCGGCGCGGTGGTCACGGTCTTGCCAGAAGACCTGGATGCCCCGACAGTGCTTTAGGATCTCGTACCCGGTCGGCCGGGCGAGGTTCCCCCGCTTGGAGGTGCGCAGCGACGTGGGATGCGCCCGCACCCGCCGCTCGACCACGCTGAACAGCAACAACGCGAGCAGCATGACGTAGCCCAACGCCTGGATGCGTTCCGGCTTCTTCAGGAAGACCGCGTCGACGAACGTGGGGTCCTTCAGGAAGGGAAACCGTTGCTCCACGCTGGTTTGGCCCTTGTACTCGCGTAGGAGCGCCGCCGCGTCAGACCGGTCGGCGGCGCGCGTGGTGATGAGCACGAAGCCGCTCCGCCGCTGGAGTTCCGCGTGCACGGCGAGCGCGTCCCGGGGGCCCCAGGCGACGGTCACGTGATACGTGGTCACCCCCGCGGGCGGGGCGTCGGCGCGGGGCCGGCCGCGGCGGCCGCGCATTGAAACGCTTGGTCCGCCAGGGTGGCCGCCGCCCGGTCCGCCGTGGGGCGGATCCGGGCCAACTCCCGGTCGAAGGTCTTCGCCTTCCGCGGATCCCGGCTCGAGGACCGGTACACCACCAGGCGGTAGGACCGGTCCCGGATCGTGGCCGTCTGTTCGGCCGCCCCATACGCGGCCGCCTGCGGGCGCGCCGCCCCCCGCCCCAGGGCGGTCCAGGTGTCCGCGGCCCAGGCCGCGGCTTTCGCGGTGGCGGCGGCCCCAAACGTGTCGGGCAGCCGAGCGAGCCAGGGGATCCCCGCGGCGTGCAGCGCGTCCAGGTTGGGGCCCGTGACCAGCGCCGCGTCCGCGATGTAAATCAAGTCCTGCAAGGCCGCGGGGCTGCAGGCCGCCACCACCCGGGCGATCTGCTCCCCGTTCAGCCGTTTGTCCGAGCGGTTCCCCTCCTCGACGCGGCCCATGAGCGGCACCCCGTCCCGGTTCACGAAGCACGTGAACCGGATCTGCTTCAAGTCGGGGCGGTGGTCCTGGGAATGCCCATGCCGCGGGTGCACCCCCTCGGGGCCGTCCGCCGTGGGATACCGCCCATACAAGGACCGCGACGTCGAATCCCCATGCATGCCGCCGCGGTCGAGAGCCTCGTCCGCATACGCCCGCGCCGCCACCGCGCTGAACACGGCGGCGGGGCCGGCGGCCGCGAGCTGGTCCAGCGCATCGTCGCCCAAGTCGTCCACCGTGATCCCCGCCCCCAGCAGCAGCGCGGGGTCGGTCAGCCGAAACGCGTCATCCACTGGGTACAAGGGCTGGCGCTCCGTGAGCAAATTCAGGATCAGGGCCAGGATCCGCTCGCCGGGCGACAGCCGGCAGCGGGACGCGTCCCAGGGGACCAGGTGGTCGATCGTGGCGACGAGGCCGATCTGGCGGGCCACGGCCGCGAGAATGGGGCCGGCGCCGACCACGGCGGCGGGTTGGGGTGGAGTATTCATGGGAACGGACTTCGCCACCGGGGGCGCGATTCCTTTGCGACGGTATTTTGACTATGTCTCCGCCTAAATCCCGCGCTTCCACATTTTGTGTGGGGAAGACGTGACATCGTGGTGCGGGGACAAAAAGTCGCGGGCATGGCGCCTTCCATTCGCCAGAGGTTCACCCTGGTGAGCGGCATGCTGGTGGTGCATCAGGACTGGCCGCATTCAGCGCCTGTACCGGGGCGCGGGCTCGACGCCACAGCTGTCGGCCGGTGCCGTCACGAGGCTGGACCTGCTGTTGGGCCGCGTGCCCTCTACGGCCGAACTCTTCGCGGCCTTGGCGGCGGGATACGCCGACACTCTGTCCCTCGAGCCCGATGACGAGCGGGCGCGGGCGGAGGCGCTGATGCACCGGCGGCGCTTTCCCCCACCCGAGGCCCAGTAACGCCGCCCACCGGTTCCTGCCGGCTTCGTGGTCAGCCACGGTGCCGAGGACCCGAGCGACCGGCCCCACGCCCCCAAGACAACCGGCAACTGAGGCGAGCGCCTGCACGCTACCAATTTGGCCAGGGCACCCACTTCACCGGCGAACCCTCTCCAAGAAACTCGCCATATATCTTCTGGCGATGCTCGGGACTCACTTCGGTGGCAATCACGGCAAACTTGGGCAAGCGAATCACCCGGCCATGCCAGGTCGTGCTGATGGGTTCACTGAAACTCCACGTCAGGAACCGCCGACCAGCGGGTGCCGCCACGCCGGGCAAGCGACGGTATACGAGGAATCGCTCCGCAGCGAGCCCCTCGTCGTGCCACCCCTTGGGAAAATGAACCGCCATCCAATGGGCGGCACCGGGATAGGACGGCTTTGGCGGCGGGGGCAGGGACGAGCAGGCCACCGCCCCGGCGCCCAGTGCCAGTGTCAAGACCAGCCCAACGACGGTAACGCGACGATAGGTCTTCACCTACGGCTTATCCCTGTCGCCGGGATTCTGGTACGCCACCGCAAATCCGTTGCCCGCGGCATTGATCCCCCCCGGAGACGCGTCTGTGGCCTCGGCATCGTCCTGGCGGGCATCGTACATGCTCCCGTAACGGTGAGCCTCTTGACCCACCCCCCGCCACACGCCCCCCGACTCGGCCTCGGCGCCGGTAAACGTCACGGACCTGAAATTGGCGAGATACGAGTAAAACCCACCTTGTTCGGGGCGCTCCGCCACCCACTCAGCGTGATATCCGCCAAATCCGCCGGCCGACACGTACAGCGACACGTACTGGTTGGACGACTCGTTGTAAACAGTGAACAGCACCTGTCCCTTCGAAAAGATGTACTGCACGGAGACATGGAGAGTGTTGCCGGGAGTGATGCCCAGCGAATACAACTCTTCGGAATACGGGTACTGGGGGTACACCTCCCACCAGGGAAACGTGCTGGTGTAATGCTGCCACCCGTTCCGGTCCAGCACCCACGTGACGTTGGACTCCGAGCCCGCCTGGAAAAGCTGGTGAGACGAATTGGTCCCTAGCCCCAACCCCGGCCAAGCCGTCGAATACGTGCTCTGGGCGAACAGACTCGCGACCGCGGTGGGCACCGTCCAGGTGGCCTGAATTGCGTTGTAGCGATAGCAGTTGTCCATGTTGTATGCCCAGTTTGCCGTGGGAGCGGAATATGTGAAGCAGCTTCCTGTCGTCGCGGCGGAGTGCAACCGCGATGGCGCACCCCGTCCGCCCGGGGCCGGCTGCGTCGTCACCGTGTTGTTCATCTGGCGCAACTGCGGATACACATACTGCGCGGTCCTCACTAGTTTGACCCACCAACGCGGCGTGCCCGGTGGCCGCGCGGGAAACCCATTGGCCGCCAGTGCACCCGGGATAGCCGTCAGCGGGTTGAAGCCTGCGTGCGGCGGCGCCGGTGTTACGAGCAAGGAGCCGGCACGAAAAGGAGCAGCGGGATTAGCCGGCGCGGCTCCCATGGCCAGCGCCAAGAGGCCCCCGCCCAAGAGGAGTGCCCCCCCGATCCATCGGGACCGTTTCTTCCAGAGCAACGCAGCGCACCTCCTGCTAAACCTCGCATGGGCAACCGACACCCTCACGCTACCTCCCCTGCGCGCGTGTCACGAATAATCTGGCTTTCTTGGGGATTGGTTGGGGATATACTTTCCCACGTCTCGCGAGGGCACGGGCCGCTTGCCTCTTCAGGCTCTCCCTGGTGTCCCGGCTGTCGGCGCCGACATCCGGGTCCCCGCACCGACCGGTCGTGGGATCGGGTAGCCTACTTGCGCCGCATCCCGACTGATGCTGGCCAGCCTGGAACACCGCATGCACTCGCATTCCCTGGCCGCACGATGTGCGACCCTCTCGCAGTCCGGCATCCTGAGACGTGCCGGCCGGACGCACTCCCCCGGCCTCAACGCCGGGGTCGGGATGACAACGCCTACCCCTGGACCGTTGGCGAGGGGGTGTCCTGCGCACGGGCGGGACGCATGCGCCGCCGCGGTCGCCCCCGCCCTGGCCCCAGGCCATCCCATCGGGGCCCATGGCACATGGTGGGTGAGCGGACGGGGACCAACCCCGCCCCTTACCCCCGCGCCGGCTCTCTCTGGAGGCCTTGCGCATCACGCGACTCGCAGAACGTTGGCGGCCGAATCCGCCCCTGCGCCTACCCCCAGTCCGCGTCAACCGGAGGCACCGCCGTGCAGGTGAGGACTCCGGCCGCCCATGAGAATCCTGAACCAAAGGCCACGGTCAACAGGCGCTGGCCCTGTTCAATCAGTCCCCGCTGGATCGCTTCGACCAGCGCGATCCCGATGGAGGCCGACCCCGTGTTCGCGAACCGCGCCACATTGCTGTACATTTTGCCCGCCTCCACCTTGAGGCGCTCCCCCACCGCGTCCAAGATCCGCTGGTTGGCTTGATGCGGCACGATCCAGGCAATGTCGGACAGCGTGAGACCGGCCCGGGCCAACGCCTGGTGCGCCGCTTCGGTCATGTGGACCACGGCATTGCGAAATACATACTGACCATGCATGACAATCTTATGGTGGTGTCCTCCCGCCACCAGTTCGGGCGTGAGAGGATTCTTGGTGCCCCCGTATGGCTTGCCTAAAATGTCGGCGTCGCGTCCATCCGTTCCTGCGATAAGGCTGGTGACCGCCAACCCCTCGGCCTCGCTCCCAGGCAGCACAAGGGCTGCCCCAGCCCCGTCGCCAAACAGCACGGCGGTCGACCGGTCCGACCAGTCCATTGCCTTGCTCAACAGTTCGCACCCAATCAGCAGCACCGGGTCCCCCATGCGCGCCCGCGCTTCCGCCAGCCCCAGCGCCGCGACGAAGCCGGCGCATCCCCCGGTGACATCCAGCGCCACCGCATTCACCGCCCCGATGGCGCCCTGCACAAACGCCGCCGTCGCGGGATTCCACATCTCGGGCGTGTCGGTGGACACCAGCACCCAGCGGATCCGGTCGGCGGGGAACTTCCCCGCCGCCAGGCACCGCTCGGCCGCGCGGGTGGCCAGCGTGGCGGTGGACTCGTCGTCCGCTGCCATGCGTCGTTCCTCAATGCCCGTGCGCGCACGAATCCACTCATCCGACGTTTCGAAGTACTGCCCCCACTCGGCGTTCGTCATCCGCCGGCTGGGCACATAAGCCCCCAAGGCCGCAATCACGGCGGGAGGCTCGGATCCCGCTCTCTGGATCATGCGCCCGCCTCGGCCCCGTCCGCACGCTTTTCGGCCGCCAGCAGCACCGCGTCGACGATAAACTGGTACCCAGTACAGCGACACAGATTGCCCGCCAGCGCCTCGCGGATCGTCTCCTCGCTGGGATGGGGGTCGCGGTCCAACAGCGCCCGCGCCGTGAGCACCATGCCGGGCGTACAGAACCCGCACTGCAGGCCATGCGCCTCCCAAAATGCCTGCTGCACCGGATCCAAGTGGTCGACCGTCCCCAGCGCCTCCACCGTCGTCAGCTGGTGGCCCGCGGCTTGCACCGCAAACATCAGACAGCTGCGGACCGGCTCACCGTCCACCAGGACCGTGCACGCGCCACACACGCCGTGCTCGCACCCCACGTGCACGCCCAAAAGCCCGCACTCGCGACGCAACACATCCGACAACAGCCAGCGTGGCTCTACGGTCACCCGTTCATCGTGCCCGTTCACCGCAAGCGTGATTTCCAGCTCCTCCGTCACTACGCCACCCACCTTCACCGTCATACAACCGCCGCCTACTCTTCGGGCTTCTCCGCTGGCGAAATGCACAATCTTCCCCGACGCCGCGTCAGGCCGCCACCTGGCGCCACGCGCGGAGAGCCACCACCACCGCCACCTGTCGCCGCCAGTCGGCTCCGCCATGCATATCGCCCGTGACCTCCAGCGCCGCCACCCGATCCGCGAGCTGACGCTTGAGACTAGCCTCGTCCTGCGCGTCGTCCGCCGAGAGGCGCACCGTCTCCGGGGGCCCGCCCAAGCCAAAGAACGTCCAGCGAATGTCCTCAGGCGAGGCCACCACCACCGCCCCGGCGAGGGCAAAGTCGCCCGGCCGTCGAGCCACTTCTTCGATCGCGGTGCGCACCGTGGGAACCCGGGGAATGTAAATCCGCGTCAAAATCTCGTCCATCCCGATGGCGGTCGTGAGCGGCCCCAGCACAAACTCCCCCGCCGGAACCCGGTGGGCGCCCTGGGGGCCGACCAACTCCAGCTCGGCCGAAAGCGCCGTGAGCACTGCCGGCCACTCCGCAGACGGGTCCGCGTGCACGACGCTGCCTCCGATGGTACCCCGGGTGCGAATGCCCCAGTGCCCGAT
Source organism: Bacillota bacterium (assembly GCA_021846565.1). Taxonomy (GTDB): domain Bacteria; phylum Bacillota; class Sulfobacillia; order Sulfobacillales; family JAIMBI01; genus JAJZWV01. The sequence goes on from JAJZWS010000073.1 coordinate 10,150, forward strand.
GAGGCGCGCGGTCTGCGCCAACAGCGGCAACGCGTGCTGCAGGCGGTCGCTGTCGGCGATCGCCTGATGCCGGGTGAGCGCGCCCAATTCCACGTGATCACCGTCCACCGTGATGCCGGCAAGCGCGGCGACGCCGTTTAGGTCCACCAGCACCGCCGGCCGCGCCAACCGAAAGTTCATCATCGGCACCAGGCTTTGCCCACCCGCCAGCACCTTGCCGTCGATCCCCGCCTCAGCCAGCTGCTGGACCGCATCGGCGACCGTCGCCGGCGCCCGGTATTTGAATCGAACCGGCTTCATCGCGTCTCCCCTTTTCCTGCCGCGCATCTCCGCGCACGCTATGTACTTTTGTACTTTGTCCTGGTCGCCCGCGTGCTGAATTGCTTCGCCAGTCTGGGCGGGACTCCTGCCTATCGCCAGGCCGCCTCGGCCTGGCCGATGCGGGCCAGCTCCCGATACGTGGCGCCCGCCGTCATGCGGTCCACGTAGCGGAGCGCCACCCGAATCCCGCGCTGGATCGGTTCGTATCCCGGGGTGGCCATCAGCGGATTCAGCCACACCAGCCGGGCGCACCGATTCTTCAGGCGCGCCAAGGCACGCCCCAACTCCTCCGCCGGCGCGGCGTCCCATCCGTCCGAGATCACTACGACGCGCGTGGAGGGCCGCAGCACACTGGATGCCACCACCCCGGCCACTGCCTGCCCAATTGCCGTGCCCCCACCCCATTCTTCGAACCGACTAAGCGCCCCCCACACGTCGGCGGGATCCGCCAACAGCGGTGTGACATCGGCCCAGGCTGCCCCAAACGCGTACACCGTGACATCCGTCCGCTGGCGCACCAAACCCGCCAGCCACATCCCATAGTACCGGATCTGCTCCGCCATCGATCCGGACACGTCCCACAGCACGACCAAGCCGGGCGTCCGGCGCCGCCCCGCCCGGCGCCGCACCTGCCACACCTGCCCTGCGGTCCGGCGCGCGGCCCGCAGCGTGGCCCCGAGGTCAACCTCCCGCCGGCGACCGGCGCGGTGCTGATGGAGCGCCGGCACCGCGGGACGGGCCGTCCAACTGGCCACCGCCATGCCCAGTCCGTCCATTGCCTCACGTCCCAGGACGGGTCGTTGGGCTCCCAGCGTTCCACCAGCCGCCAGGCTGGCTCCCCCAACACCCTGCCGCCGGTCGGGCGGCGTCGTCGCCGCCTCGCCTCCACCCACGATGGGCCGTGCCTTCGGCACGGTGGCCAAGCGGGGTGGCTCGTCGCGCGGAGGGTCGAGGATCACGTCCTGTCAGCCCGACTCCCACAACTCCGCTAGCCGCGGCTCCACAGCCGCCCAGTCCAGGGCGTCTTTGACCACCGTCCCCAGCAGGGCCTGCAGACGGCTCACGGTGAGCTCGCGCCACCCCACCCACCGGACCGCCGCCGTTAAATCCAGAGTTTCCGCCAATCCCGGCGGTTTGACCAGGTCCCACGTCCTGAGTCGGCGCACGACCCGCACCACGTCGTCCACCAGCGCCGCGTCGGCATCGGGATGATGGAGCTGCACAATCTCGCGCTCCCGGGTGGCGCCGGGCCAGTCCAGCAATCCAAACAGGCACCGGCGGCGCAACGCATCGGACAGGGCCCGTGTGCGGTTGGAGGTAAGCACCACCGACACGGGCCCCGCGCGGCGCACCGTCCCCAGTTCGGGAATCGACACCTGGCCCTCGGCCAGCGTCTCCAGCAGGAACGCCTCAAACCCTTCATCGGCCCGATCGATCTCATCCACCAGGAGCACCGCCCCCTTGGGGGTTTTCAGCGCTGCCAGGAGTGGCCGCGGCAGCAGGTACCCCTCGGTGAACAGCGCCCCCGATGTCGACCGGGCCGCGTCCGCCAACTGGCGCGCATAGTCCCAGTCGTAGAGCGCCTCCGCCCGATCGATCCCCTCGTAACACTGCAACCGAATGAGCGGCCGGTCCAGCACGGCGGCCAGCGCCGCCGCCAAGGCGGTTTTCCCGACGCCGGCGGGTCCTTCCAGCAGGAGCGGGCGCTCCAGACCGACCGCCACCGACACCAGCTGCGCCAGCTCGTCACTCGCCAGGTATCCGTGATTGGCCAACTCTCGGGCCAATTGTTCCGCCACCTCGTCATGCCCCCTCGGCACCCAGCGGTGCCGCCCCCCATCGTACCCAAAAGGGGCGCTCGGGCGAAACCTTCAGGAAAGGCGCGGGCGCCGCTGGCGCCGCAGACGCTGGCGCTCGCGGCGAGCCAGCGTCAGCTGTCCCACGTCGGGCGGAAACAGGCGCACCAGCCACGGCTGGGGAATCTGGATGCCCAAATGCCCGCACAGCGTGCACTGGTCGCCCGACAAGTCTATGAGTTCGATATTGGGTCCCAAGACGGTCAGCGGGCCCACTTCCACCATTGATTCGGACCGGCACACGGGGCACTGCAGCTCGGACAGCATAGGAATCCCCCTGTTTGGTGTCGCGTGATGGTCGCGCCTGCCGCTAGGCGCGTGCCCCCACTATAGGCAAGGCGAGCCGGGCCGCCCATCGCGCGAAGTGCCATCAACCGGCAGGATCGGCGAGGGCCCGCACGAATCGACAGCCCATCCCGCAATTGCCGACGAGTTTGGTCTAGCGGGCCCACATATCGACGAACGATTCTGTCGTCGCGGCTAGATAGGATGACAGCACCCGCCCTCACTAATCGCAAGTGTCGCGGGCTACACCACCGACGCACAAGAACGCGAGGGCGGTGCAGAGCCGCACACGATGGGAGGCGGGTGCTGTCGTGCTATCTAGTCGGGTTGGTTTACGCGGGCCGTCGCCGGCATTCGGCGACGTACGCCGCCTTGCGCAATCCGTCGGCCCCGGTGGCGACCATACCTGGTGCTCCCCACGGCGGCCGCCGGCTGGCTTGCGGGACCCCCGATCCGGCGCAGGCGCTTTGCTGCAGCTGGTGGATAGGGATAGGCGGCGGCGCCCGATGAATGCTGCCCCGCCGGATCTGGCCGGCCAGGTGCGGCCCCGGTGGCCGTCAACCGGCGGATTGTGTAGGATGCCGGGAGCTGGGTCAGACGAAGGCCCGCTCTCCGGCCATCTGGGGCGACGTGACCACAGGGGTCTCGCGGAGCATCGGGCGGGAGGTGGCCAATGGATCAGCGGGCGACGACCGTGGAGCCGATGCCCCAGGTTTGGCGCATTCAGGTGATGAACCTGCCCGTTGCGCTGCCCGACCGCGTCCACGCCGCTATCGACCGGCATTGGACCAGCGTGACAGCAGCCGGCCGCCCATACTGGAACGGGCCGGCGCTGGCGATTGCCCACGAGACGAAGTCGGACTCTCGGTGGCGGGTGGAGCTGCACCGCACGGACTACGCGCATTACCTGGCGACGCTCCACCGGCAAATCGCCGCCACCTACTGGTGCCGGGTGGTGGCGGTCGGGGACTTCTCATCACGGCTGATGGCCAAGCGGTGCTGGGCGAAAATGCGGCGGCAACCGTCAATGCCGGGGAACTCCACTGCATCGGCGGGGGAATCGAAGTGGGCCACGCTGACCAGAGCGGCCTCATTGATCCCCAACGTTGCCTGGCCGCAGAACTGCGGGAGGAGACCGGGCTCGCCCTGGACCAGAGTGCCGTGGGCCACTGGCAGCTCCGATGGCTGGTGACCGAGGGCCCGTGGGGGTTTCGGTTTCCGCTCTACGCCGTGCATCTGACCGTGACGACCGCGGCACTGGCGGATTTCTTTGAGACTTTTAATGAGGGCTTGCGCGCTGCGGGGCGCGCGCCGGAGATTCTCCGGCTGGTGGCCGTCCCTGCGGATTCCCAGGCCGTGGAGCGATTTTAGGACCATGACCCGCGCCCCCGGGCCGCGTATGTCGCACCGCTACTGCGGCTGTGGGCTTCCGAGGAGAGGGGAGCCCGCTAATGTCGAGGTGCCGCGCCGTCCGCCTTCTCATCCTTGGAGTGCCGCTAGGGTGCGCCCGCAGCTGGATTTCGTCGACATTACTGTCGCGCTGCCAACGTGGCAATCGTTCCGTCGCCCAAGTCACCCGTTGACGTGGTCACGGCCGGTCGGGTTTGTTAAGAATCGGTCTGTCCTAGGCCCGCAATAGGCCCTTGAGGCGCGTGCGGTTCTCCCACGGCACCACATAGGAAACATCATCCAGCCGCCGGATCAAGATGCGTGGCAGACGTACGTGCGGGCCCACCACGGTGACGCGGGTGCTGTTCGAGTATTCCTCTCGGACGAAGTCCCATGTGCCCAGCATCGTCAGGCCAACAGGTTGGACGAACTTCGAGGGCGTCGCCAGCGTTTTGATGAAAGCGTGTGAGTCCTCCACGTAAAAGTCAAAGGTCAGCTGGGCGTCTTGGACGGTAAGCCTGTACTGCGAGCGAACAGAAGCGCCTACCTCATTCTTCAAGTAGGCCTTGACGGTCTCCCGAAAAATTGGCCGGGGTCGTACCGGGTTCATAGCCGCGTGCTCCCCTAACCGCAGGACGGACTGAACCAATTCCAACAAGAGCGCCGCCGAGGCCGGACCTTCCGTGACCAACGCTCCTTCGAGGAGGCGCACGCCCGTGATCTGGAGCGTAGCCTCGAACGCCGGTAACCAGTTGGTTTGCTCAATAGGAACACCACTGGCCAACAGCCAATGCATCGTCTCACCGAGGTCCGTGAATCGGTCGCGCTGACGGTCGTAGAAGATAGGCAGCGCGTCGCCATCCGGTAGCACAAGTGGCGTTTCAACTGCTGAACAGTCCGTTCCGACGGTAAGCGGGATTGTAGCGGAACGCATCAGGCAGAGTCCGCAGGATGGCGTCTACATTGTTGCTGTCACCCACGTCAGTTCCACCTCTCTTGAACTTTCAGGGAGCCTAATGCGTCCGCGGTGAACGAAGTTTGACACTCGTGCAAAAATGCCTCCAACGCGGCCATGAAATGGGTGTCCGGTATATCATCCGGATGATACGCTATCCGGTCCTTCCACTCATCATCCCACCGGTGTTTGTGAATCGGTCCCACCCAGGGAGGCTTCTGGCCTGGAGGATTGCGATGGCTGTTAGGGCTGTGCCAGCATAACCGGCGAATCGGGTTGACCCGCGGATACCGTATGACAAACTGTCCGGTGGCGGTTCGGCCGTTATAGCTCGCCAGGAGGTCGAGCGTTTCTCGGTCGCCGGTGTCCTCCAGCCGAATTCGACCGCCGGCTCGCCAAAGATGGGGGGCGTTCCGGAGGCACTCCAGTGAAGGCGGCCTTCTAGACTCTTGGGGGCCATCAGAAAAGCCTCAGCCTCCTCGGCTGACAACACGCGCCGACGCCACCTCCCGCTTAGAGGGTCTCGCCTAGGAGCCTGTCCAATAATTCGGCTGTAGCGGGGTGAAGGGCAGGAAACAGGAGAGACGAGGGCGAAGGACCGGAGTACCAAGATACGGCCGGAGGAGCGTATGCGATGCACGTTCGCGCGGGCCACCGCCTCGACCAGGATTGGCTTTTGCCCCCCCGCATGGATGAGTGGATCCCCCCGGGCCATCTCGCCCGGGTCGTGGACGCCGTCGTGACGCGCCTCGATCTGCGCGCCGTCCGCGCGCGCTATCACCAAGCGGGGGCGGGCGCGCCGCCGTATGACCCGGCCTTGTTGTTGCGGGTGCTGATCTACGGGTACCTGA
>JAJZWS010000074.1 GCA_021846565.1 Bacillota bacterium
CCGCGTGGCGGCCCGGGTCACCCGGGAGCGGGCGCGCCCCCTGCGCCCGCGGGGGGCGGACGCCTGGGATGCGCTGCTGGCCGACGTGGTCCAGGAAAGTGTGCGCCGCGGCGCGCTACCCACGACCGGGGATCTGGCCGCGGAGGGCACGGGGCTGGTCAGTGGCGCCCACTCCTTTGGCCGCAAGATCTGTGCGTGTCCGGGGCGCCGGTGCCGCTGTCGGCGGTACTTCAGCGACCCCACCGCCTTGCTGGGGTGGGACAGCCACCGCCACCGGTACTTTTTCGGTCACTGCGCCCAGGCGCTGGTCGTGGCGAACCCCGTCCCGGGCCAGCCGGCGCACCCGCTGGGGGTGAGCGTGGCGCTGCATCCCGCCAACCGCCATGACGGCGTGGCGTACCCCGACCTGCTGCGCAAGACGCAGGCTCGGTATGCCGGCGCGGGCGTCACCCTGCGCCGGGTCCTGGCCGACGCCGCCTAGGATGTGGCGGGACTGTGGACCTTCACCCGCACCGGCGGGCTCACGCCGGTGTTTGCGCCGCACACCCCCCCGACGCCGCCCGCCCTGAGTCCCGCCGCGACGGCGGCCGGGCTGCACCTGGGGGCGGATCTCCGGCCGATCTGCGCCGCGGGGCGCCCGCTGGCACCCCGCGGCCAGCAACGCCCCGGCATCCTGATCTGGGCCTGCCCGGCCCAGAACCGCCGGGCGGCGCCGTGTCCGACGCCGTGCGCCAAAGCCCGGGGGCGGGTGACGGTGAACCACCGGGGCACCCGGTACGCGGCCAGTGGCGTGCCGTACGGGTCGCCGATCTGGCGCCGGATCTATGCGCAACGCACGGCGGTCGAGCGGGCGAACAGCCTGTGGGCGAGCGCCGCCGTGAAGACGGCGCACCACCGGCGCCGGTATCTATGGTACGGGCGGCTGGTGATCGCGGCCATCGTGGAGCACGTGAAGGCGTGGGGGCGCGTGCCGGTCTAACGCGACCCCGACCGTTCGTCCCCCAGCATCGCCGCCGCGAAACGGGATCTGCGGGATCCCGAGCATGGGGTGCGCCGTCCCGCGTCGCCCCGGGCGGCGCCGGGGCCGCAGCCCCGCCGGCGCCCGCTCGCGGCCCTCGGCAGGGCGCTTGGCCCCCCCCTCGCCCCCGTCATCGCCGAATTTCCGAAAAGGCTCCTAGCCTGATCCGGGTGTGGGCGTGGGGGACCAGCACCCAGTAGCCGCGGCTTCCAAGGCTGTTGCTGCGCCACGACGCTCGAGCCGATCCACGTATAGCGTTCCCCGCGTGGTCGCCCGCTCCCTCCTTCGCCGAGTTTGCCACCGGATGCGCGGCCCCTCTCTCCTCATTGCTACGGCCGATACCGGCGGGAACACCGAGCGTGTTCCCGACCGCCCCTCCCCACTTTGGCCCCAAAGCCTCTCGGCGTACAACTGCCGGACTCCCGTGGTAGAATGACAGCAATCACTGCGGTGCCCGAAGGGGGGAGACACCGATGGCCCAAGTCCATGTTCCGACTCATCTGCCAGTCGCCATCGATGCAGCGGCCCTCACAGCGATCGCGGAGCGCCACCAGGTGCAGGAACTCGCCCTCTTCGGGTCCGTCCTGCGCGACGATTTCACGGCGGCGAGCGACATTGACGTGTTGATTACCTTCCAACCGGACCGTCCTTTTTTGCGGCTCTTCGAACTGTTCGATATGCAGTTCGCCCTGGAAGACCTCCTCCATCGACCAGTAGATCTTGTTCCGGCCGATGCCCTGCATCCCCTGATTGCCCAGGACGTCCTCAACAGGAAGGTGGTCATCTACGTCGCAACACCAAGTGCTGCTGTATCTCATCCACATGCGGGACGCCTGCCATCGCATTGAACGCTATACCGGTGGGGTCTCCTGGGAGATGTTTGCAGAGAACGACGAAAAACAAAGTGCGGTGGTTCGGCAGCTGGAGATCATCGGCGAGGCTGGCAATCGAATAGATCCCACTGTGCAGGCCCGGCATCCGGCGATCCCCTGGCGCCACACCAAGGCGCTTCGGAACCTCCTGATCCACGGGTACGATGATGTGCATCTCGAACAGATCTGGGACATTGTGCAGACCGAGATCCCGGTCTTGCTCCGAAGCATAGATGCCTCAATCGCTAGCATGGCGCTGGAGGACCGGCCTCCGGAGGCGGAACGCTAGATCACACGTAGTGTTTTTTCCGGCGGCGGGAGGGACGGAGTCGGTGGAGATCGCACGGGCGTCCGTACGTCCCTGCGCGCTGTTTTGCTTGCGCCAGTAGGACTCCCCGCGGAGACCACCGGTGCAGGAGCCGACCCAGGATGGCCGTCGCCCACCCCGGATCGCCACAGCCTGCGCCCCATTCGCTTAAGCCCTTGTTCGAGGTAAGCGCGAGGCGGCCGGTTTCGTCGCGGGCGCTGACCACGCGGAAGAACCGGTGCGCCTCCACCCGGTCGAGTGCGCGGGAGCCCACTTCATCGATGCACAGCAGCTTGGGCCGGGTGTACAGGGCGAGCCGCGCGGGGAAGCGATTCTCGTGCCAGGCCTTGCGCAGGTCCGCCACCAGATCCTGAATCGTCACGAAGTACACGGAGGACCGGGCGTGGATGGCGGCGGGCGCCAAGGCCACGACGAGGTGGGTTTTGGCCACCCCCCCCCGGCGGCGCTAGGGCCACGACATGGGCGGCGGCGTCGACCCACTGGAGCGTCGCCAGCTCCCGCACCTGCCGTTCATCAATGCTGGGTTGAAACGCAAAGTCGAAGGTGTCCAGCGTCTTCTGAAACGGTAGATGCGCCATTTGGGTCCGGGACGTAATGTAGTGCTGTTGGCGGGCATCGGCCTCGGCCTGCAGCAGGTCCGTCAGATAGGCGGTGTAGGGTTGTTGCGTGGCCGCCGCCTGGTCCGCCCGGCTCGCGGCGAGCCGCCCCACTTCACCGAGGTCCCGGCGGGCGCACAGATCCACCAGCTCCGGCGCGCATTCCACCACCGCCGCGTCGGGGGCCAGGGAGCGCTGCTCCACTTGGGGTCCCGTCAGCCGAAGGCGCCCGGATCGCGCCGGCCCCGCCGTCGGCGCCGTACGCGGGGACGCCGCCATCGTGGATGAGGTCCACGAGCTGAAAGGCGCGACCGAGCAGGGCCAGGTCCTCGCCTGGATTCGCGACCTCGTCCCCCGCCTCCTGGTGGGCACCGGGTCCCTCAGTTCCGGCTACGCCGACGATCTGCACTATCTCCCATGGCGACTCAGTCCGCGGGCCATGGCGGCCGGCCGCCTGCCGCACGACGCGCCCGACACGACCCTGCAACACTACGGCCGTCTGGAACGCATTGAACGGTCGCGTCGCGACGGATCTGACGGGGTGCTCGGCAAGAAAGCCACGGCCTCCGTCCGCACCAAGCGCCTGCCCGGCATTTCCCCCCCGTCCAACAGCATCACCGCCGCGAAACGGGATCCCGGGATCCCGAGCGTGGGGTGCGCCGACACCCCGCGCACCCGGCGGCGCCGCCACAGCCCGCCGACCACCCCGGCGGGGCTGGACCGAAGATTATACGGCCGGCGCACGTGCCCTACGCGGGGGACCCGGCGGGATAAAGCGCGGCCAGCGCACGGTCCCAGAATGGCTGAAAGCGCGGGCCATCCTGCAGAAACGGGACGTGGCCGAAGCTCGGCATCCACGTGACGTTAGGAACGAGCCGTGCCAGCGCGGGCTCCAGCGTGGCCCGCGGAAACAGCGGATCCCGGTCGCCCACCAGTGCCTGATACGGATAGCCCGCGCCGGCCAAATCGGCGGCCATCGTGGGGTATTGGTAGAACTGTCCCATCCGCGCCATCTCCCGCGCGTGGCGCCACCCGTACTGGAGGTCTTGGCGCATGCGCCGGTCCATGCCGTCCGGGTCGGCGCCCAGCGCACGGACCATGCGGCTCCCGTACAGGTTGGAGCCCGTCAGATCCAACAGCACCCGGTTCAAGCAGTAATACGGCGTGGGGGTCATGGCGCCCATCGGATCCGCAAGGCCCGCCGGGGACACCAAGAGCAAACCCGCCACGCCTCCCGGGATGCCCAGCGCGGCCGCCCGCGTGATCACCATCGCGCCAAACGAGTGGCCCACCAGGAGCGGCGGCTCTGCAAAGCCCCAGGCGGCCAGGGCCGCAGCGAGCGCGTGACCAAAGTCGTCCAGCGACTGGCGGCGCGGTGGCAGCGGCGCATCGCCAAAGCCGGGCAGATCCAGGGCGAAAAACGTGTAGCCCGGGTTCGCAAAGCGGGGCCAGGTGCGGCGCCACGACCCCATGCCGTGCACCAGCACCACCGGCCGGCCCTCCCCCCAGCGATCGTAGGGCAAAGGCAAGCCGTCTGCCGTGATGCGCGCGGTGGCCTTGGTCACGAGGCTTGCCACCCGGTCTCCCCGCGGTTCCCGTGGGGCGTGGACACAACCACCGTCCAGGATCCATGGAGCCCTCGGGGCAGCACGGCACTTCCCAATCCATGGGCCACCCGGGCTGACAGCTGGATGTGCCGGGCACCCTGCGTCAGCGTCACCCGCACAGTTTCGGCCACCGGCGGGCCCACACCCGCCTCATCGACGGCAATCTGCAGCCGACGCCCGCTGGCGACGGCGTAAACCGACTGCGCCCCGCCCCCCGTGCGAAAGGACCAACGCTCGGCCAGCGACCCCACGTGCCCGTCGTTGTACTCCACAAACGCTGACTCCACCGTGACCACATAGGTGGTGTCGGGCGCCAGCGGTTCTTTGGGCACCATCGCCAGTTGGTTCGGCGCGAGCCCCCCGGTGCCGGGCCGGTCCAGCACGACCGGGACGACTAGGCCCGACGGCAACGTCACATCGGCGCTCACCTGGCCGAGGCGCGCCACTGTGGGACAGTCCAGCGTGATGGGGTACCCAAACGCCTGGCCCTGGCCGTGGGGCACGGGCGACGGCGATTCCAGATCGGTCCAGGTCGTGGCGACGCCCGTCGTGCCCGGCTTCGGGTAGGCCACGGCTCGCGGCAGCGTGGGCCGATACCCGTACGCAAGGTCCATGATTTCCGCCGCGCTCTTGGGCCCCACATCTGCCCCATACCCGACCGCGTACGCGTTGGGTGACATCAGCCCCAGCCGGTGGTACACCGTGTCCAACAGCTCACCGATGAAAAGCGGCCCAGGGACCGCGGCCGGCCCTCCAATGCCCACCTCCCCGGTGGACGTGTCGGGCCACCCGGCCGCCAGGTCCCGATCCCACGGAAAGCGCCCGGTGTAAAACGGCCCCGGCTTCTCGACGTGAAAACTGGGGTCGTGATACCCCAAGTGCCCCACGTAGAGCGCATGGGCCCGGGCGGCCGCCGCGAGCCGCCGGGACCACGCCACCGGGCTTGACCCTTCGGCCGCCCGCGCGGCATTCAAAAAAGCCAGCGCGGTGCGGCCTGCGGGCGTGGGAGGGGGGAGTTTCTGCTCAGCCGCCACCGTGACCGTCCACGGGGGAAACACCCCTAGGCGCTGGGACTCCAGCCGAAACTGCCAGGCGCCGCGCCGAAGCGGCTTGGATGGCCGGTAGCCGACAAACCCGTCGGCGCCAAACGTGACTGGCACGGTCTGCCATCCGCCGCGCGGCGGGTGCGCGTACATGACAAAGCGCGCCGACCGGAGCGTCGCCGGCGACACGTTCAAAAACTGCATCCCCAAGGCTTTGGGGGCCACCCTGGTCCGATACGAGGGGGTGGGCACTGTGGCCAAATCCTCCAGGCCCCCGTACCCGTGATTCAGCACCGTGGACGCGGGCCCCGCCTGAAAGTGGCCCACGTAGGTGGCCAGCGCCAGCGGCGGGCCGCTCGGCTGCCCGGAAAACCCTCCCACGACGCCCGCTGCGCTCACCACCAGCAACAGGGCCCACCGAGACCAGCGGGGAGTGGTGCGCGGCGGCGGTGCGCTCTCGGGGTGTCCGACCGGCACCAGGTCCGCACTGTCCACACGCCACACCTTCTCTACCGCTAGTTAGGACCCGGCTGGGCTCTCACACGCCCGGGGAAACTCGCCTCATGCTACCACGGATCTCGGCGCCCACCAGGGGCCGCGATGCCTAGGCGTCGTCGGACGGTGCTCTCGCATCGCCGTCCACGGCAAGCAGCATGCTGCGCCGTGCTAACATCGGGTCAGCGAACACCGAGGACCCCGAGCCCATACTGGGGAGGCAAGTCATGGCGAAGGAAACCGTTTGGCGAGCCTGGTATCACGATGCCCACGGCGAATCCTTGGAGCAGTTGACGGAAGACCGGGCCGAGACACCCCGCCGCTACCGGGGCGTGGTGCTCAGCACGGGCACCCGGGATGCCATCCCGTTTCGGTTCGACTACGACGTCCTGCTGCACCCGGCCGGCACGATTCGACGGGCCGACATGCAAGCCGTCACGGCCGTCGGGGCTAGGGAACTCACGCTCACGGCCGATGGGTTTGGCCACTGGTTCCGCCACGGCGTCCCGGTGATGGAGCTCACCGGCTGCCTGGATCTGTCCTTCTGGTGCTCCCCTCAGGCCGCGGCGTGGCCGCTGTCGCGCTTGCATTTGGACTTCGGCACGCGCACCTCCCTGCCGCTGGTACGCATCAGCGGCTTGCAGTTGGCACTCGAGGTTCAGCACCTCGCGTACCAGAGTGACTCGGGCAATGCGGCCGGCACCCGCTACAGCGTCACGCGCGGCGATCTGGGACCCGACGATGTGCGGCTCGATCCCGATGGCCGCTTGGTGTCTTGGTCCACCCGGTGGCACCGGGTGTAACCCCGTTGGGCGAACACCCCAAGGTCTGCAGGGGGTCTACGCCCAATACCGTTTGCTTAGTGTAGCGTCTCGTGGTGTGTGGCCGCCCGGGTCCCACGCTCGCTGCCGACGCGTACGTCGCCCCGCACCGGGGATCGGCCGGAGGGACCCGGCGTTACACGGCACCGCCCACTGAAGCTCGGTCGCCGACGGTGAGTTGGCCGGCATACCCTGCCATGAAGCAGGCTCAGGCCCACGAATGAGGCGCCGGGGGATCCCGTGCGACCCATCCCACCCGGTTTGCAGCGCCGCGTCCGTGACGAGCGGGGGTCCACCCTCACCGGCTGGAGCTGGTGCGCGCCATAGGGCCCCGCCTCCGCCGCCGTCAGTGGCGGCAGAGGGCAGGCCACCGTCACCCGCTGGCGAATCGCCTCCAGCGGCCGCAACGCCAATTTGTGACGCAACTCCGTATGCCCGCACAAGATCAACGCCCCCGGCGCCGTGCGGTCGAGTGAGTCGTTGAGGAGAAAGCGGAGTTCCTGCAGAATCCGGGGCGGGAGTCGATAGGCTACGTCCACCACCCGCGCCGGCTGCCGCCCCTGCTGGGTCGCCAGCGCCCACCGCGTGTCGCGGACCGGCTACTCCGTCGCCTCGGGGCACCGCGTGGCGGGACACCCGGGGCCATGGGCCAGTTGGCGATAAGACGATCGCGACCTCCCGTCATCCGAAGCCGCCCCATAGAGCGGCAGGCAGGGGTTTGGCGACCAGGTGTTCCAGGCGGCGCGCCGGGCCGTGCTCTGGCCCACGCCCGCCTCGCCCGTCAGGACGGCGAATCCCCGGTCCGCCGCCACCGTGGCGAGCCGCGCGGCCCAGTCGCGGTGGGCCGTCAACAGCGTCAGGTAGCTCAAGCCCGAGCCGCGCGGCGCCGTGGCGGGCGCGCCGGGCCCGTGGGATCCGACACCGCCCGGTCGCTCCGCGCCGCCGGCACCCAGCCGGGGTCCCGCAGCCAGACGGTCACCGCCTCGGGGCGGTGGGGATCGTACTGCCGCAGGACGGTGGTCTGGAGCAACCCCTCGGGGACCAGCTACCGCGCCCCCTGCCAGCGGACCTGGCCCGTTTTGTCGACGTGGCGGTCCCCACCACCCACAACGCGGTGTGAATCTCCTCGGTGGTCTGGGGCCGCAACGCCGCCGGCACCGGACTACCCTGACCGCGCCGTGGGCAAGGTTATGCGGCCGTTTGACGCCTCCGCGCCGCCTCACAGTCAGCGAATCCGGGACAACCGGCCGGAAATCCGGTCGAATGGCGCGGGATTCTACACTTAGAGATCGACGGGGTGGTAGGATGGTCCAGGGGGACTATCTTGCCGCCGAGTAGGTGGGGCAAACCGCTGTCGGGCGGCCGGCTGACTGGTCAGGTGGCCTTGGCCGTGCAGAACAAGACCGTGCTACCCACGCTGGCGGGCGCGGCGATGGCGCCGCCGGGCCGGCACGAGCGGTGGCGCCGACTCCTGCCGGCGCGGCTCATGGTGTACGGCGGCTTGACCCGGTGTTTACGGTGCGACACCCGGGAACGGGAAGCACTGGCCCCTGACGTGTACAAGAAGAGCTTCCTGGGCCGCATGAATCTGACAGCCACCCCGGATGCTTAGGACGCTAAGGCCCGGTCCGTTCAAGTTCCTTCTGGCTGGTCAGGGTCTCTCCCAATTCGGCAATACCCTTCTGTACGTGGGTGGCCTCTGGTTTCTGCAGACCGTGTCGCCCTGGTTGCTCGGCGTGGCCGGATTGGTGATGGCCGTACCGGCTGCCATCTCGTACTTGGGCGGTGGACTTGCAGATCGCATCGGAGCCAGAGAACTGATGTGGCGGACAGATCTGGTGCGCGGGGCTGTCATTGTGGGCTGCGCCGTGGGCGTCATCGTCCTGCCAGCCGCTGGTGTCATCCTCGTCCTGCTGGGGCTTGCCGTCACCTCTCTTGGCGACGCGCTGTTCACACCCTCACAGTTGGCGTTGCTGCCTCGCCTTTTTTCGAGTTCACAAGATTTAACCGCAGGAAACAGCATCTTGACCGGAACCACCCGCCTTGCAGACACTTTGGGCCGTGTGGCTGGCACCACCGCCCTACTGGCCATACGGTTGGTCGGTTTGTTTGCCGTGGATGCGGTGACTTTCTTTGCAAGTGCCTCATTTGTGAGGCGGGTCCCCAAGGACGAACGAGCGCTCGACGTGAGCCCTCGTGGCCGACGCCATGTCTGGTCAGACCTCCGCCAGGGGTTCGCCTATAGCCGACGGCTCGGGTGGTTCTTCAAGATCGTGCCGCCGGTCATCGTCATCAACTTAGCCTTGTCTGGCGGCATGATCACGCTTCCGATTTTGGTTCAGCGGACTCTGCATGCGAGTGCTCCTACCTACGGGGTATTGCTGGCGGTGTGGTCGCTCGGACAGTTTGCGGGAGCGTTTTTCGCGCTGTTGGCCGGTGGGAAGCAGCCACGCGCTGTTTGTGGAACCGCGGCTCTCATTCAGGCGCTGGCGCTGCTTGGCGTGGCCCTCGGGGGCACCGTCTTGGCCGCGGCGCTTGGTATCGGGATAGCGGCGACAGCCAACAGCATGAGCAACGTTGCGAGAACCACCTTAATGCAGCGGTTGATTCCCGCTGAAGCCCGGGGGCGCGTCTTCGGCCTTCAAGGCACGTTGATCAGCGTCGCAAACCCGTTTGCCGCCTTCATTGCTGTGAAACTCGCGCTAAGCGTGTTCCCCGGCTTTGTCTGGATTCTCGTTTCCTTGCCCACGCTGTGGCTAGCGGTCCTCTACTGGACCCTTCCTGCCTTCCGGTTGGGCACCGACGAGGCGAATGCCACCATATAAACTGAGGAAACACCATAAACAACATAGTTTCTGGTTAGTGATTATATTATGTATTAGATCCAACCTCCCCCCTGGGAATCTCGCCCTGCTGGCGACGGTGGCGGACCATGTCCCTTGGCGCACACCGCATGTGTCCGGACGTCCCCGACCTCACGGCGTTTGACCAGGCGTTGGGCAAACTCGACCAGAGCGACCGCGCACTGACAGCGCCCACGGGGGATCCCAGCACCATGTGGATGTCCGGGGTATTCCGTGCACCCCATTGCTGGCACCGACGTATCTCACCGAGGTGCTGGCACGGGGCACCCAGGGCGGCGAGCCTGCCGCCGAGACCCTGGGCTGGCTTCGAACTCTCGGCCGTTGCACCCCCGGTCGCCGGCAGCCACGGACTGCTCTGCCTCGTCCAAGCCTGGGGTGCGGACGCTTGCGCGCGGTCCCTCCCCCACACTTCCCCTGGATGCGGCGTAATTCTCGTCCTTCCGCGGGTCCCGAACGGGCATGCAGGCGCGGTCCGTGCGGACTCCGAGGGTCCCGCCGAGAGGCCCGGTCACCGAGCGGGCAGACGATTCACCGCCCGCAGAGCCGTCAGAATGGCAGACACCGGTACGTGCATCGTCTGAAACGCCGTCTGCTTCCAGCGCAGGCGGCCCCGGCGCCCGAGAACGAAGACCGAGTGGCCGTCGACCGGCCCCATAGCTCTGCCAAACACGCCAAACGCGGAGCCGAGTCGCCCCACGGCGTCGCTGAGAATGGGAAAGACGATGTGCAACCGTTGGGCCAGTGCCTGCGAGACGGCCACCGAATCCGTGCTGGCAGCGACCACGCGACCGCCCATGGCACGGATCGCCCGTGAAGATTGCTGCAACTGCACGAGTTGCTGCTGGCAGGCGGTTCAAGTCGCCGCTTCATAGAAAAACACCACGACCGGGTGACCCCGGTAGGCCGACAGACCGATCGTGTGGCCGTCCGTTGCGGGAAGCGCCAGCGATGGGGCGCGAGCGCCCACGGGCATCCCCGGCGCCGACGCCACCGGGATTCCGGTCGTGCCCGTGCGCAGAACCCCCACTCCGATGCCGAGCAGCATCAGTCCCATAACGACCGCCAGACCCAGCGCGACCCGCCGGGCTCGGTGTTGAGCCGTCATGGCGGTGACCCCTCCTCCTGGTTGTGGGAACCTCTGATGGCCCCCGTCGCCTGGCCGACGTCAGTTCGGTGGGCTGTCGCTCGACCCCGGACGATGGGCAACAGCCCCCCTCGGTGGACCGGTTCGAGCCCATCGAGCTGCAGAGGGGACTCCGCGATGGCCTGGACGACATCGCGAGTCAAATGGCATCCCCCGCCCATCCGATTCCAGAGCGGGTCCATCGCGCGCTGAATAGCGCCCGCCGGCCAGCGGGGATTAGCCACGTGTTCCAAAAACAAATATTGACCCCCACCGCCGAGGACGCGCGCAATTTCTTCCAGTACTTGGCGAAGGTCGGCCACGCTGCACAGGACCAGGCTGCTGATGACCGTGTCCATGCTGCCCCGCTCCAACGGCATCGCTTCGGCGGGTTCCCCGACGACGCGCAGGGTCGGGTAGCGCCGGACAAGGACGTCGCGCATCGTGGCATCGGGCTCCAACAGCACGACGTCGGTCGCGCCAGGGCCCAAGGCGGGCACGTCCAGCCCGGTGCCCGCCCCAACAATCAAGGTCCGGCCCCGGGCCGCCACGTTTTGGGCGCGGCGCGCCTCGCCGACCGCGCGTTCGACCGCCGCCTCCGTGCGCACGTACCCCCGACTGAACCACGGATGATCCACCTTCAACGGCTTCGGGGTCGCACTGCCCCGGCGGGCGGCCATCCTACGAGACCCGCAGGGTGCCGGCCATCCCCATGGCCGCATGGCCAGGCACGGGGCAGATATACGAATAGGTACCGGACGCCGTTGTGGTGAACACCGTCTGGGCATGCGGGGCCCCCCCGTGCGATTCAGGAGGAATCGGCATGATGAGCGCACCGGGAAACGCCACCGCTCCCTGCATCATCGCCATTTCACCGAAGGGTGCACGCGCCGTGGTCACCTCGAAGCCGTGCAGATAGCCCTGGTCCGCGTTCACCAGGTCGACGGTCACCCGCGCCCCGGACGGCACCACAACGGTCGGGTTGATGAGGCCGTCGATCTCCCACTGCATCCCCTTTAGGTGCAGCGCGGCCGGTGCCGCCAAGGGCACCAGCAGATCCTGGTGCCCGCGGTAGGTGATGGTATTGGTCGCCCGGTTGATGGTCACGCCGCGTTCGCTAGTCCGCACCTTCTGCTGCACCTGCCTGGGTGTCCAGGTTGCCGCCGCGGCCGATGTACCACCGCCCATCATGCTCGACCCCCCCGAACCGACACGGCCCATGGCAACCAACGAGCCGCTCCCCATCATGCCACCGACTCCCGGACCGGCCGCCACACCAGCGCCCAAGATACCGGGCCGCACGCCTTGGTTGGCCGCGACGACCCCTACCAGGACTCCGGCCACCAGCAAGCCCGCGCCTACGAGCCATCCGCTTCGTCCCATCATGCGCCCTCACTCCCTCCTGCGGCCGCCGCCTCGACTTCCAACGGCGTACCGCCTTAGCGGCCCATGCGGGCGCGCACGGTCTCATACTCGTCCAGCGTAATCTCGCCCCGCGCCAACCGCAGTTGAAGCGCCGTCAGCGGGTCCGTCGCCGCAGCCTGTACGCCTCGCCCACTGCGCCTGACGATCGCCTGCCCCACCCAAATAGCCAGCATGACTACGCCGGCTAAAATCAAGAGCCACGCGATCGCCATCAGCCAGCCGCCGAAGAAAAATCCTCCGGTGCCGCCGTATCCCATCATGCGGACCCCTCCCTTGTGTTGTAGAAACGTTTGGTCGACTGCGCCGAGCTCCGCCCGCCGGATGGACGCTACGGCCACCGACCGAGCCCGACCGCCTCACGAGGGATCCAGCGGCTTGCCCGCGAGGACTCGGCACATCTCCTCGTACTGTTCCCGTGTCAGCTCGCCCCGCGCATATCGAATCTGCGCGATCGCCAGCGGGTCGTCTTCGTCGGGTGAGGCCCGTGCGGGTCCGCTCAGTGACCGCACTACCACGTAGAGGAGGATGCCGGCGCCGGCCAGAATCATCAGCCAGAGCACGCCGCCCACCACCATCATCCCGTACATGGATCCAAACACTGGGACCCCCCCTCGTCCTCATCGTATCGGACATAGGTAACGGCCCGGCCACATGGCGGTAAACCTTGCGTAAACTATCCGTAACGGCTGGGGCGCCCCCGGGCGACTCCGGCCCCTCTCGTGAAGGAGGCTCAGGATTTGGCGACGCTCCTAGTCATTGACGACGACGAGAGTTTGCGCGATTTAGTGGCGGCGTATGGCGAGGCGCTGGGATGGACGGTGGTCATGGGGGCCGATGCCCACACGGGCTTGGACCGGTTTCACACGCACCACCCCGATGTGGTGGTGCTGGACTTGATGCTGCCCGATGCGAGCGGCTGGACCGTCTTGGATGCGATTCGACGGGCCGGCGATGTGTACGTGGTGCTACTTACCGCCAAGGACGCGGAAGCCGACCGCATTACCGGTCTGACCCGAGGGGCAGACGACTATGTGGTCAAGCCCTTTAGCCCAGGGGAGCTGTTGGCGAGATGCCAGGCCCTGCTGCGTCGCCCGCGTGGCCCCCAGCAACCCCGTGAGCCCGCGGCGAGCCTCAGCCACAATGGCCTCACGATCGACGTGGACGCCCACGAGGCGTGGCTGGACGGCGAGCGGCTCGAGCTCTCAGCGCTGGAGTTCCAGCTGCTGCACACGCTGGTGCGCCGACCCGGACGCGTCTTTACCCGCGACCAGCTCGCGGACCTGGTGTGGGGGGCCGCCGATGCCGCCGCCGGCCGGGTGGTGGACGTACACATCGGCCGCTTGCGTCGGAAACTGGGCGACGGCGCAGAACAGCCGCGGTTCATTGAAACCGTGCGCGGCGTCGGATACCGCCTGCGCACGCAGTCCGGCCCGGCGTGAGCGGCATGCGTCCCCTGCGGCGGCTCGTCTGGTCCGCCATCCTCGGGGTGGGGGTTCTGACCGTCCTCGGAACCGTGATTGGGGCGGTACTCATCCTGCGCCCGGGAGGTCCCGGGTCGCTGTTCTGGGCACGATTCGCCCTGCTCGCGGGGATCACAACGGTCGCGGCCGGGTCCGCTGTGCTGCTGGCTGGCTGGGTCGCCATCCAGGGCGTATCCCGGTGGTCGGAGCAACTCACGCGGCTCCGCGACTTTACACGCCAGGTGGGCCGTGGCGACACCCCCAGCGATTTGGTGGTGTCCGCATCGGACGATTGGGGAGAGCTGGCCTACGCGCTGCGTCAGATGGCTCAGGACCTCCAGGCAGCGGCCGCACAGCGTGAGACCTTTCTAGCAGCCGTGGCCCACGACCTGCGGACGCCGCTGGCAGCCCTCATCGCCCAGGTGGAGGGGATGCTGTCCGGAGTGGTGCCAGTGGACGCGGGACGGCTGGGGGCCCTCCAGACTGATTTGTCTCGCCTGCATCGCCTGGTGGAAGACGTGCTGCTCCTGGCTGGAGCCACCCTGGGTCGAACTCCCGCGACGCGTCACGAGCCGGTCGATGTGGGCCAGCTGCTTCGCCGCGTCGCGGCCCGCTTTGCGCCGCTGGCCGAGGTGTCCGGCATGGCGCTCACCGTACAGGCCGGCTCGGGGCTCATTGGCGTGGTAGACCCGGACCGCATAGATACGGTGCTGGGGAATTTGCTGCACAACGCGATCCGCTACGGCGACGTGGGCCGCGAAATTGTGGTTGGCGTCGCCGCCGAAAGACACCAGCTTGTCATCCACGTGGCCAATCACGGTCCGGACATTCCGCCCTCTCAGCTGCGCCACCTCACGGAGCCTTTCGTGGACCGCGATCCTGCTCGCCGGCGCCACGGGGGCAACGGTCTGGGTCTGGCCATTGCGCAGTTCTGGGTGCGCCAGCATGGAGGTGAGCTTACCCTACGGAGTGCCGGTGGCCTCACCATCGCCACGGTCACGCTGCCCCGGTTCTCCGGGCCCACCGGGGAGGAACCGAGAGCGCCCAAGGGGCCGAACCTCTCAGTTTCTTGACCATGATTTGCCTCGCCGGGGTCGATCCCGCATCCTGGGGTGTCCGATGGCCCGATGTTGGCACGACGGTCGACGACTGGCACTGGAGGGACCCGCCGCCGACCCTGGGTTCCCGCTACGGCCTCGGAGCTTACGCCCCACGTCGTGGCCACAAGCGGACCCCCCGCCTTCCAGCCTGGACTCGCGCCAGCGATTTCCAGCATCCGCGGCCCGTGGAATGCCTCGCGGGCCCTGGCCCACACCTCCGTCCAGGACTTCCACGAGCGGCGGCTTCCCCGCCGGCAGCGCACACGCTTAACGGAGCCGGGAAGAGGCGGCCCTGTACGCGGCAGAGGCCCGCTCCGCGCTGCTGTGCAAATGCCTTGGCCACCATTAGCGGCCTCGCGAGGTGGACCCACGGTGGCCGACGCCCATGCCCCACCCCTTGAAGGGTGGGGGGCCGAGCGCGGTCGGACTCGCCAGAACCGCAACCGCGGAAAAGCCGCGGGACGGCCGATCCCGTCATGCGCCGGCGGCATGTTCCGTCCACTGCACCAGCTGATTCACGGCGGTGGTGGTGTTCACGGTAAACGCGCTTTGCTGCATCTGGGCCGCAAGCCGCTGGAGCTGGGCCACTGCGGAACCGGTGGGCAGGCCGTGGTGGAGGTTGGTCAGGACAAACACGGCGGCGGTGCCTACCGAGCCTTCCAGCGAGAGCTCGGTCGCCCA
>JAJZWS010000075.1 GCA_021846565.1 Bacillota bacterium
TGCCGCGCCGGGGCTCGCGTGGGGCTGTCCGCCATCCGGGAGCAGTCCCGCCTGCTGCAGCCCTACAGCATGAACGTGGACGTGTCTCCTTTGAAAAATACCTCGGGCATACTACTGGTAGACGAGCATACGAACGCGACCACAACTCCTAGATTCGGTCGCTGGGTCTCCAGCGGGCCGCTAGAGCCCTTTTTCATCACTGCCACGGGCCGGCACGGCCATGGGCGTCTCCCTTCGATGTGCTAAACCTCATCGATTATGGCGACGTTGACGTGGTGCCGGGGTCGTTTGTCGAGACCGCCGAGAAAGTGGAGGCGGCGATAGCCATTTTCTGGCGACGGGGTTGCGCCGCCGGTGGCGGGAGGCGACCACTCGATGGCGCTGCCCCTATTGCGCGCCGTGCACCGCGCTCACGGCCGGTGCACTTGGTGCACTTCGATTCCCACTTCGACTTTTGGGACCAGCCCGGGGGCCAGCGCTACACGCGCGGCACCTGGCTCCGGCGCGCCTACGAAGGGCAACTGGTGGGCGGGGTGTTGCAGATTGGGATTCGCGGGCCGCAGTATACGCGCGACAACTTCCGGTACGCGGTCGATCACGGATTTCGGGTGGTGACGCTGCGGGAGCTCGAGCAGGATCTTGCAGGCACACCATCCGGCAGGCGCTCGCCGCCATACCGGCTGCGGGCCACACTCGTGCAGTTTTTGGGCGCGACCCTCGAGAACCGGGCGGTCGTGGACCAAGCGCACGCGCTGCACCAGGGCCACCCGGGCGGCAACGGCCCCCATCGCCTCCAGTCTAATGGGCGGTCATGGGAACGGCGGCGGTGGCCGGCACGGTCGGGGACTGGCAGCGCTTTCGCAAAGCGTGGCGGCCCTGTCGGGCGACGCACCGCTCCAGAATCGTGCGGGAGGCTTGTCCCGCGCTGGGCCACGCTCACAGCGCCGAGGCTGCCTGGACTTTGCTGGCACAGCGGTTGATGAGGTGCTGGGCATCCTTCCCACGGTATCGGTGGGACGGCTCCTGCAGACCATCAGTACCATCGTGGACCCCGCCCTGGCCAAACGGATCGCCGCCTGGCTGGACACCCACCCGGTGCCGCCGGCCGACCAGCGCCTAGTGGCGCACGCCCGCGAGATGCAGGACGTCCTGGCCACACGACTCGCCGCGGAACCGGGACCCGTGCTGGACACCCCATGAGCAGCCGGAGCGGACGACTCAGTCGTCGGGCAGGTCGTAGTCGATGGTGTACGTGTGGCCATTCTCGGTGTTGCCGGTGATGGAGAGCGTGCCGGACAACCCCGCGAGGGTCCCCGTGGCGGTGTTGCCCATGATCCGGATGACCATCGGTTCCCCGGCGGTCCCAGGGGCGGTGTGGTGCAGCACAAACGTCCCCTCGAGGCCGTTCAGCGAACCCGTCACCCGCTCAATGCCCACGTATACGGCCGGTCGCCCGTCTCGGTCGTGGACCGTCAGCAGCTGGGCCTCGCTGGTTTCCGCCAAGTCGCCCTGGAACACCTTGGACACCGCGATACGGCCGAGGGCGGTCCCGGCGGCCTCGTCGTCGCTGGTCGGTTCCCCTCGGGTCAGGACAAAGTCGCCCCGTGCTTGATGGCTCATCCATATGCCCCTCTCCACGCGTTGGCCGAGCCCAGAACCCTCGGAGGCCCTTCGGACTTGGGGCACCTCCACAGTGAAACTTACGTTCCATTGACACTGCGTGCCATAGCCCATCGGCTGCTGTCAGAAGGAATCTGCGACCCGAGCCGGAATAGGGACACGACAGCGCGCGAAATGGCCGCGGCTGTTCCGTGATTGGATTGCGAGGAGGATGATCATGGCTCGACCTTTTGACGCCATGCACTGGCGAAACATAGGGCCGCACCGCGGCGGTCGGGTGGTGGCGGTGACGGGACATCCCACGGACCTCACCACGTTTTACATGGGGTCGACCGGGGGCGGGGTGTGGAAAACCCGCAACGCCGGCATCACGTGGCAGAACGTGTCCGATGGATTCTTTGCGACCTCGTCGGTGGGGGCCATGGCCCTTGCCCCCAGCGACCCGGAAATCCTGTACGTGGGCATGGGCGAAGCGTGCATTCGGGGCAACGTCTCTCCCGGCAACGGCGTGTACCGGTCGGCGGACGGTGGCAAAACCTGGACCCATCTGGGGTTGGCCGACACGCACCACATCTCCCGCATCCGGGTGCATCCCACCAACCCGGACTGGGTGCTGGTGGCGGCGCTGGGCCACGCGTTTGGCCCCAACGCCGAACGCGGCGTGTACCGGTCGACCGACGGCGGGCAGCACTTTGACAAGGTGCTGGCTCGCAGCGAAAACACTGGCGCCATCGACCTGGCGATGGATCCCAACAACCCCCGCATCTTGTTTGCCGCGCTCTGGCAGGCGCGGCGCAAGCCCTGGGCCTTGGAGGGGGGCGGCCCCGAATCCGGGCTCTGGCGCAGTACGGATGGCGGCACCAGCTGGACCGACGTGAGCCATGTCCCCGGGCTGCCGGAGGACGAGACCCTCGGGCGGATCGGCGTCTCGGTGTCGCGGGCGTTTCCCGGTCGGGTGTACGCCCTCGTCGAAGCCAAGGCGGGCGCGCTGTTTCGCTCTGACGACGGCGGCGACCACTTTCAGCGCTGCTCGGAGGCCTCCGGCCTGCGCACGCGACCCTGGTACTACTCGCACGTGTTTGCCGACCCGGTCGACCCCGACACCGTCTATGTGCTGAACAGCACGTTCTTCAAGTCGGTGGACGCCGGCAAGACGTTCACCCCGGTGGCGACCCCGCACGGCGACCATCACGATCTGTGGATCGACCCGAAAAACCCGCTGCGGATGATTCATGGTGCCGACGGCGGTGCCGCCGTCTCGCTGGACGGCGCGCGCTCCTGGTCTTCCATTCACAACCAGGCCACGGCCGAGTTCTACCACGTCACCACCGACACCCGTTTTCCTTACCGGGTGTACGGGGCGCAGCAGGACAACACCACCATCTCCGTGCCCAGCCGCACTGACCTGGTGGCGCTGTCCCAGCGGGAGTGGCGCGACGAGGGCGGTGCGGAGAGCGGCTACATCCAAGTGCGGCCCGACAACCCGGACATTGTGTACGCGGGAAGCTCCGGCGGGGGCGAGGGCGGCCGCATCACGCGGGTCAACCATAAAAGCGGCCAGCAACGGGACGTCTCGCCGTGGCCCGAGCGCACGGCTGGCATGGCGTCGGAAGAGTACACCCACCGATTCCAGTGGACCAGCCCTATTCTCCTGTCCCCGCATGACCCGAACGTTCTGTATGTGGCGGGCAACCGCATCTTTCGCAGCCGGGACCAGGGGCAGAGCTACGAGATGATCAGCGAGGACCTGACGCGGGCCGACCCCGAGACGCTCCGGCCCTCGGGCGGCCCCATCACCAAGGACCACACGGGCGTCGAAGTATACGGCACCGTGTTTGCGCTGGCGGAATCGCCCAAGCAGCGGGGCGTCTTGTGGGCTGGCACGGACGATGGGCGCGTGCACCTATCGCAGGACGACGGCCGGTCGTGGCACGACGTGACCCCGCCGACGTTTCCGCCATGGACGCTGGTGTCCATCATCGAGCCGTCGCCGCATGACCCGAGCACGGCCTACCTGGCCGCCACCCGCTACAAGCTGGACGACTTCACGCCCTACCTGTATCGGACAACGGACTTCGGGGCCACGTGGACCCTCATGACCCAGGGGATTCTCGCCACGCACTACACGCGCGTGGTGCGCGCCGACCCTGTATGCCGCGGCCTCCTATATTGCGGCACGGAGCGCGGCGTTTACGTGTCCTTCGATGACGGAGGCAACTGGGAGCCTCTGCAGTTGGATCTGCCCACGGTCCCCATCCACGACCTCGTGGTCACGGGCAGTGACCTGGTGGCGGCCACCCATGGGCGGTCGTTCTGGATCCTGGACGACCTGTCGCCGCTCCGCGCGCTGCCGGCCGACGCGGATCAGCGGGAGCCGCGGCTGTTTGCCCCCCGGGCCACCTATCGGCTGCCCGGCAAGTCGGGCCTCTGGCTGAACGACGAGATTTCGCTGGACCGCCCGGCGGCGTCAATGGAGTGGCCCACGGCCTCGGTGTTTTACACCCTCAAGCGTGGCGAGTACGGGGAGCCGCCTGTGCTGGCCGACGGCGGCCAGAATCACCCGGAAGGGGCCATCCTACTTTACTGGCTGCCGGAGGATGCTCCCGGTGCCGTGACCATTCGGATCCGGAACGCGGCTGGGGACCAGGTACGCACGTACACCAGTACGTCGGACAAGCCGAAAGAGCCGAAGCCCAGCACGCAAGCAGGCAGCCACCGGCTCATCTGGGACCTGCGCGCGGACCCGGTGCCGCCGATCCCCGGCACGGATGCCACCGACTGGAACACCGTCGCCCCTCTCATGCCGCCGGGAGACTATACGGTGGAGTTGGTGTTGGAGGGGGACCACCCCACGACCGTCCGCCAGCCGCTCGCACTCCTGGCCGACCCGCGGGAGCCCGACGTGACCGCCGACGATTTTGCCGCCCAGCACCGGCTGACCACGGCACTCTGCAGCGACCTGGCGGAGCTGCGACGGACGGTGGGTGCAATTCGCCGTCAGAAGGCGCAGATGGACGCTTGGTGCGACCGGGTGAAGGACACCGACCACCACTCGGCGCTCACCCAAGCCCGCGACGCGGCCAAGGCGGCGGTGGAGGCGGTGGAGGGAGAGCTGGTGCAGATTCAGTCCAAGACCCCCGACGACGACCTGCAGTACGCTCACCGCATCGACATGCAGCTCGCGTATCTCATCTACGTGGCGGAGTCGGGCGACGGCGCCCCCACCGCGCAGACCCTGGCGGCGCACACCATGTGGCGCGAGCGGGCTCACGCCCAATACGAGAAGCTCACCGAGGTGGAAGCGGGGCCCGTGGCGGCGTTCCAGGAGGCGGTGAGAGCCCTCAACCTCGCGCCGCTGGACGAGGTGCCAGCCTCCGACTAGTCCCGCCGACGAGGAAGGGCTGGGTCTCTTGAGGAGACCCAGCCCTTCCTCGTCGCGACGCCGGAACGAGGTCAAGCGGGACACAGCCGTGATATTTTGCCATCAGGGTGCAACGCGGGGTGTGGGTCCGCGGTCACAGGGGTTTCGAATTCCCATGGCACGGGGAACGCGATGAGGCCTACGGGGCGGCGCCGGAACCGGGCCATGCGGCCCGATGGCCGGGAGGCGTCCCCGCGCCGGCCCCTCGCGATGCGGCACGCTGGGGACGGCTTGTTCTCGTTGCGTGCCGCGCTTCACGCCGTCGCCTCTTCTCCCGATCGGCTGAGCCTTCGACGTTACCGCGGGACGTTACGGTGGGCGTTTACCGGCCACGGTCGGTCTTGACAATCCAAGCTAAGTCCATTAGCCTGGCGGCTATCGATGATAGCATGGTCCGGGGGGGGAACGAGATGGAGGAGACGACCAGCACGGTGAGCAGAGCCGACACGCCCCAGTTCATTGGGAGAGGTGAAGGTCGGATTGCCTACGAGGTGTTCGGCGCGGGCCCCCTGGTGGTGTGCCTCCCCGGCATGGGAGAACTGCGAAGCGTCTACCGTTTCACGGTGCCGGCCTTGGTCGCGGCCGGCCTCCGGGTGGCGACGATGGATCTGCGCGGCCACGGCGACAGCGATGCGAGCTTCGTTTCCTACGATGATATCGCCACCGCCCAGGATGCCCTGGCCCTTATCACGCATTTGGGCGGGCCGGCAGTCGTCGTCGGCAATTCGATGGGGGCAGGCGCCGCGGTGTGGGCAGCCGCGGAGCAGCCCAAGGTGGTGGCCGGGTTGGTACTGATCGGACCTTTCGTGCGTAACGTGCCGACGAACCCGCTTGTCTCTCTAGCGTTTCGCTCCGCAATGGCCGGCCCTTGGGCGCCGCGCCTATGGAGGGCGTACCTGCCAAAGCTCTACCCAGGAGGGCCTCCCGAGGACTTCGCCGGTCATCTCGAGGCCATCGCTGCCGGCATGCGCCGGTCAGGGCACGCTCGGGCGTTTCGGGCGACCACCCGCACCAGCCATGCCCCAGTGGAGGCCCGGCTCTCCGAGGTGACTGTCCCCGCGCTGGTGGTGATGGGCGAGCGGGACCCGGACTTCTCCGACCCCGTTGGCGAGGCCCGCCTGATATCCGACCGCCTCGGGGCCGAGGTGCTGCTGGTACCGCGTGCCGGGCACTTCCCGCACGTTGAGTCCCCAGGACTGGTCAACCCGACTCTCGTGGAGTTCGTGGCGCGGATGAGCCAGCGTGGCTAGAGCCGGACTGTCCCGCGAAGTCGTGGTGGCTCAAGCGGCCGCCATCGCGGACGAGATTGGCTGGGATCGTCTCACGTTGGCCGCGATCGCCGATTCCTTGGGCGTGAAGCTCCCCAGCCTGTACAAGCACATCACCAGCCTCGACGGCCTGCGCCGGGACCTGGCCGTGGCGTCCACCCGCGAGCTTGCCGAGACGCTCGCGTTGGCTGCCGTCGGGCGAGCCGGCCCCGATGCGCTGGGTGCAGCCGCCAACGCCTACCGGAGCTTTGCGGTGGCGCACCCCGGTCGCTACGCGGCGACCGTCCGCGCTCCAGCCCCCGAGGATGCCGAGCACCGCGCGGCAGCCGATGCGGTCATGCGCGTGGTTTTCGCCGTGTTATCCAGTTATGGCCTGGCTGGAGACGATGCCGTCGACGCGGCGCGCGCCCTGCGCGCCTCACTGCATGGTTTCGTCGCGCTTGAATGCGGAGGCGGGTTCGCGATGCCCCGCGCCCCCGAGCGCAGCTATCAGCGTCTCATCGACGCGTTCGACCAAGCCCTGCTTCGCTGGCCGAGCTCGTCCGACGGAGCCTAGCCTCCACATGCGCCCAGCAAAACTCCCGGCGACGCCGCGGTGATCCCGCCCGGCCCCCCCAAAGAGAGCCAGGATGACTTTCGCCACCCTGGCTCTTGCGGGTTGCGGTCAGGACACCGCGATGCGCGGCACCTGCATTTCATCCAAGAACGCTTCGAACTCGCGCAGATCTTGGCCGATCAGGGTTTCCGCCTGCCCCAGGAGGCCTTTGGCCTGTGACCACAGCTGGTCGAGGCGCACCCGCACCGGATTCGTGGGAGCCGCGTCTGCCGCGGACGCCACCCGGAACAGGTAGGCCAGCTGGGCGTTCAGGCGCGGGCCGTGGTTCAAGGTGTCCTGGAAATGCTCGATCTGGGTTTGCACCAGTTGACTGGACAGCGCCTCCAGCCGCTCGGTGAGTGCTTTTCCGCGCTCGCGAACGGCGTCCGCCTGGGCATGGCCTTCGACCGCCTTCATCAGCGCGGCCACCCCCGTGGCGGCCTGGTCCAGCTGGTTGAACGCCAGGTTGACGGCCGACACCTTGTCGCGAATCTCCACCAGCGTGGCGAACTGCGCCTGATAGTCCTCGTCCGGGGTGTCGAGGTCGGGCGACGGCAGCAGCTGGAACGTTTCCGTCCCCACCACCTGGTCGCCCAGAGCCAACTCGGCCTGGTAGCGGCCGGGCGGAACCAGCGGGTTCAGCCGCGGCCACTCGAACTTCCCATGTTTGGGCAGCGTGGCTCCTTCGGTCCGCATGTCCCACACCACGCGGTGGCCCCCCGGCCCGGCCGCGAGCTTGGGGCCGGGATCCCCCTCGGGCGGTTGCGATGTGAGGGTAGCCATCACCGCACCTCGGGCATCGCGAACCCGAATGACCACCGGATCCTTGACCCCGTCGGGCAACCGGTAGTGCAACAGCACGCCGGGCGGTCCATTTTGGCCGCCGTTTAAGAAGATCGGGGCCTCGCCCGTCGCCGGGCGCTCCTTTAAGTAGAATCCCATCATCACGGAGGGCTTGGCCTGCGCGGGCGCGGCGATGCGCCGCTGAAAGCCCGCGTGCTGGACCGTGCGCACGGTGTCGCGCACGGGATACAGATAGGCACCCTCGTCCTCGCCCTGGCCCATAGCCCACGCTCGCACGGGCGACAGGTCGTCCAGCACCCAGAACGAGCGTCCATGGGTGGCGGCCACCAGATCCGTGTCATGCACTTCCAGGTCATGAATCGGCACCAGGGGGAGGTTGGCCTGCAGTGGCTCCCACATGTCGCCCCGGGTGCGTGACACGTACACGCCCCGCTCGGTGCCGCAGTACAGGAGGCCGGGCACCTCCGGGTCTTCGCGAATCGTACGCGTGTACTCATCGGCGGGAAGCCCCCGGGTGATGCGCGTCCAGGACCGACCCCCGTCGGTAGTCCGATACAGATACGGGGTGAGGTCATCCATCTTGTAGCGGGTGGCCGCCACATACGCGGTGTCTCGGTCATGCGGACTGGCCTCGATGAGGCTGATGAGCGCCCACTCCGGCAACTCAGTAGGGGTCACGTTGGTCCAGTGCTCACCGCCATCCGGGGAGTGGTGCACCAGCCCATCGTCGGTGCCCGCCCACAGGAGTCCGGCCTGCTTCGGCGACTCGGCCAGCGCAAACACGGTGCAGTACACCTCGACGCCGGAGTGGTCCCGGGTCAGGGGGCCGCCCGACGGCTTTTGCTTGTCCGGATCGTTGCGTGTGAGGTCGGGACTCACGATGTCCCACGTCATTCCCTCGTCGCGCGTCCGAAAGACGCGATTGGCACAGAAGTAGATGGTCTTCAAGTCATGCCGCGACAGCAGGATCGGGCTCGTCCACTGAAACCGGTGCGTATACTCTTCGGATGCCAGGCCGGCCGTGTCCTGGGGCCACGCCGAGATGTCGCGCAGCTCGTGGGTGCGGTGGTCATAGCGCGTAAGGCGCCCCCCATGCCCGCCGCCCGAGCTGCCCGCGTACACGATGTCCGGGTTGTCAGGGCGCACCTGGATGTAACCACTCTCGGCCCCCCCCACCTCGTACCACTCGCGCTCGCCCAGCGCCAGCCGGTGGGAACGGCTCTGGACGGTGATGGTGCTGTTGTCCTGCTGGGCGCCGTACACCCGATACGGAAAGCGCGTGTCGGTGGTGACGTGGTAAAACTCCGCCGTCGCCTGGTTGTGAATCGACGACCAGCTGAACCCATGGTCAAACGAAATGGCCGCCCCGCCGTCGGCGCCGTGGATCATCCGCGCCGGGTCCTTCGGATCGATCCACAGGTCGTGGTGGTCGCCATGCGGGGTGGACAAGCCCGTGAACGTCTGCCCGCCATCGATGGACCGGTAGAACCCGCTGTTCAACACGTAAACGGTGTCGGGATCCACCGGGTCGGCAAAGACGTGCGAGTAGTAGAACGGCCGCGCCACGAGCCCGTGATCCGTTGACACCCGCTTCCAGCGGCGGCCGCCATCGTCGCTGCGATAGAGACCGCGCTCCTCCGCCTCCACCACCAGCCACAGCCGCTGGCTGTCGGCGGGCGAGACGCTCACACCGGCCCGTCCCCAGATGCCCCCCGGTAGTCCCTCGGCGTCTTTCATCGACGCCCACGTGCGGCCGTAGTCCGTGGACCGATACAGTCCCGACTCCGGTCCGCCGCTCTCGAGGCTCCACGGCGTCCGGCGCGTTTGCCACATGACCGCGTACAGGACGCGGGGATTGGTGGCATCCAGCGCCAGGTCGGCCACCCCGGTGCCCTCGCTTACGTAGAGCGTGCGCTCGAAGCTCTGCCCGCCGTTCTCGCTCACGTAGACGCCTCGTGCCTCATGCGGCCCGAAGGCATGCCCCAGGGCGCCCACGTACAGGCGGTCCGGGTTGGTCGGGTCGATGCGGATGCGCGAAATATGCCGGGTGTCTGCCAGGCCCAGGTGGGACCAGGTGGCCCCCTGATCCGTGGACCGGTACACCCCGTCGCCAAAGGACACGTTGCCACGTATGCACGCTTCTCCCATGCCCACCACTAGGACATTGGGGTCCGAAGGCGCAATCGCCAGCGCCCCGACGGACGCCGACCGGAAGCCCCCGTGTGACCCATCAGTTATGTTGGCCCAGGTCACGCCGCCGTTGTCCGTGCGCCACACGCCACCGCCGGTGGTTCCCATGTAAAACCGCTGCCGGTCCGTGGGGTGGCCAACCACCGCCACGGAGCGCCCGCCCCGATACGGGCCAATGCTGCGCCACGTCACGCCGGTGTCGCGGGCGGGCCCGCGCTGCGCCTCTTCCTGCGTCTCCATGGAATGCCTCCCTTCATCTGCTCGGCATCCAGCCGCTCGTCGGCCCTCGTCCAAGCTCTCCACCTCTGTTCCGCGCACACCCCAGGGATTCCTGCCGATATCGGAAAATTGATTAACTCGCTCAACGGCAAATTTTACCTCCCGGCCCGTGACTGGAAGACGCGGGCCTGTGAATCCCCGCGGCTTTACATCCATGTGCAGTTTTCGGCGGCAGGCCTGGGGGCGGCCCGCTAAGATCAGGCAGACGATATCCCCCGAGGAGGCGCGAAATGATTGCGGAACCCAAACACCAGGAGTACTATCGGGCGCTGGTGGATCGGGACCGGGCCTACGACGGCATCTTCTATGTCGGGGTTACTACCACCGGCGTGTTTTGCCGGCCCACCTGTCCGGCTCGCAAGCCGGCGCTGGCTCACTGCGAGTTCTTTCCGGACGCACAGTCAGCCCTGTTGGCTTCCTACCGCCCCTGCAAGCGCTGCCGGCCGCTGTCGCACCCCGACCAGGTGTCGCCGGTCGTGCAGCAGCTGGTGGACGCCATCGAGGCGCACCCAGACCAGCGCTGGACCAATCAAGATTTCGCGGCGCTCTCCGTGCACAGCGCCACCGCTCGCCGACAGTTTCGCCAGCGGTTTGGCATGACCTTTGTGGCGTATGCGCGTGCCCGGCGCCTGGGACTGGCCATGCAGGAAATCCGCGCGGGACACGCGGTCGTCGATGCCGGGCTCGCCGTGGGATTCGAGTCCGGCAGCGGCTTTCGGGACGCGTTTGCCCGTATCCTGGGGGTTCCGCCCGCTCGCGCGCAGTCGGCCCAGGTGTTGTACGCCCAGTGGATTGACACGCCGCTGGGCCCCATGGTAGCGGTCGGCGGCACCGACCGCCTCCATCTGTTGGAATTCGCCGACCGGAGGGGCTTGGAGCGGGAAATCCTGACCCTCCGTCAGGAAACCGGCGCGGCCATCGTCCCGGGCGCGAGCCCTCCCTTGGTGTCCATTCAAGAGGAACTGCGAGCCTACTTTGACGGCATGGCGTGCGCCTTCGGGACGCGTGTGGCGCTCGCGGGCACCCCGTTCCAACTGCGGGTGTGGCAGGCGCTCCGACAGATTCCCCCGGGGCGCCCCTGCTCGTACCAGGAGCTGGCGGCCCGTATCGGTCAGCCGACCGCCACCCGGGCGGTCGGCCGCGCCAACGGTGCCAACCGGCTGGCCCTGGTGATTCCCTGCCACCGGGTGATCGCCGCCGACGGCTCGCTGGGGGGCTACGGAGGCGGGACCGCGCGAAAACAGTGGCTGCTCGACCACGAGCAACGCGCATTCGGCGGGGACGCCCCGTCGAGCGCGGGACCGTAAACGACGGCCGAGTCCTGCCCCGCGTGCCGGCGTATTTGGGGCGTCGGTCGGCGCCCATCGTGCTGTCAACCGGACAGCCTGCCAGGGCGCGTGGGGGACAGGCCGTCCTTCGTTCAGCGCGGCCAGCACGCGCCCTGACGGCACCTTGGGCACCGGCCACCCCGAGGAAGGAGGGGAGTGTGCGCCTCGCGCCACCTACGGGCTCGCCTAGTGTCCTGAGTTGTTAATGCGATTACAATAGTGTGCAAGGTCCGCAAGGATTTGGTCGGCCGTTTTCACCCACCCATAGGGCCAGGGATGGTCGTTCCAGGCCGCGACCCACGCCCGGATGTCCGCCTCCAGGTCGGCGACACTCCGGTGGGCCGACCGCTACAGCTTTTTGGTGGTCAGTTCGCCGAACCAGCGCTCGACGACATTCAGCCCGGAGGCACTCGTCGGCGTCAAGGGCAGGGCAAACCGCGGGGGTTTGACCAGCCCGCGCTGAATCGGGGGCGCCTTGTGGGTCGCGTCGTGGTCCAGCATCAGATGCACCCCCAGATCGGCCGGTACGGCGGCATCGCGTGGCTCCAGGAAGTGCGGGAACTCCTGGGTCCGGTGCTGCCGACGCAGGTGGCCCCCGATCGCCCCGCTCTGCAGGTTCAACGCAGCAAACATGCTGGTGGTCCCATGCCGCTGGCAATCGTGCCTGCGGCGTCCCGGGCAGCAACGGCAGGATGGGTTGAATCCGGTTGAGGACCTGGGTCTGGGTGTTTTCGTCCACACACAGCATCCCCGCCCGCTGGGGCGGGTCGAGATACAGGCCCACCACGGCGCGGACCGTGTCCGCGAAGAGCGGGTCCGAGGACAATTTGAACGACTCGGTCCGGTGGGGTTGCAGCCCAGACGCCCGCCAGATCCGGCTGACGACGGTCTGGGAAAGCCCGACGGTGCGGGCCATACGGCGGGTCGACCAGTGGGCCGCATCGGGGGGCGTCTCCTCCAAGGTCTTAGTGACCACGGCCTCCACCATCTTCCGCGACAGCTGCACGGTCGTGGTCGTTGTCAGGCTCTGCGGAGGGATCGCCACTCTATCTCGCTTTTCCCAATGTCGGTGCCATCCGGCGCAAGCGACCCGGCTTTTACCACGCCCTGACGCGCCGGGTCGACAAATCGCGCGAATGTACTGCGGTTCAGGTGTGCAGGCTCAATCAGTCGTGGTGCGGGCGCTCGCGGAGAGAATGGGACTCCCTCGTCAGGGTGGCGCCGTTGCTGCGGCATCGGCGCGCTCGGCGTGGGTCCGGAGTTGGCCCCCCCCGGGCCCGCAGACAGCGCGGGAGCGGCGGCCGGACGCGGACGGGCGCTATCGGACCGTGGAGCGGGGGCTGGCGCCGGGGACGGTTCGCGCGGAGGACGTGGCGACCGTGACATGGTCCGACCGGGATGGGCGCCGGGTGTCGTGACGCTCCCTGAAGGGCCCGCGGGTGGAGGCCCGGCCCTTACCGTCGGCCGGGGGGAGGGCCCCGGTGGCCCCAGCGCGGTCGTCCAGGCGATGCCGGTGACCAGCGGTTCACCCAGAGCCACGCGCCCCACGGCCAGTTCACCCGGGCAGGGGACTCCCACGGCGCGGCGGCCGCGGGTCGGCGGGCGTGGCGCCGTTTCGGGCCCAGCGCTGGCGCCACGGAGTGGCGCGCCTGGGGGCGATGTGCGGACGGGCCCGCTGCCTGAAGGCCCGGGATCCGGCGACGGATGTCCCGCCCGCGGATCGGCTACCCCGCCACCGGCGTCTTCGGCATGTCGGCACAATGGGTCTTATGCGATGCGGACAAGTGGCTATGGTCGCGCCGAGCCCCAGAGCCACCGGCTACCGAGACATCCCGGTGGACCCATGATCTGGCCATGTCGGTCCACCGGTCCGATGGCGTCACGACCCCAGCGAGCTAGGAAATCGACGCAATCGGGCGTCCCTGCGTTCTACCCAGCTCTGGGCACCGCCGAACCCCGGGCGCCTGGACTCGTGTGCGGTCGGTACCCGCGCTCATGGGACATCACCGGTGGTGTGCAGGGAGCGGATCATGCTAGAGTCCAGGTAGCCCGGGCACCGCTGACGACCGGGTGGCGATTTTCTCCGACGGGCGCAGGATGATGCGGCCCAGAGGGATATGGCGAGGGCGACAGGAGGCAGAAGGGCTTGAGGATGGACGGGCAGCAAGCGACAGCCCTCGCGGAGAACGTGGTGCACGCCTATTTCTTCTGCACCGCCCAGCGGGCTGGCCTCCAAGGCGGGGAGATCTCGTCGGCCTTGGTGTCGACCATCACGGAGTGGCCGCAGCGGCCGCTCACAACATCACCGCCAAGGCCGACTGACGCCACACCGCTTCCACCAGCCGCGGAAGCACTACCCGACTCGGACGCGTAACGGAAAGCCAGCGGTGGACACCGGCTTCACGACGTAAGGCCGTGCGCGTCTCGACTCGGGCGGCCACCACCCGCACCTGGTGCCCCTGCCCACGGAGCGTCGAAGCCAACAGCGCAAGCTACTGAGCGGCGCAGCCCGTGTCGGGCGGATACTTGGGCGTGACCAGCAGTACGTTCATGGCCGGGCCGTCTTCAGATCCTCCCACACGCGGGCAAGGCCCTCGTCCAGGCCAACTTCCGCCCGCCAGCCCAGCGACTCGCGCGCGCGGACGGGTGCGACACGCACCGCGGGCATCTCACCGGGCTTAGGCGGCACAAAGTTTATGGCCGCGCGGCGTCCCGCCACCGCCTCTAGCTTCGCCACGAGATCCAACACGCTGTACGAGCGCCCGTAGCCGATGCAGAGCGTGCCCGCAAAGTCTTTGGTGAGGGCCAGTTCAAAGGCGCGGCACATGTCGGACACATACACGTAGTCGCGCACCTGGGTGCCATCCCCGTAGACGGTGACGGGGTCCCCAGCCCGGATGGCCCGGACGAACCGCGGGACGACGCTGTCCTTAAACTCCATCCCCACGCCGTAGGCATTGGTGAACCGAAGGGTGGTGGCGAGCAGGCCGTACGAGTGCCGATACCCGTTGATCAGCATCTCCGCGGCCGCTTTGGTCGCGCCATAGGGCGTGAGAGGATTGGGGGTGGATGTCTCGTCGATGACATCCTCCCCGTGGTCACCGGCCACCGCGTTGGTGGAGGCAAACACGAAGTGTCGGATCCCCAGTTGGCGCGTGCGCTCGAGGAGGCTCTGCGTGACCAGCACGTTGTTTTCGAAAACCTCGTGCGGCCGTTCCTTGGACTTCAGCACGTAGGTCATCGCGGCCAAGTGAATGACGGCGTCGGTATCGGACGCCAGGGACTGGTCGACCACGTCGGGGTCGCGGAGATCTCCCTGGACCACGTCCACGGCCAGCCCACCGCGGTATGGCAAGCGATCCACCACGGTGAGGTGATGACCCTGCTTGTGGAACCACCGAACCAAAGACCGGCCCACGAATCCTGCCCCACCGGTCACGACAATATTCACCCGTCAAACCCCTTTGTGGCGGCACCCTTTCCATATCATTCTAACAGCCAGAGGAGAGTGGGGTGTAGATGTCAAGGGGGTGTGGTAGGATGTCACCGAGGCAAACGAAACCCCGGGTAGGCCTCCCGTGTTCAAGTGAACACCAGGATAGGCCAGGCATATCCTGGGGGTCGCCGTGGAGGCTACGCCC
>JAJZWS010000076.1 GCA_021846565.1 Bacillota bacterium
GGGCTTCCCGGCGGCCGCAGCCCCCAGCGCAGCAGCGTGCTCTTGACGCGCTGCCGCGCCCGCTGCCGGACCGGCACCGCCGTCGTCCGCGCCCGCACCCAGTCGCGGAAGGCTTCCTCCGCCTCGGTCGGGACCCGCACCGGCGTCAGCGTCCCCGCTCGCAGCGCGTCCGCCAGGTGGCGCATCGCGCCGGTCCGTCTTGAGGCGGTCGCTCGGCCGCGTCGGCACCAGGCCCGGCGCGATGACCTGACACGCCACCCCCAGGGCCGTCACCGGCCGCTGGAGCCCATACCCCGTAGGCCCCGCCTCGTAGCAGGTCAGTAGCGTGCCGCGGTCCGGCTGCCGCATCACCCCCTTCCGCACGGCGGCCGCGTCGGCCGCCAGCACGCCCGCGTCTACCGCCGGCGTGCGACCTGGCGCCGCCACCGCCACCGCAATCGTCGCGGCACTCACATCGAACCCCACAAACCGGGTATACTCGCTCATAGCACCCGCCTCCCATCGTATGCGGCTCTGCACCGCTGCACGTTCATGCGTCGGTAGTGTAGCCCGCGACACTTGCGATTAGTGGGGGCGGGTGCTGTCATGCTATCTAAAGGGGATTCGGGCCGGACCCGTTCAGTCGCTCCACGATTTCTTGCACCGGTCCATCCCCCACCCAGCGACGCGGGCCGCAAAGCCTCCCGGGAGACGCGTTCTGGGACTTTCTTGACTATACTGAGGACCATGAGCATAGGCCACGACTGGTCCCCATCCCTCGAGGAGATCGCCGGCCAGCTTCAGAGCCGCCCGGACGTCCTCACGGTGGTCGGCATCTCGGGCTACGGCGGCGCCGGCAAGTCCACCCTGGCGCAGCAACTGGGGATGCGCCTGGCCGCGCCCGTGGTGTCGATTGACGAGTTCGGCACGGCGGCGGTGTTCCAGCGGTCCACGGCATGGGACGGCTTTGACCGAGCTCGGCTCGTCCGGCAGGTGCTGGCGCCCCTTCGCGCGGGGGACCGCCAAGTACGCTACGACCGCTGTGATGACTGGGAGACATGGCTGACGGTGTCGACACCGATCTCAGTCGATCGCTTCTTGGTGCTCGAAGGTGTCGGCGCGTTCCATCTCGATCTGCTGCCGTATTTGGACTATCGCGTGTGGATCGACATCCCGCTGACCGAGGCCACCCGGCGCGGCATCGCGCGCGAGGCGGCGTTAGGCCGGGCCGTCCACCATCTCTGGGAAGCGACGTGGGAACCCAATGAACGGGACTTTGAGGCTCGGTTTCATCCCCGCGCCGCCGCCGATGCGATCCTGCGACCGATCCCGCGCAAGTAGGACGCTCCTCGGGGTGTCGTCGCGGGCCTCTCCCGCTGTCGTTGTGCCACCCTGTGCTATCGTGTCGTGTTGCTTCGGATGTTCGGATGCTCGCCCCCATTCGCCCCCCAGGGTTCTTGTCGTGCCGTGGCCCTGCGAAACACGGGAGGTGCCGCGTGCCGGTGACCGCTGACCCCGCTGTGCGCCGGGTACTGGCCCTGATGGCTGCCACGGCGGTGACGGGCATGGGGTCCGGGCTCTTTCTGCTGACCGGGCCGTGGCTCATGTACAACCTTACTCACTCCGCCTTTTGGGTGGGGGCGCTGTCCGCCATGGCCGGCCTCATGTTTTGGGCCGGGCCACCGCTGGCGCATCTGGTGGACCGCTACGACCGGCGCCATGTGCAGGTCCTGGCGCTGGTGGCGCTGCGCTGCATGGTATCGATGGGTGCCACCCCGACGGCCAGTGTGCTTGCGGGATGGGCGGCCGGCCAACTCGGGGCGCCGCCGGTGCTGGTGGGCTTTGGCGTGCTGACCGTGCTGGGGGCCGGCTGGGCGGCGTGGCAGGGACAGCTCTCCCGGGTGACACTCACGGGCGATATCGCCCCCCGCCTCCCGTCGCCATCCGCGACCGGGGTGGGCGAGGGGTAGCCGAGTGGCCAGCCGTTTGGCTCGGGTGCGAGTCATGGGCTATCGTGAACAAGGTGGCGGCGCCGGCGGCCGCCCAAAGGAGCGTGACGACATCGACG
This sequence comes from Bacillota bacterium, assembly GCA_021846565.1. GTDB lineage: Bacteria > Bacillota > Sulfobacillia > Sulfobacillales > JAIMBI01 > JAJZWV01. The sequence continues at coordinate 2,048 of JAJZWS010000076.1, forward strand.
AGTCGCAGTTCCCCCATCGGCTCCGCGTGCGCGTGCGGTTTGCCGAGACCGATGCCAACCGGCACGTGAGCCAGGTGAGCTACCTGATTTACTTCGAGGAAGCGCGCACCGCGCTCATGGCGGCTCACGTACCCACGTTTGACTGGTTCACCGGCGAGCACACGCTGGTGCTGGTGCGCCAGTGGATCGACTATCTGGCGCCGGCGCACTTTCCCGACCGCCTGGATGTGTGGTCCTGCGCGGTGGCGCTGGGCACCAGCTCCATTCGCCTCGCGCACGTCATCACCCGCGACGACGCGGGTGGGACCACCCGGATTGCCCATGGGGAGTCCACCATGGTGCTGGTGGATGCCGCGAGGGGCACCAGCAAGCCCTGGCCCGAGCCCGTCCGCACTGCCTGGACCAGCGTGCTGCGGCCGGAGTTGGCCCCGACCTTTGACCGGAGGCGCTAAGCCGGCCGCCACAGGAGCCACACCCCCAGCACAATCACGGCACTGCCGGCCACGCGCGTCCAGCTCCACGGTTCGCGCAACACCACCACCCCCACGAGCACGATGAGCAAATAGGACAGGCTGAGCGTGGGATAGGCCACCGCCAGCGGCAGGCGCTTTAAGAGCAGCAGCCAGGTCACGAGGCTCACCACGTACGCGGCCAATCCCAACAAAAGTTCCGGGTTGGTGATGATGGCCAGCCACTGGGACAGCGCCAGCGTGACCTTGCCGGTGCCCGCCTTCAGCAGGTACTGACCCACGACGTTCAGGGCAATGGTAATGGTGAACAGGACCGGAATGGAGCTGGTCACGTGGGGCTCATCCCGGTCGCTCCAGGCCCCGGGGGGCTTGTGGGTCCAGAGTTTCGTCGTCTTTGATCCGTCGCCAGACACCTCCTGCATTCCGCGGACTGCCCTTCTTGCCCTTCTGTCGCCCACGTCCACCCTGCGACGCAGGGGTCCGCCAACACCAAACGCCATTCGCAGGTCGTCCGTTGCACGACACCCATTCGCCGTGCGCGGCTGACCTCCTGCCGCACGGGCGGGCGCCCGGTCCCACCCATTCTGGCTGTCGGAAGTGGCCAGCGCTCCTGCTCATCCGACCGGGGGATTGGGGGCCATCCGGTCCCCACGAAATGGGAACGAGCGGCGGCTGTCCGGGGGGTCGGCCCGTTGTTAGCGTAAGTTTGTGCGCCCGGCACGGCCGGCCGCGACGAGAGTCGGAGAAGGGACGGGGGAAGCGGAGTGGCGCTGAGAACCGAGACCATCCAAGCGGTCGTCATCGCGGACTACGACCAGACCCCCCAGGTGGAGTGGGTCGAGCTTGAGGATCCTGGCCCCGGTGAGGTGCGCGTTCGCATTCATGCCGCCGGGGTCTGCCACAGTGACTGGCATGCCGTGACCGGCACCCTGCCATTGCCCATGCCCATGGTGTTGGGGCACGAGGCAAGCGGCACGGTGACCCAGGTCGGCTCGGACGTCGCGCGCGTGGCGGTCGGGGATCGGGTGGTCGTCACGTGGGTTCCCGTCTGCGGGCACTGCTTCTGGTGCCTGAACGGCGCGCCTGAGCTGTGTGAGGCCGCCAATCGGGGCGCGGTCGACGGCACGGGAGCGGACGGGCACACGCCGCTCCGCTGGCGTGGGCAGCCTCTGCACCGATTTTCCTGGAGCGGCACACTGGCCACCGCCGCCGTGGTTCCGGAGTCCGCGGTGGTGCGCATCGGGCCGGACATGCCCTGGCGCGACGCGGCGCTTTTGGGTTGCGCGGTGCAAACCGGAGTTGGGGCGGCGCTGCGCGCCCCGATCGTCCCCGGCGACACGGTCGCCGTGCTCGGACTCGGAGGAGTGGGACAGAACGTGGTTCAGGGGGCCCGCATTGCTGGCGCCGCGCGGATCATCGGGGTGGACCCCATCGACTGGAAGCGCGATCTGGCACGCGAGCTCGGGGCCACCGACACCGTGGACGCTAGCGAAGACGTTCTGACCGCACTGTTAGATCTGACCGACGGGCGCGGCGTGGATGTGGCCTTCGAGGCCGTCGGCCACGTGCCGCTGATGGCGCTGGCGTTCAATGCCGTCCGCCGCGGCGGCACCGCCGTCATGGTGGGCGTCCCCGAGCCCAATGCGGAGGTGTCCCTGAACGCGTTTGCGTTTCCCTCCCAGGAGAAAACGCTGACCGGGTCCTGGCTGGGCGGGTCCCACCCCGCGCGCGACATCCCGCGGCTCGAGGCGCTGTGGCGGTCCGGGCAACTGAAGCTTGCGCCGCTCACCTCGCACACGTATGCGCTCCACGAGGTTCCCAAAGCATTGAACGACCTTCTGACCGGTCGCGTGGCGCGGCCCGTGGTGGTGTTCTCGGATGCCGAGGCACCGGCCACCCGTGCGCCGACCAGTGTTCCAGGGCAAGTGGGGGAAGAATGACATGACGGTGTTTGCTGATGCGGATGTTCTGTACGACATTCTCGGAGGATTCTTTAGCGACCGCGTCCGCTGGACGGACGAGGCCCACCTGATTCATCAGGTGGGTGGACCCATCGCGTTTATCTTCGAGCGGCCCGCCGCACAAATCTGCTGGGTGCCGGAGACCGCGTCCGTCGAGGCTGGGGAGTCGTCCGGGTCGGTGGCCCCCTTTCGCCTGGTGTTTGGCCCGACCGGACCCACGCCGCTCTTGACCTTTCGTCAGGACGGCGACACGGCGCACCGCTTCTGGCTCGGCCTCCTCGACCTTCAACAGGCGTTGGCCCGGCAGCAGGTGCGCGCCCAGGGGCCCTTGTCGCGCGCTATGAAACTGCTGCCACATCTCGACGCCATCTACCCGCTGTACGCCGAATACCTGACCAGCCAGGGCCATGGGGATTTGCTCCCGCCGGCCGCGGGGCCCCGTCCGTGATCCCCGTGTGGGTGCCCGATGGGCCGTGGATCGACGGGGTACGGCACGCTGGCGCCATGACGCTCGACGTCGCGTCGCCGTCCGACGGAGCGGTGTTTGCCACCGTCGGCGCGGCCGGCCCTCCCGACGTGCACCGTGCCGTCACCGCTGCGGAGACCGCGTTTCACGATCGGCGGTGGCGCGGTATTCCCGTGCTGGAGCGCCAGCGTGTGCTGGGACGCGCCGCAGAAGCCCTCCGGGCGCATGACGGCGAACTGGGCCGCCTCATCGCGCACGAGATGGGGATGCCCGAGACGGCGGCGCGCTACGTAGAGGTGCCGTACGCCGCGGGCGTGCTGGACTATTACGCCGGGCTCGTGGCCAGTGTGGGCGGAGAAACCCTGCCCGTGGACATCCCGGGCGTGGACCCGGCGTTTCATGTCTTCACCACCCGTCGTCCCGTGGAGGTGGCCGCCCTCATCACCCCGTGGAACTTTCCGCTGCTGCTTCCCGTCTGGAAGGTGGCCGCGGCGCTGGCCGCCGGCACGGCGGTGGTGTTGAAGCCCGCGCCCGAGGCGCCGCTGACGGCGCTCGCGCTGGTGGCCCTGCTGGAGTCGGCCGGGGTGCCTCCGGGGGTCGTCAACGTGCTGCCGGGCGGGGACGACGTGGGCGCCGCACTCTGTGCCCACCCAGGCGTGCGCCACATTTCGTTCACCGGATCCACCGCCGTGGGGCGAGAGGTCGCGGCTCAGGCGGGCCAGGGGTTGAAGCGGGTGCAGCTGGAGCTGGGCGGCAAATCGCCCGCCCTGGTGTTTGCCGATGCCGACCTGGACAATGCCGTCAGCCAGTGCCTGTTTGGCGTCTACTTCAACAGCGGGCAGGTGTGCCAGGCAGCCAGTCGGATTCTCGTCCACCAAAGTCAGTACGACGCCTTTCTGGAGCAGTTCACCGCGCGGGCCCAGGCCCTTCGGGTCGGCGCCGCCACCGACCCCGACACCGACTTGGGCCCGCTGGTGCGCGCGAGCCAGCTGACCGTGATTCAGGACCATGTGGACCATGCGCTGGCTGGAGGGGCGCGGTGCCTCTTGGGGGGCCACCCGTTGCCGGGTCCGGGATACTTTTACGCGCCTACCGTGTTGGCAGACGTCTCGCCGGAGCTCTCGGCGTTCCAAGAAGAGCTGTTTGGCCCCGTGGCAGTCGTGACCCCGTTCGCCACCGACCCAGAGGGGGTGGCGCTGGCGAACGCCACCCCCTATGGATTGGCGGCCGCCGTCTTCACCCGCCATCTGCGCCGAGCCCTCAGCATCAGTGGCGAGCTTGCGGCCGGCACCGTGTGGATCAACACATCGCAGATGCAGAGCCCCACGGTGCCGTTCGGGGGCATGAAGGCCAGCGGGTGGGGCCGCGAGTTGGGCCGCGCGGGGTTGGAGGAGTTCCTCGACACCCAGGCGACGTGGATCGACCTCCACGAGGCGCCTCCGACGTACTTCTGACACGCGTGGCCAACTTCGCGAACCCCTCGACGAAGCAGGGACCGATCGGGCCGCACCGCGGCAGGGAGGGCGATGACCAGTGCTGAGAGCCTTGCTCTTGGATTTGGATGGCACGCTGTTGGATCTGGACGGCGATGCCTTTTTGGAAGCATACCTGGCGGCCGTCACCGAGTGGATGGCCCCCATCGTGGAGCCGCCTCGCTTCACCGAGGCTCTGTGGTCGGCGGCCGTCCCCGTGATGGTCAACCGCACCGGCCATCCCGGCCGCTCCAACAGCGACATGCTGTGGGGGGCCCTAGGCGACGCCCTGAAGATGCCGGCGACCGCCCTGCGGCAGCGATTCGAGGAATTCATCCAGGGAGACCTCACCGGCATCTACCCAGGGGGATCGCCGATGCCCGGGGCGCACGACCTCGTCGCGGTCGGGCGGGCGCACGGGATGAAACTGGCCGTGGCCACGATGCCCATCTACCCTCGGCCGGTCATTGACGAGCGACTTCGGCGGGCGGGTCTGTTGGACGTGCCGTGGGACCTGGTGGCAACCGACGCCATGGAGTCCGTGAAGCCGCAGCCAGCCTACTATCAAGAGCTCGCCGACCGACTGCAGGTCGCGCCGGCCGACTGCCTGATGGTGGGCGACGACTATTTCCGCGACGTGGCCGCTCGCAAGGTGGGCATGGCGACCGCCTACGTGGGCCCGCCCATGGTTGGCGTGGACACGGGGCCCTCGGGGACGCTCGGCGACTGGGTGCGGGCGCTGGAAGAGCCCGAGGGTCCGCTCGGGCGGGGGACACCTTGAACAGCGACTTGACGGCGGCGGATGCGACCGCAAGGACTGGCGATGCGTCCAGAACGACCAGCAGATTACAAGGAGGCAGTGCGATGCGTTTTGGCTTTGACTGGGGCGAGGACGTCTCGGAGTGGATGACCGCAATGCGCGCGGGCCTAACGCGGACGCTGACCCGGCACGGGCACGCCGTGTCGCCGACGCTCATGGGGGCGGACCTGGTGTTTCACCATGTGGATCCGGATCGCCCCCGCCCGTTTCGGCGCCAGTACCAGGCCACGTTTGTCGTGGCCGTGGTGGAAGGGGCCCCCCTGCCGCCGGGCGAGCGCTTGAAAGCGCTTTACCCGATGCTGATCCGGTCCATCTCCAACCTGCTCATGTATGGCGGGGACGCCCCCGCCGGACGGGCCCGGGTGGCGTTGGTCACCCCCGAGCTGGGCAACTACACGGTCGACGCGCTGGCCGGGGACGCCTGGTTCGAGTCGGTGTACGAGCGGGTGGCCCCGCTGGCGGAGTCTCATCTGGTCATCAACAACGTGTTTGACGAGGACCTCCCCGACGAACTCGCGGACGGCACTGAGGTGACGCGGCAGCTGGCCGATGCGGCCCGCACGCTGGACCAGTGGCACCTGTTTCCCACGCCCTTTCCCATGTCGGAATTTCTGCCGCCCGAGGACATGCGGCAGATGCGGCACCTGTTTGGCATCGGCGGGCTCTCCTACGGGAACCTGAGCGCCCGCTTGGATGCCGAGCGGTTCTGGATGTCCGCCAGCGGTGTGGACAAGGGCAAGGTGGGCACCGTGGGCCGGGACATCCTCTTGGTGAAAACGTACGACCCCGTGGCCAACGCCATGCGCATTTCGGTGCGCCCCGATTCCGACCCTCTCAGAGTGTCGGTGGACGCCGTCGAACACTGGGGCATTTACCGGCGGCACCCCGGCATCGGGGCCCTGATTCACATCCACGCGTGGGTGGATGGCGTCGTCAGCACGAGCGTCAACTACCCCTGTGGTACGATTGAGATGGGCCAAGCCATGTCCGATCTCTTGGACCAGGACCCCCATCCCGAGTCGACGATCATCGGATTGAAGAATCATGGCATCACGGCCACCGGTCCCAATTTTCCCGACATCCTGGCCCGATTGGCTGACCGGGTGCGCCCCACGGTTCCCATGCAGTAGCGTGCGTGCCACCGACGTCCGCCGCTCCTCCCTGTCATGGCCAGGAGCGACTATTAGGGGGAGTGGGATGTCCGCAGGGACCTTGGTGCCGTTGCAGCGGGTGGTGTGGGACGTGGGCGCGGGACCGCGGGTCCGGTCCACGCCTCCCGCGGTCCCGCTGACGCTCCGCGAGGCCCGGCGTGTGGTTCGCCGCATGGCTCGCGCGGCCGAACGCCCCACGGTGGTGCTGGCCGGTGTGGATCCGCTGGCGCCGTCGGACCGAGGCCTCCCGCTGTCGGGCTTGGTGGATGCGCTCACGTCCCACGGCTTCCCCACCGGCGTGGCGCTGCATCCCATGGCCCCCTGCACCACCCGTTCCCTGCGGGCTTGGGCCGCCATGGGGGTGCAGCACATCGTGTTGCACGTCGATACCGCGCTGGACAGCCCGCTTACGGGCATCCCGGGGGTGCGCCACACGGACGGCGCGACGCTGGTGTACGCCCGCGCGGTGGTGGCGGCCGGCATGCGGCTTTATGCCACCACCCGCGTCACGGCGCTCACCGCACCCGACTTGATGGGCATTGCCGCTCTGCTCCCGAGCCTTCAGGTGTCTCGCTGGGACGTGTCCTTCGTGGTGCCCACGGCCACCATCCCCCGGTCGGAGCCGCTCCGGGCGGTCCGGCTGGAGCGGGTGCTGGCTTGGCTCGCCCGCTATGCCGCCAGCGCCCCGTTTCCGGTCACGACGGAAGGGGCGCCGCATTTCATCCGCCACATGCATCCCCAGCCGGACGGCCGGACGCTGGCACCGATGGTCCGGGACGCCCAGGGCATGCTGTACATCACGGCGGGCGGCGAGGTGTGGCCGGGACCGGACCTGCCCCTCAGTGCGGGCAATGTCCGCCAACACTCCCCGCAGGCTCTCTACCGGTCGGCACCCCTGTTCAAAAGTCTGCGCAACGCCGCCGAGTTGGGGGGGCGCTGCGGGTGGTGTGCCTGGAGTCAGGTGTGCGGGGGATCCCGGGCTCGCGCCTATGCCCTCACCGGCGACGCACTGGCACAGGATCCCCACTGCGCCCCGGTCATCGTGCCGGTGGCGCCTGGGCATCGGGGGCTACCGCAAAAACCACCTTAATGGCGCCACCCCGGTGGTGCGGCAAAGAGCGCAGCGCCGTGCGATACTCGTCCAGCTTATACGCATGGGTTACCAGGGCGTCCAGCATGGGCGCGTCGGCCAGACGGGCCACGGCCACCGGCAGATGGTTGACGCCCTCCGCATAGTAGCCGTAGGTCCCTACCACCGTGAGATTGCGGGTCCACAGCGGCGAGCAGTCCGCCGACGGTCGGGCCAGCGCCCCCAGTACCAGCACCTGACCCCCGGGTCGGCACAGCGCCAGCGCTTCCCCCATGGTCTGGGGACTCCCCACCGTATCCACCACGACGTCGGACCCCCACGGATGCAGTGCGGGTGCTCCCCACATGGGGGGCGCCAGCGGGTGACCCGCCAGCACGGCCCGCTCGCGGACGCCCCCGCCCACCAGGCGGTGCGCCCCCAGCACCCGCGCCAGGCTTCCCTGATGCCGGTGGCGCACCTGTACCACCACCTCGGCCTGGTCCAAACCCGCCAGGGCCCACGTCGCGAGCAGGCCCAACGTGCCGGCCCCCAGAACCAGCACGCTCGCGACCTTTTCCCAGCGAAGGCGGGCCAACCCGGCCAGCACAATCGCCAGCGGTTCGGTCAGCACGGCACGCCGGAGCGGCAGGCGATCCGGCACCGGAATCAACTGGGCCGCCGGCGCCCACATGCGCGTCGCCCAGCCCCCGGGCAACTGACCGTGAAAGCCGAGCAGGAGGCCCGGTCCCAGTCCCCCATCCGCCCGTCGTTCGCAACCGTCATCCGCGTGCGCGGCGCAGGCCCGGCACAGCGGCAAGCCGCGTGCGCGGCATCCCAGCGACGGATCCACCACCACCGCCTCGCGGGTGTCCAAGCGCCGTGCCACCACCTCATGCCCCAGAACGGCCGGAAACTGCGTCAACGGGGCCAAATACGGCGAGGACCGCCCCGTGATGATGCCAAGATCCGACCCGCAGATGCCACTCCATACAGGCTCCAAAGCTACCCAATCCCCATCCGAGGGAAGATGCGGCGGCGGCAGCGCCTCCAGACGCATGGCGCCCAAGCCCAGGGCCATCGCCGACCCGGGCGCCAGTCGCTGCGCCGCGACGCGTGCGGGGTTCAGGTGGTATCGGAGCCCTTGGTACGACTCCGCTGACCGGTTCGATCTCACGACCATCCCCCCTCGCGGGCGGTCCGGCCGGCCACACGATAGAGGCCCGCGCCGTCCATCCAGGCCAGCAGCTGTTCGGCTAGGCTCGCCGACAGGTCGGCCACCAGGCTGTGCTGGGGGGCGGCGAGTGTCAAAAGCGTGATCTCCGGCCGGCCGCCCAGCAGTTGTTGGGCCACCCGGTTGTCACAGACACTGTCGCCGGCGGACAGCAGCGCCAGCATCGGGGAGACCGGGGGCAAGGGCGCCGCGGCGGCCTGGTCGACGGCCGCCAGCAGGCAGGTGAGAAACCCCAGGGTGTAGTGGCGGCTGGCCTGCCGGTCATGTTCGATAAGATGGCCGATGTAGGGATCCGCCGAAATGCCGTCGTATCCGAGAGGCTTCAACGGGCGAATCCACGACAGCGCGCGCCCGGCGTGGACCAGCCACCAACGCACGCGGGGTCCCACGGTAAAGGTGAGTCCCAGCGCCGGAGACAACAGCATCGACGCTGCGGGCGCCACCACCCGCCCCTGAAGGGCCAGATATGCCACCAACCCCCCGTAGCTCTCGCCACCCAGGAGCAGCGGCGTATCGGCGGGCGCCTCGCGCTGCATCACCTGGTAGGCGTCAGACAGATCCCTCACGTGATCCCGCCAATCCATCAGATGGCCGGGCACGCCTCCCGACCGACCGTGGCCGCGCAGGTCCGGGAGCCACACGGCCACGCCCCCGCTGGCAAGGTCCGCAGCCAACGGCAGGTAGTACTCGGAGTGCACCATGGAGGCATGCACCATCAGGAGATGCGCCCGAACCGCCCCCGGCTCGGGGTTGACCCGCCGGATGAAGAGACGGGGAGCACCTGCCCGCTCAAGAAAGAGCCCTCCTATTGGCATCGCCGTCCAGGGCGCTTGCGCCTAACGCGCTGATTGTCTTCCCGCACCCCTGTCCCCCCTCGCGCGCTGTGCGTGCCGACGGCGCCCTTATACGTCAGTGTGACGGATTGGACACGGACATACTAGGTCCAAACGCCCATCAGGTTTGGTCCCTTGGACCGCCCCGCCCAGCCGCGCGGAGGCCGCTCCTTCCCGAAGATGGCCGCGAGAGTTTCGTTGGAGCCCTCGGGGGTGATATACTCGCGGTCAACCCGGATGACACGACGCGTTTTTCCCGCGGCTGGGGCGCGGGTCGTTCGGCGTCATTCCATCCCGACCCGAGCCAGCGATCCGAGAAGGCGAAGAGAATCAGAGGAGGATGCAGACAATGCGCGTGCGCTACAACCCCATGGCCGTCGAGGCCAAGTGGCGGGATCGCTGGGAGCAGGCAGGGGTTGGTGAGGTGGATCTGGACCACGCACCGCGTCCCTTTTACAACCTGGTCATGTTCCCCTATCCGTCGGCGGAAGGCCTGCACATTGGCAATGTGTTCGCCTACACGGGGGGCGACGCGTACGGCCGCTACATGGCGCTTTTGGGGCACGACGTGTTTGAGCCGATCGGCTTTGACGCGTTCGGGATCCATAGTGAGAACTTCGCACTTAAGATGAATGTGCATCCCGCCCGCTTGATTGCGAGCAACGTGAGCCACTTCCGCGAACAACTGCACCGCATGGAGGGCCGCTTCGCCTGGTCGCAGGCGGTGGACACTACGTCGCCCGCCTACTATCGGTGGACGCAGTGGGTGTTTCTGCAGCTTTACCACCGCGGGTTGGCCGAGAAGAAGCGGGCGCCGGTCAATTGGTGCCCCTCGTGCCTCACCGTGCTGGCCAACGAGCAGGTGGTGCAAGGAGCGTGCGAACGGTGCGGTACGCTGGTGGTTACCCGCCATCTGGAGCAGTGGTTCCTGAAAATTACCCAGTACGCTGACCGCCTGTTGGACCATCTGGACGAGATGGACTGGTCGCCAACCATAAAGACGGCGCAGCGCAATTGGATTGGGCGAAGTGCCGGATTGGAGTTGTCGTTCCCGGTCGTGGGCCACCCCGGTACATCGGTGGCATTTTTCACCACACGCCCCGACACGGTGCACGGGGCGTCATTCGTGGTGCTGGCCCCCGAGCATCCCCTAGTCGCCGCCATCACCTCCGACGCGGCGCGTCCCGCCGTCAACGCCTACGTCGCCGAGGCCCTGGCGCGCCGCGATCAGGAGCGCACCGACGTGAACCGCGCCAAAACAGGGGTGGACACCGGCGCTCGTGCCCTAAACGTGGCCACCGGCCGCGAGGTGCCCATCTGGGTGGCCGACTACGTCCTGGGCAGCTACGGGACCGGCGCCATCATGGCGGTGCCCGCGCACGACCAGCGCGACTTTGAATTCGCCAACGCCTTTGGGCTGTCCATCCCCTGGGTCATCGAGCCGCCCGGGGGAGTGCCGGCGGCCCCCACCGAAGCTTACGGGGGACCCGGCACCGTGATTCACTCCGGGTCCCTGGACGGGCTCAGCAGCACGGATGCCCGCGAGCAGGTCATGGACTGGGCGGAGCGGGAGGGCTTGGGGCAGCGCCGGGTGACGTACCGGCTGCGAGATTGGCTTATCTCGCGCCAGCGGTACTGGGGTCCGCCCATTCCCATGGTGCTGTGCCCAACCTGTGGCACCGTGCCCGTGCCAGAGTCCGAGTTGCCGGTCATGTTGCCGGAGGTGGAAAATTTTCGCCCGCTGGGAACGGGCGAATCCCCTCTGGCCTCGGTGCCCGAGTTCGTTCACACGACATGCCCCCAGTGTGGCGGTCCGGCTCGCCGGGAGACGGACGTGTCGGACAACTTCCTGGACTCCGCCTGGTACTATCTGCGCTATCCCTCAGCCGAGGAGACCGAGCGCGCGCTCTCCTCCGACCGCATCGCCAAGTGGCTTCCGGTCAACATGTACATCGGGGGGCATGAGCACGCGGTGCTGCACCTCCTGTACACGCGCTTCATCTCGATGGCGCTCCATGACATGGGGCACCTGCCGTTTGAGGAACCGTTCCGGGTGTTCCGCGCGCACGGCACCATGATTCACGAAGGGGCCAAAATGTCCAAGTCCCGGGGCAACGTCATCAACCCGGACGAGCTGTTTGACCGGTACGGTGCCGATTCGGTGCGCACCTACCTGATGTTCATGGGCCCCTATCAAGAAGGCGGCGATTTCAGCGACCAGGGCATCCAGGGGGTGTATCGCTTCTTGCACCGGGTGTGGGACCTGGTCGAGGGGGCCCAAAGCCGCGGGGTTCCCGACACCACGCCGCCCGAGGCGCGCGAACGTGAGCGGCACCGCACCATCGCCAAGGTGGCGGGCGATTACGCGGCGCTGCACCACAACACCGTCGTGTCCACCCTGATGACCTACGCCAACGCCCTCACGGCCGACCGCGACACGGTCACCCGCGTGGAGCTGGAGACGCTGCTGATTCTGCTGTCGCCGTTGGCGCCTGCCATCACCGAAGAGCTGTGGGAGCGGCTGGGGCACGCCGGGATGCTGAGTCAAGAAGCCCAGTGGCCGACGGTGGATCCGGCGTACCTGGTGGACGCCGAGGTGGAAATCGCGGTGCAGGTGGACGGACGAGTCCGCGACCGCATCGTGGTGGCCGTCGGCGGCACCCAGGAGCAGGCACTGGCGCAAGCGCTCAAGCGGGAGCGCGTGCAGTCCGCCTTGGGGGGGCACGCCCCCGCCCGCGTCGTGTACGTACCCGGTCGCGCGTTGAACCTGGTGGCGGCGCGAACCACGGGGGACCAAGCCGCCAACGAGTAGGGTGAAGGGCGGGGGGCGCCCCAGGTCCCCCCGCGCGACGCCCGCCAGAGTCCCTCGGCGGCGGGGGGCAGCCAGGACACACCGTAGAGCCCCTGCCAGCGTGGCCGGCCAAACTGGCCACGGTATCGGTGTCGTGGCCCACGCGGAGCGCCTCGCGCAGTGCCGCGCCCGGATCCTGAGCGTGGCGCAGGAAACACCACACCGCGGCCGGCAGGCTTTCCAGCACGAACGCCCCAATCCAGAAGTGGTCGCGAATCGCGGCGGCTGGCTCAGCATCCAGATACGCCGGCACCTCCGCCAGCCGTTCGGCCAACGAGGCGCGACTCGCGGGGTCGCGGCGTTCGGACACCTGCCGAGGCACCCAGGCGGTCGTGGTCCGGACCAGCTCATCCGCAAAGCGGCGGGCGTCAAAGTGGTCTGGCGTAGTCACGATTAGGGACGCCACCGCATCGGCCATCACGACCGCACTGGCCACCGCCATGCGACCGTGGTGCGTGGGAAAGGCAGGCAACGCCGCTTCGGTCCACCGGAGCGAACCGTCACTCCACCGCCGCAGCCCGACCGGCGCCACCCGCATGACCGCCCCATTGCCCGCTGACGGCAAGCCGGCGGCGTGCCAAGGAACCCCCGCCGCCAGTTGCCGGATCGCATCGACGGTCGCCCGACCCTTGCCGACGCCCCAAGACACCCAGTCCTGCAGGCGGGTGGAAAGCTCGACCGGGTCCAGCCAGCCGCGCTCCAATAGAATTTCCGCCA
>JAJZWS010000014.1 GCA_021846565.1 Bacillota bacterium
GGATCCCGTCCCGGATGACCTGGGTCTCCTCCGCGACAACCTCGTCGGTGGTGAGCACCACCACCTCCAAATCCGAGTAGCGTCGGGCGGCGCCATGCGCGACGGACCCATACACCGCGACCGCCCGGCAGGCATCCCCCCAGCGGGTTCGCGCCTCATGCGCCACCTGCTCCGCCAAAGCGAGGCGGATGGTGTTCGGCGCGCTGGCGGTCGGGTGATCCTCCATTAGTCCAGGTTGAGGGACCGGCGCACCAGCCGCGTGCCGTCCACGAGGCTCGCGAGCTTGGCCGCCGCGACGGCGCGCGGCAGGAACCAGAGCCCGCAGTCCGTGCTGGCGTGCAGGCGCTCGGGGGGCACCGCCGTGAGCGCGCCCTCCAGGCGGCTCGCCACCTCTTGGGGCGATTCCACCGGCGAGGCGGGATCGCAGTTGATGGCCCCCAGCACGACCCCCTTGTCCCCCACCGCGGAAAGCACGTCCGGCTGATGGCCCGGCTGCGCGTACTCTAGCGAAATGGCGTCGATGTCGGTGGCCGCCAGCAATTCTAGGGCTCCGTAAAACTCGGGGTTGACGCGCTTGCCGGTCACCGCGTTCGCGTACCCGTAGCACATATGGGCAAACGTCGTGACGCCGCGCTCGCGAAGGCCGCGCACGGTTTCGTTGATCACGTCCCGGGCCAAGTCGGGAAACTCGAGGTGGGCACTGCGAAATTCGGGCTCGTCCAGCTGCAGAAAGCGGCACCCCGCGTCCGCGAGCGCGTGCGCCTCCGCGTTTAAGGCCTGCGCCAGCGCCCGCCCCAAGGCGGCCGCATCGTGGTAGTAGGCATCGGCGAGCCGGTTCATTGCCGTGACGGGGCCGGAGATAGCCATCTTGCCCCAACGGTGGCCTCCGAGCTCCCGCTGCAGGAAGTCAAAGTCGGAAACCGCCAGGGGGCCGGGCCATGCGATGGGTCCCACCACCTGGGGCGACGGCAGCTCGGGAGACACTCCCGCGCCATTGCCCACGGTCAGCTGCCGCCACGACTCGTCGCGGGGCTTCGTGCGCGGTCCACCCCACCGGTGCGGGACCCGGTGCACCTCGTCCACGCCGCGAAGGCGGGCATAAAAGTATTGGTCGAACATCTGGCGCCGCTGCTCGCCGTCGGTCACCAGATCCACCCCGGCGCGGACCTGGTCCAAAATGGCCAGCCGCGTGGCATCGTCCTGCGCCTGCTGACGATACTCGGTCACCGGACGCCAAAATTGGTCCGGCGAGCCCAGCGCATCGGCCATCGTCGGGCTGCTGAGCCACGCCGGCCGCGACCAGCTGCCCACCACATGCACGGCCAGCGGCCGCGGCCCCAACCTCGAGCCCATGTGAGTCACCTCGCTACTGGCTTTGAATCCCGCGTCCCCCGCATCGACCCGGCTGGGGGGGCGAGCCCCCTGAGGATAGCAAATTCCGCGCCGTGGCGCCTCCCTGCCGTCGGTGGCCGCGGTCACCGCTGAAACCATGCGGGGTTCAGCACCGCCTCGCCCATGCGGCGAATGCTGGGGTGCAAAAGCCACGCGGCCGCCAGCATCCCGCCCGCCGTGAAAATCCAAAACGTCTCCCGCATGCCGATGGCCACCGCGATGGAACCTGACAGCACCGCGCCCACCACCCCAGCCCCGCCGTTCAGCATCTGCAGGGCCCCTTCCACGCGGCCCAGCCAGTGGTCCGGCGTCACGGTCTGCTCCAGCACCACGGCTTCAATCTCAAACATCGTAAGAAAGAGGTCCCCCCCAAACTGCGCGATGAACAAAAATCCGAACGTGGCCAGGACGGGACCCTGGGCCAACGGCACCAGAAAGTGCGTCGCCGCCCCCAGCGCGAAGGTGGTCACCAGCACCCCTCCGAGCCCCAGCCGCCGTCGCCAGCGCGCGACCCACAGGGAAGCGACCAGACTGCCCACGCCCCCCGCCGTGATCAGGAAACCGAGGTCGAGCGGCGTGAGATGGAGCGTGGTGAGGGCAAAAAGTTCGTAAAGGGCCGTGAAGCATCCCGAGAAGAAGCTTTCGGTGACTCGGTTGTAGGCCAGCCACTTGAGTTGCGGGTGCCTCCGCACAACCGCGAGCCCGGCCCCCAGACCGGCAGGCTCCGTCGACCTGGGTGCGGCCGGCACGGGCGGCGGCTCCGACCGCCGCACGGCGAGGAGCCCCACCGCTGACAGCACGCGCGCGACCGCGTCAAACACAATCGCGGCGGGCCCCCCCACCGTCTGAATCAGCACCCCCATGAGGGCGGGTCCCGCCGCCTCGCCCACGGCGTCCGCGCCGCCCATGAGCTGGTTGCCGGGTTCCAGCCGGTCGCGCCCCACCAAAAAGGGCAGGTATCCGCGGTCGGCCACCCGATAGGCGATTTGAAGCATCGCCACCAACACGGTGACGACTGCGATCTGGAGCAAGGTGAGACGGTGCAGCAGCGCCGCCAGGGGAATCGTGGCCAGCACGGCGGCGCGGATGAGTTCGCTGGCCACCATGACGGGCCGGCGCCGCTGGCGGTCCGCGACGTGCCCCACCACTTGGGCGATGAGCAGCGCGGGCAGCATCGAGAGGGCCCCGAGCACGCCCAGCTGCTGTGCGGAGGCTCCGGTGGCCAGAATGGCCACGATGGGGAGCCCCTCGCGTGTGATCCGCGAACCCACTTCGCCCGCAACCCGCCCAGCGAGAAACCTGAGCACGTCGGGGTCGTGCCACAAACGACCGCGATCCCAAGCGCCCGATGTGTCCGGCCTTTCCGGTGTTAGGGGTGGTGTGGGCATAACTGCCCGAGCATAGCAGACGCGCGTCCATGCTGTCCCGGCGACACGAGCTTGTAACCATGGGCGAGCCGGCATCGTTGTCATGAAGATTCTGCGAGAGTGCAAGTCGTGGCGGCCGCGACAGGACAAGTGGTGGTGGACATCGGATTGGACGGACCCGACGGTCGGATAGGACACCCGGAGCCAGCGAGCCGCGACGACGACCTCGCCGCCTTGGTTCGGCGTGACCGGGCGGTGGTCCTGAGTGTGGCCCTGGGCTATTTAGGCAATCCCGACGAGGCGGAGGACGTGGCGCAGGAAGTGTTTGTGAAAGCCTACGGACAGCTCGCGGCCGGCGTCCCCGTCGCGAACCTGACCCGGTCCTGGATGTTGACGGTAACCGCTCACAGCGCGATCGACCGGCGCCGGAGCGCCTGGTGGCGACATGTCACGGGACGCGAACCGTCGGCGACGCTGACCAGCCGCGACCCGTCGCTGGAAGACCAGGTCGTGGCTGCGGACGAACGGCGCTCCGTGCTGGCGGCCGTGCAACAGTTGCCTCCGCGTCTGCGCGACGTCGTGGCGCTGTACTACCTTGGGGACGCCAGTGTCGCGGAGGTGGCGAACCTGCTGCACATCAAGGAGGGTGCCGTGAAAGCACGCCTGTTTCGGGCGCGGGACCGCCTGCGCCCACTGCTTCTAGCCGCGGGGCTCGTGCCGGACCCTCCGGGCCCGAGGTCACTGGGCCCCAGCACATCGAGCGAGGGAGGCGACCCCCGTGCCTGATCCATGGGATTCAGCGGATTCGGTCATTCGCCAGGCGCTCACGGACGAGGTGGCAGCGCTGCACTCCACCTGGTTCGGTGCCGAGGCCGACTGGGACTTCACCAGCGGGGTGCTGCGGCGCACCCAGCTCGCCCAACAGGGCCGCCGCCTCGTGTGGCGTTGGGCAGCCTCCCTGGGAGCTGTGGTGCTCGTGGGGGTTGGGCTCATGCACATCGGCGCGTCCCGGTCCGACGCGGGGACGACGGCCCTTGCGGCCACGCTGGCGCAGGATGCCGGCAGCATGTTGAACGAGACGATTGCGCCCACGAGTGTGCGCGTGAGCGAAACCGGAACCGGGGCAACCCTCGTCAACACCGGGCCCGGTCGCTGGCGTACGGTGCTCTTCCGCCAGCAAGGGGACGTCTGGGAGCCGGTCTCGCTCTCGACCGTGGTCGCCGGGATTTCGGTCACCTACCAGGTGGGCCTGGGGTCAACCAACGCAGGCGTTCTCCTGCCCAGTAGCGCCCAGGTGGCGTTGGAGCACCGACTGGCCCAGCTGCCCTACTCCCCCGCCGACAGCCAGATGGGCGCCCTCTCGCGCCTGCCCATCAACTTGGGGGCTGCCGTTCCGCTCTACGCGACCACCCCCGCGAATCAGGCGAAGCTGTTGCTCCAGCTGGGTCCGGCCCGCATTCTGGCGTTGACCTATCCCGTGAAAACCGCCACGGGGCAAGAGGCGTACGTCCCCGTTGGGTGGTACTGGTTGACCGGCCCCCCGTCCATTATGCAGGGCAGCCCCTCGCCCGCCGGATCGTCCGGGGCCTGAGCCGCGACCGTGGTCTTGGCCGGGCCCGGCGTGGATAGGGTGTCGCATGAATGCTCCGCCCACCAACGCTTCCGCACCGCCCATCGGCTGGGGGCGGCTTGGCCATCACGTTTGCCTTCATCGCCCCCGCCACATCGCTTGCGGACGCGTTGGTTGGCGCCGCCTTTCTTTTTCAGGACATAGCGCTACCCACCCTGCTGTGCCTCGCTGCGGCCGCCTACGTTCAGCTCGCCTCGCCGGGCCTGCCGATGCTGGCCAGCGCGGCCGGGCGGTTGGCGCTGGGTCTAGCGCTCGCACCCCTGGGTCTCTTCACCTCGAGCGGTGGGGTGCTGGGCTTGTTAGCCATCGAAGGGCTGCCTGGGCCATGACCTGGGCCACAGGCCCGCCTGTGCGTCACGGAGGAAGTGGTGGGCAACAGGCGCCCGCCGGCCCGGGCGATATTGGGGGGTCTCGTTGGTGACCGTCGCCATTCAGGTGGACGGCGCCGCGCTGGGAACCCTGGCGCCCCTGGGTTGGCGAGTCCGGAAGCGGTCGCGCTTACGGCGTTCCCCACCCACGCGCCGTGTGCGCGCCCGGCGATGGCGTGGCTGCCCGTCGGCATCGGGGCGGCGTTGTTCAACGCCGCCCCGATCCCCACGCTGTGCGTAGCAGGGCTGCTGCGTCCAGCCGGCGTGCGTCCAATTTTTTGATGCCTTACCGTGGGTGGAGGCCGGCCATCGGATCAGCGACAGGCGCTTTGCGCCCGTGCTGCAGCGGGGCGTGCACCCGGGGGGGCCTCAGGCAGGCCCTGACCGGCGGTTTCCGGGGTCCAGCGTCGAGTCACCCATGCACCGGCCGCGGCCGCGCCGGCCATGAGCAACAACCCGAGCGCGAGCTGGTGATTGGCCAGCAAGATGCCAACCAGGAAGACGCCCAGCGCCCCGCCCAGGCGCCCGACCGCTTCGCACACACCCTGCCCCGTTGTCCGTACGCCGGTGCCCAGCGACTCGGCGGCCAGCACCACCGTCGTTTTGTCCGGCCCAAACGCGCCCGCCGCCAAGGCCAGGGCCACCAGCGAGAGAGACCAGTAGGCGGCCGGTGATCGGGTGACCAGTGCACCCAGGCCCAACAGCGCCAGCGCCCCGGCGCGCAGCCCGAATCCCCAGATCTGGAGCGGGCGGCGGCCCCAACGGTCGATGAGGCGAATCGTGAACCAAGCGGCCACCAGCGCAACCCCCTTGGTTTCCACCGACGCGAGGTCGCCTCCCCCAGATCCGAGGGCCACCATCAGGAGGGGCAGGAACACCCCGAGCCCCTGGCCGGTAATTTGGTGAAGAAACCAGGGCACTGCCGCGCGCACCAGCGCCGGGCGGTACGGCCGGGCCAGCTGACGGGAAATCTGCCGCACATTATCGGGGCGCCGCCGCGCCCATAGCGGAGACTCGGGAAGCCGCCACCGGAGCACGAGCGTGGGCAGAAGAAACAGGCCGCCCGCACCCAACACGAGGCGAATGTCCCCTACACTATGCACGGTGAGCCCGGACGCATACGCCAACAACTGTCCCAGGTCGCCGATCCACATTACCAGCACCATCAAGCCTCCACGGGACAGCCGGGGGGCCAGCTCCCCCACGTACGGCAGCATGACGGCGAAATCGGCGCCGAGTCCCATGCCCAGCACAAACCGGGATGTCGCGAGCGCGGGATATGTTAGAAAGCCCGCCGACGCGGCCGTGGCCACCAGCATGACGGCAGCCGACACCACCATGACCCTGCGCCGGCCGTACCGATCGCTCATGAGCCCCGCGGCCAAACTGCCCACCACCGTGCCCGCGATGGCCGCGGACGCCAAAAGGGCCTCGGCGACCGGGCCCAGCCCCCAAAGATGCTTGAGCGGCCCAATGAGTACCCCCATGACCGTCAGGGCATACGTGCCGTTGGCCATCATGAGGCCAGCCACCCACCAAATCCAGCGCGGGTTGCGGTCCGCTTCGGCCCGCTGTTCCATACGCATCCCTCCGTCTGGCCCGGCTTGGTCCCCCGTCGACCATTGGTTAGTGCATTTCGCCACGCCGACCCGAACTCCTTCGCCCAAATAGCGGCAGCCCACGCACTGCGGCACCGGTGGAGCGCCCCAGTGCCCGTGGTAAACTGGCACCACAGCACCGTGCAACTTATGGCCACGGCTCGGTGGACGCTCGGAGTGCCTGGGAACGAGGCGGAACGCGAGGGCGTGCAATGGTTAGGAAGGAGCTCGCTTCGTTGCAACCCGCATCACCCATACCGACAAAACAGTTCTCTGCCGAAACGTGGCTCCGCACCAAAGGGCTCCGGGTCACCCCGCAGCGCCGCTTGGTGCTGGACCGGATGCTGCAACAGATGGGGCGGCACTGGAGTGCCGACGAGTTGCACGAGGCGTTGCGGAGCCAGCTGTCGGAGTTGGCGCGCGGCACCATCTACAACATCTTGGCCGAGTTGCGCCGGGTGGGGCTGGTCGAAGAACTGCGAGGGCACGACGGCAGCGCGTTGTATGGCGTGCACCTAGTACCCCATCACCACTTTTTCTGCGAAGGCTGTCGATGCTGGTTCGATGTAACGCCGGTGGGCCTCGGCTCGCTGGCCCTCTCAGCGGACGATCGGGGACGGTTTGACGTACGAACCGTGGCCGTCGTGTTTCACGGCCGATGCGCCGACTGCGCCCGCAGCGAGGCACCCAGCGGCCCGCCGTAGCCACCCCGCGTCGGCGGCAGCCCCGGCCGTCTTTCACCGATAGTTTGTAAACGCCAGCTCAATGCCAAAATCTTGGCCCTCCAGCCCCCGTATGACGGCCTGCAGGTCATCGCGGTTCTTGCCACTCACGCGGAGCGCGTCGCCTTGAATTTGGATGTCCACCTTTAGTTTTAGGGCACGGACTGCCTGCTGAATCTTCTTGGCCACATCGGTTTCGATCCCATTCTTGATCCGAATGGTCAGGCGAGCCCGATCCATGCCATGCCGCTCGGGTTCCTGCTTGTCCAGAAATCGCAGGGACACACCCCGGCGTGCGCAACGCTGTTCCAGTGTGGTCACCAGCGAATCCATCACCATGCCCGCCGGCGCATCCAGCACGATCTGCTGGTGCTTTCTGTCATAGGCCACCTCGACATCCTGTCCCCGAAAGTCATACCGGCTGGCCACCTCATGCCGCGTCTGGTCAATGGCGTTGGCGAGCTCGCCCCAGTCCGGCTCGGATACCACGTCAAACGAATTGTCCTTGGCCATCTCACCATCCCCCTTTTCGTCTTCGCCACGTCGGTTGTCCGCACCGCGTCGCGCCTAGTCTAAATGTTCGTCAGACTGCCCCACGCGGTGCTCGTGGCGGCGCGGGTCGCTGTCCCCGGCGACTTCCAACTGCAACGTAGCGTGATGGATGCCAAATCCCTCCCGAAGCCGCTCGTCCAGTGTGCGGATGACCGCCTGCCCATCGCGCAGGGTCCGGGCGGTGCTCACCTCTACGTGGGCCGACAGCGCCCACTCACCTGGCGTGATCGCCCAGAGATGCACGTGGTGGATCGACTCCACTCCGGCCGTCGCGGCCATAGCCGCAGCCACCGCATCCAGGGACACATCCCGAGGTGCTGCCTCCATGAGGACGCGCCAGGCATCGCGCACGATGCCGATGCTGCTACCCGCCATGGCCACGGCGATGACGGCCGCCCCGATGGCATCGGCCCGTAGAAATCCCGTCCACCAAATCGCCACGCCGGCCACCACGACCGCCAGCGACGTGGCCGCGTCGCCCACCAGGTGCAGCCAGGCGCTTCTGAGGTTAAGGTCCTGGTGCCCGTGCGGTTCGTGGGGGCGAACCCGATGGCCCACGGCCAGATTCGCACCCAGACCCACGGCCCCTCCCACCACCATGGTCCAGACCACCGGCCGGGCGGGATGGAGCCAAGACAGCCACGCCTCCGTCAGCAGGCCGAGAGACAACACCACCAGCGCCAACGCGGACAAGAGACCAACCAGCACCCCGGCCCGGGGGTAGCCCCAGGTCATCACCGGGGAGGGCGGCCGGACCGCGATGCGCGCCGCCATGTAGGCCGACCCCATGAAGATCATGTCCGCCAGCGAGTGGCCCGCGTCGCTCCACAGCGTCAAGCTGCCGCCGAACCAGGCAAGCGCCACCTTCAGGGCAAACAGACCGACCGCGACGGCCACCGCGCTGGCCAGCGCGGCCGCCCGCGACGCGTGCTGGGAATGGGATCGCTCCACCATGCACGCCCCTTTCGTGCGCTGCCCCAAAAGTTATCCGAACCGAATCGGTCCCCAATGCAAGACAAACCCAGCGTCCATAGTGTAACCTCGAGTCAGCACTCGGAGTTATCGCTATTGTGGTGCACGGAGGGTAGGTGGCCAAGCTGGGCGGCGGCGTAGACCAAACCTACACAGATTTTGTGGCGCAAAACGGGGATCGGGCGTTGCGCCTGGCTTTTGTGACCCTGCATGACCGAACCGAGGCCGAGGATGTGGCTCAGGAAGCGTTTTACCGTCTGTGGCGGCACGCCTTGCGTGCGGGAGCGGACACCCTGTCGCCCGCGCTGCTGTATCAAACGGTGTTGAACTTGTGCCGAGACCGGATGCGCTACCACCACCGGCATCCGGAAGACAGCGTGGATCCTCAAGATTTGCGGGCCGGGGCGCCGGCGGGTCCGGATCGCGACCAGGCGCTTGCGGTGTATGAAGCCGTCGGCCACCTGAAGCCGGTCGAGCGACAGGTGATCCTGCTGTTTTACTACCTGGACCAATCGTTGAAGGATACAGCCGAGACGCTGGGCCTGTCGGAGCAGATGGTGAAGACGCGCCTGTTTCGAGCGCGCCAGCATCTGCGCCCCTTCCTGGAGCCCATCGTGCGGGAGGAGGTGAGGTAGCTGGACGACGAACGGAAACCCGGGGACCCGCTGGGTCTCATGCTGGACGAGTCCCTCTCCGGTCTGCACCTGGAGTTCGATCCCCGGTGGACGCCCTCGGCTCATCGCCCGCGGCGCCGCACGATCCGCACGTGGCCGTTCGCCTGGAAGGCCAGCGCGGTCGCCTTGTTGCTGCTGGGTGTCGGAGCGGCCTCACGGCCGAACGTGGCCCGCCTCCTGATCCACTCGTCAACGCCAACTGCCAGCGCGAGCCATCTTCTGGTGAAAAGCCCGTGGCCAGGCTTGGCGCCGTCGGCCATTGTGCCCGCGTACGCCAGTGCCGCCAGCGCGAAAGCCAACGAAACAACATATTTGGGTCGGCTCAGGTGGCAGGGCATACTCACCGATGCAGTGGTATCGTTGAAAACCCCATCCGGCACGATGGCCGTCGGATTCCGCCACTCGGCCGCGGTGTGGGACACGCTCAACCACCAGATGCAAAACATATCGCCGGCGACCATGCTGGCGCCGGCGACCGGACGCTGGCAGGCGGGCAGCAACAGGCCGCTCACGTCGTTCACCGCCGCGGGGCCCTACGCGTACGTGACGTCCGGGCCGTTGTGGGCCGTGCTGGACGGCAAGGCCAGCCACTGGGCGACGGCGCCCGGCGTCAACGTGGTGCGCAGTCAGGTTGCTGCCCTGCCGTCAGATCCGACGCACAGCCTCCTGCTCACCGAGGATGCGGGGGGCACGCAGTATCTTTACGTGCGCAGCGGATTGCGAGCCAGTTGGACGCCGATCGCTCTTCCGGGGGTCCCTGTCCTTCAAACCGTCGCGGTGGCCAATGAATATTGGGTGCTGGCGGGTGGCGTTATTCGCGTGTGGACCCCGGCCGGCACGTGGCGGACCCTCTACGCTCCGCCGA
This sequence comes from Bacillota bacterium, assembly GCA_021846565.1. GTDB lineage: Bacteria > Bacillota > Sulfobacillia > Sulfobacillales > JAIMBI01 > JAJZWV01. The sequence goes on from JAJZWS010000014.1 coordinate 10,141, forward strand.
AACACTTTGTGGTGTCGACGTTTGCCGTGAGCCCTGACGGCTCCCGCATCGTCGTGCTGCTGGTACCCAGCTCAGGAGCGACCGGTGTGGGTCCGCTGCTCCTGTCCAATGATGGCGGTCACCACTGGACGCCTATGACGATGCCGTGGCCCAACGGGTCGAGTCCTACCAGCCTCGCGCTGGAACCGAATGGTGCGGTGGCGGCCTTCCTGCCGGGGCCACCGGGACTGGTAGAGCAGTACAGCCCCACCCGTGGCGTTTGGAGCATTCTGCCTACGCCAACCGCCAACAGTGCCGGCACCGGCGCGCTCGCGGCCAACGGCAATGGCAACCTCCTGTACAGCGGCCCGGCGGGACATCTGTACCGTTACATCCAGCAGGCCGGCGCATGGCAGGCGCTGCCCCCCATCCCCGGGGGCAGCGGCGGACAGCCCCCCACCCTGCTGATGGGTATTGGGGTCAACGAAGTGGTGGCCAGCAGCCCCCATGGCTGGTTTGTGTTCGTGCCCTCGGCCGCCCCCACGAAAGCGGGCGGCTAACCATCGCCGACCAGGCACCGCCCTAGCCGGCCTCGTCCGAGGCTGGCTAGGGCGGAATCCGTCCATCACACTCGCTCGATAATCGTAGCAATGCCCATTCCCCATCCGATGCACATGGTGATGAGCGCATAGCGTCCCCGCCGTGCCTCCAGTTCGTGCAGGGCGGTCAGGACCAGTCGCGCCCCGGAGGCCCCCAATGGGTGTCCCAGCGCAATCGCTCCGCCGTTGGGGTTCACGCGAGACCAATCGGGGTGCATGTCAGCGCCCCAGGCCAGGACCACGCTGGCGAACGCCTCGTTGATTTCGACCACGTCCATGTCCTCGAGCGTGAGGCCCGTACGATCGAAAATCCGGCGGGTGGCGGGTATCGGGCCTGTGAGCATAATCACCGGGTCCACCCCCGAGAGCGCCATGGCCACCACGCGCGCGCGCGGCGTGAGACGGTGCGTGGTCAGCCCCCGCTCTGACGCCAGCAGCAGGGCCGCCGCCCCGTCCGTCAGCTGGCTGGAGTTTCCGGCGGTGACCACGCCGTCAGCCTTGAATGCCGTTTTCAGGGTGGCCAGCTTCTCTAGGGACGTGTCTCGCCGCGGGCCCTCGTCGTGTTGCACCAAGGCCGTATCCCCGGGTTCGGCGGACGGGACGGGAACCACCTCGGCATCGAATCGGCCAGCGTCCTGCGCAGCCAGCGCCCGCCGATGGCTCTCCAGGCTGAACGCGTCCAGCGCGTCTCGGTCCAGGTGCCACCGCTCGGCGATCAGTTCCGCCGACAATCCCTGCGGGACGATGTTGTAGCGCTGGAGCAGCCGGGTGTTCAAGCCCGCGCCATCCGACATCATGGGTACGCGCGACATGGACTCCACCCCGGCGGCCACCATGAGGTCATACGTGCCCGCCATGATCCCCTGCGCACACTGATTAAAGGTTTCCAGACTCGACCCGCACATGCGGTTGACCGTGGCGCCGGGCACCGTATCTGGAAGCCCGGCCACCAGTGGGAGCAGGCGGCCGAGGTTCAGCCCCTGCTCGCCCACCTGGGTGCTGACCCCCAGGCGAACGTCGTCAAGAGCACTGGGGTCGATGCCGGTTCGCTCCACCACCGTGGTGAGCGGCACCGCGGCCAAATCGTCGGGACGCAGGTGAGCCAGCGCACCACCGCGCCGGCCAAACGGCGTGCGGGCGCCGTCTACCAAATACGCTTCGCTCATGTCAGCTCAACAGCCCGGCGAGCTTCATGGCCAGGGCCATGGACCCGGCAATCGTGAGCCGTCCGGACATAAAGGCGGTCATAGGGTTCAGCCGACCCTCCGCCATGGCCGAAAAGTCCTGCGCCGTCATAGTGGCGGTGACCCCGGGATCGTCGGCCGTGCCCCGCTCCACCGCCGCGCCATCCTCAGTGATACGAACCACGTAGTCCCCGCCCCCGTCGCCCGTCAGGCACACCTGGTACACGCCCAGGGATCCGGCCAGCTGTTCCGCCGACTTTCCTGCCAGGCGCTCCCGCAGACCCACCATCAACCCACTCTCGTTCTCCGGTACCACCACGCCACTTCCCTTCGCATCAAGTTTTCCAGAGACACTCTACCCGTTCGCGGGACGTTCTTACATCAGACCCGTCATGACCCGGCGCTGAATCTCCGACGTCCCTTCGTAGATGCTCATGATCTTCGCGTCGCGAAACCATTTTTCCACCGGGTAGTCGCGCATGTAGCCGTATCCCCCCATGAGCTGTACGGCTCGGGTGGCCGTCTCCATGGCCATGTCCCCGGCAAAAGCCTTGGCCATCGACCCTTCCAACTGGCAGCTTTGCTGGTGGTCCGCGAGCCAGGCCGCGCGGTACGCCAGGAGGCGCGCCGCCTCAATCTTCGTCAGGCTGTCGGCCAGCGGGAACGAAACCGCCTGGTTGGAATAAATGGGCCGGCCAAACTGTACACGCCCGCGGGTGTAGGCCAATGCATACTCGTACGCGGCGCGAGCCACCCCCACCGCCGCAATCGCCACCGATGGCCGGGAATGTTCCAGCATCTTCATGGCACCCAGGAACGCCGCATTTTCCTCACCCAGCCGATTGGCCTCCGGCACCTCCACGTGATCAAAGTGGACTTCGGCGGTATGGCTGGCGCGCAGCCCCAGCTTCTTGAACTTCTTGCCCCCGGTCAGGCCCGGTGTGTGCCCGTCCACCACAAACGCAGAGACGCCGCCGTATCCCCCCGCCGGATCCGTACGGGCAAACACGACGTAGACGTCGGCGATGCCCCCGTTGGTGATGAACGTCTTCGTGCCATTCAGCACGTAGCGGTCGCCGTGGCGCTCTGCCCGCGTGCTGAGCGCCACTACATCCGACCCTGCCTGCGGCTCGGTGAGGCACATGGCGCCGAGGCGCGGATTCTGGGGGTCGCAGAAAAGCGGCAGCCACTGGCGCCGCTGGGCCTCGCTCCCCAGCTCCATGATCGGGATGGACGCCAGCCCGACGCCCCCCATCGCGGTGGCAATCCCGGCACAGCCCCAGAAAAGTTCTTCGTGGATGATGAGCAGGTCCAACAGGCGCTCAATGCCGCCCCCGCCGTACGCCTCGGGAATGAAATACGAAAGCAGGCCAACCTCCGACGCCTTGGCCATCACTTCCCAGGGCATTTCTTCGGATTCGTCGTACCGTGCCGCCACCGGGCGCATTTCGCGTTCCGCAAAACCATGCGCCCATTCGCGCAGTGCCCGTTGATCGGGCGTCAGCTCAAAGTCCACCGTCTGCCTCCTGCTTCGTTCGACCGGCCGCAGTATCTGTCTTCGGCAATAGTTTACCAAAGCAGTATTTGCCGAGGGAAGGTATTTCGTGTCTTTAGTGCCACCCGTACAGGCGCATCGCCTCGGCCACGCGCTGGACCGCGAGCCGGTATGCCGCGCACCGCAGGTCGACCTTCCCCTCGGCGGCCAGCCCACCCCTGGTCGAAGGCCGCCGTCATCACCTGCTGAAGGCGGGACGAGACTTCCTCGCGGGTCCAGTAGTATCCCCCCCAATTCTGCGCCCACTCGAGGTATGATGCGTAGACACCGCCTGGGTTCGCCAGAATGGCGAAGCAATGCGGGTCCCGCCGGCGAATGAACTGTCCTCCGCCGCGGGCGTGCTGGGTCCGTTGGCCGCTTCCACAATGGGGCGCGCGCACACTTCCGCCGGTCACTCCCGCCTTGGCCCCGCCCATGGGTGTCCTGATCTCGGCGCACTTGGCTGCCCTCCACATCGACAGGCCTTCACCTCGTTTTGGTCGACGCGGGGTTGAAACCCGATCCCGCCTTTGTATGGTCCGCGGACGTCGTCGTGGTGCGACCGCCAGGCGGGAAAGCTGCCGGTCGTGCCGTCGTCCCGGCGCACCCGGAAGTGCGCTCCGAGCACCCGGCGGGTTTCCTTCCGCATCTCAGATACGGCACCAGGCAGCGGCAAGGCGCGGCAGGTGTCCTGGAACGCCGCCGGTGTGTTGAGCCATGGATCCGTGCGGTCCTGCATGGCTCGCCTCCTCGCAACATTCCGCAGCCGTCGGGCGACCGGGCCCGCGGCCAAGCGCCGGCAGCATTCCCTCAGCCGTCACCACTCGTCAGCGCACCAGCAGCGCCAGCAGCACCGATACCCCATTTAACGTCGCGTGCGCCGCCGTAGACGACCACAGGGACCGGGTGCGAAAATACACTAGGGCCAGCAGCAGCCCGGCCACCGACAGAGGCAGCCACAGGGACAGGTTCAAGTGGGCACCCCCAAAAATGGCGGCCGACAGCAGGGCGGCGGGCCAGAATCCCCAGCGGGCCGCCATACCTCCAAACAGCAGACCGCGAAACAGCGCCTCCTCAGCCAACGGGGCCAGGACAACCACCGCCAGCGCCAGCGCAGCGATTCCCAACACCGGCGCATGCGCCGCATGGGGGTCGTACACAAAGGGGTTGTTGGGATGGACCGGTAGGCGGAACCACACGCTTTCGACCTGGATCAGGAGCGACGACAGTAGGATGATGGCGACGCCTACCGTCACGCCCTGCCCGATTTCCCGCCAGGAGGTGGACCGCCAGGCGTAGTTGGCCGCGACAAACCGCGTGAACTTCGGTGCGTGGGCCAGCACCAAAAGCACCGTAATGGCTTCCAGCGGCGGCGTGATGAGATACAGAACCAGCAGGGTGGTCAGGTGCGCCGTGCTGAGCGTCGGCGACGGCAGCGGCACCACCGCGGTGAACACCCCCGACAGCAAAATCATCAGCCCCACGCCATAGAACCCGTCGGCCACCGTCACCCGATCGATGGCCGGGCGGGCCCCCAGCCCGGCGGCCAGCGCCGCGAGACCCCCCGTCAGGAGGGCGATCGGCACACGGGTGGGGGCCGACGGCGGGGCGGCCAGGACAAAAACGGCCGCCGCTGTGACGGCCCCCACCAGCCATGGCGTCCGGAGCTGATGCCCCGCCGCCACCAGCGCTCCCAGCGTCGCCACGGCGGCCGCTGTGGCTGCCAGCAGGCCAGCCGCGCTGCCGCGGCCTACCGCCGCCGCGGCGACGACCAGCACCACCCACCACCACTGGGCGCGTTGCCGCGGAGGGACCACCCCCACCACTCCCTTCCTTAGCTGCGTTACGTCCTTGACTCCTCGCCTGCGCGGCCGGCGCCGTGGGCCCTTCTCTGGAAAGTTGTCGCCTGTATGTTCCAAAGGGCCTGCCGGTGCTATGATGCGTGAAAGATGCGCAGGCGCCTGGTGGGACGACCCCGGGCCAATCGAGCCATGAGAGGAAGGGTCACCATTTCCACCAGACCATCCCGACGCGATGCCATTGTTCAGTATATCTCCCGCTACGTCGCTGAACACGGATTCCCGCCGTCGGTGCGGGAGATCGCGGTCGCCGTGTCCTTAAAGTCCACGTCCACGGTCGCGTACTATCTGCGCCGCCTCGAAGAAGAAGGACGCATCAGTCGGGTACACGAACGCTCCCGGGGCATCTCCCTGCCGCGGGAGGCGGAGTCAGATCCCGACCGCGTACCGCTCGTGGGCCGGGTGGCGGCCGGTCTGCCGCTGTTGGCCGACGAGCAGGTGGAGGACCTGGTCCCGATTCCCCACACCCCCAGCGCGTGGTTTGGGGGTCGCCCCGATTTTGCGCTTCGGGTGCGCGGGGACAGCATGGAGGGGGCGGGGATCCTGGACGGCGATTTGGCGTTCGTGCACCAGCAAGATGCCGCCGATGACGGTCAGATCGTCGTGGCGTTGCTGGGCGAGGAAGCGACCTTAAAGCGGTTCCAGCGTGCCCCGGACGCCATTCGTCTCTTAGCCGAAAACCCGCGGTATGCCCCCATCGTGGCGCGGGATGTGCGCATTCTGGGGGTGTTGGTGGGCATCGTGCGCGGCTACGCCTGAGGGGGGACGGCGCCCAGTGCCCCGATGATGGCCCGCGCGGCCAGCACGCAGTGTTGCCGCATGACGCCGCCCTGCAGGTAGAGAGTCCAGGGCGGCCTCATGGGCGCATCGGCCGACAGCTCCAACGATCCGCCGGGGACAAAGCCGCCCTGCGCCATCACGACCGGACTGGGATATCCCGGGATGGCCCACGGTTCCGGGATAACATGGCCGTCCACGGGCGACACGCCCTGCACCGCGCGCGCGGCCGCCAAGAGCGCCTCGGGGCCCCCGAGCGCCACGGCCAGGATGATGTCGTGGCGGGGCCACGTCTCCGCGGGCGGATCCACCCGATACCCGGCAGCCATGAGCAGCTGGGCGGCGGCCGCGGTGCCGATGAGCGCCTCCCCCACCGCATGGGGCGCGTAGAACAGTCCCTGCCAAAACCCGCGTAGATAGGGGCCGCTGGGACCCAGGTCCGCACCGACGCCCGGCGCGTTCAGCTGGTCAGCCACCAGGTCGATGAGGCGGGCACGGCCTGCCACATAGCCCCCCGTGGCCGCGAGTCCCCCGCCCGGGTTTTTCAGGAGGCTTCCGGCCAGAAGGTCGGCTCCCCAGTGACCAGGCTCTGACACGTCGGTAAACTCCCCGTAGCAGTTGTCCACCAGCACCTCGGCCCCCGCTCGATGCGCCTCGACAATGAGCGCCTGCAGTGTGTCCCGCGACCAGGAAGGCCGGTGCTGGTAGCCGCGCGATCGCTGCAGATACACCCAGTCAGGACTGTCGGCCAGTGCCGCCTGCCAAGAATCAGGCTCCACGCCCGTGTCGCTCACCGGCACGCAGGTGACGCGGGCCCCGTGCCGCACCACGCTGCCGCGGTGAGCACCGGACGGATCCAGCAACGGAGCCAGCGTGTCATACACCGGTCCCACGATCACCACGTGTTGGCCCCGATCCACCACGGCTCTGACCATGGACGCGAGGGCGCTGGTCCCGGACGCCCACTGGGGCCGCACCAGCGCCGCTTCGGCGCCCATCAGGCGTGCGTAAACCTGTTCCAGCTTGTCGCGTCCCACATCTCCGTAGCCATACCCTTCGCTGCCCATGAGATCAGGGGCAGACAGGCGTACCGCACGAAAGGCGGCCAGCACCCGCTCCAGGTTCCGCTCGGCCAGGTGCTCGGCGGCCGCCGCCACCGTCGTCGTCAAGTCCCACACCCCTCCTGCCGCTGGCCCGAGTATAGCAGGCTAGACCCAGGCTCAATCCACCGGCAGGCTGGCCGCCATGGCACGCCGCAGGCCCGCGAATCCCTGCTGGGTAAGTGCAGACACCGGCACCACGGGAAGCCCGGCGGCCTGCCGGCGCAGGTGCTTCAAGCCTTCGCGGGCACCGGGGCGGTCCATTTGGTTGGCCACGACGGCATAAGGGGTATGGGTGGCCCGCCATTGCGCGATCGCCTGGTCCGCCTCTCCCCAGCAGTTCGGGCGTATCACGTCGACCACGTGAAGGACCAGGTCGGCTTCGGCCAGCTTGGCCAGTCCGTCCGCCATGGCGCGCCGTACAGACGGGTCGCGCGCTACCCCCGCGACCAAGCCCGGCGTGTCCCACAGCCGCACGCTGCGTGAGCCGCCCCTGCCCGTCAACGTGACGGCCACCCCCTGGACCGCTAGGACCGCATGCGGCCCGGGGGACACCAGCTGCCGGCGTGCCTCCCCCAGCGACCAGGGCCGCAGCGGCTCGGCCGCGCCGCTCGGCGACTGGAATCGGAGCCCACGCTCGCCGCAATATGCTGCGAAGTTCACGACCAGGAGGCTCTTGCCGACGTTGACGCCGCCCACGACGACGGCCGCCCGCATCACCGCACCTCGTCGAGGTCTGCCGCCACCAGCGTCATCAGGTCGTCCCGCGACAACTGCCCGGGGTGCTGGACCAGCCGCACGGCCTGCCGGCGAATAGCGCGCTCTATCAGGTTGCGCACCATGCGAGCATTGCCCGCGTTCTCGTGCCACCCGCTCGCGCGGCGGTCCAGCGCCTTGGCAAGCTGCTCCTCGGCCTCCGACGCCAGCCGGTACTGGTGCTCGGCCAGCATCAGGCGGGCAATCGCCGCGAGCTCATCGGGCCGGTACTCGGGAAAATCCACATGAATGGCGAAGCGCGAACGCAACCCCGGGTTCGCGTCCATGAACCCCGCCATCTCGCGGGGATAGCCGGCAAGGATCAGGAGGAATTCGCTCTTTTTGTCCTCCATCACTTTGACTAGCGTATCGATCGCTTCCTTGCCAAAATCCTTGCCGCCACCACGCGCCAAGGCATACGCCTCGTCGATGAACAGCACGCCGCCCAGAGCTCGGCGAACCACCTCCCGCGTCTTCTGGGCCGTGTGCCCGATGTACTCGCCCACGAGGTCCGCACGCTCCACCTCCACCAGGTGCCCCTTTGGGAGCGCGCCCAGCTCCCTGAATAACTGCCCCAACAGTCGCGCCACCGTTGTTTTGCCCGTACCCGGCGCGCCCCGGAACACCATGTGCAGCGTGTGGGGTTCGACCGCTAGCTGCAGGGCCGCGCGCCGCTGCTGAATGTCCACAAACGCGCAGATTTCGCGTACCTGCCGCTTGACCTCCCGGAGTCCCACGAGGGCATCCAACTGGGCTAGGGCCCCTGGCGTCGGCGCCTCGGGGGCGCGGGCGGGCCCGGCGGGTCCCGGGCGGCGCTCCAGGCGATGGAGCTGCCGCACCGCTTCCAGTGTGCTCAGGTGGCCATCGGACAACCAGCGCAGCACCTCCGCCGAGGTGCCCGGCGTGGACGGCCCGGGTTGTACGTCCGCCATCGGGTCCTCCCTTCGCCCAGCGCGCCGGGCACGACATCCGTGCATGATACGTACCCCGGCCACCGGCTAGATTCACCGCCGCCACCTTCCCGTGCCTCGTGGCCATGGGGTGATATTCCTTCATAGGGCTTACGAGCCTTTACAAGTGATAGTTGGCACACGACCACGCCTGTCCGCATACGATCCTGCCAGGCTCAAGGCCAAACGAAGAATGCGGAGGTGGCAGAGTGTCAAAAGATCGGCGGCGTGCCCGGGCCGACCAGAGCCGGCGCGCGCGTGCGGTCCGCGTCATATCGCTGGGGGCGGTCGTATGGACGGCCTCCATGGTAGCTGGGGTGATGGGGCTCGGTGTGGTCGACGCCGCGAGTCCGCCGTCTGCGCCCGCCGTGCCCGGAGCACCCACTGCCGCGCTCGGGACATGGGTGGCCCAGGCCACCCATGTCCGGTTGACTTGGGGCGACACGCTGTGGCAGCTGGCCAATACGTACGGGGTGAGCGTGGCAGCACTGCAGGCCGCCAACCACCTCGGGTCGTCCACCACCATCTACGCCGGGTCGATGCTGGTGATTCCCGGACGGTTTCTCGTGACCGAGGCGACCACGCTCCCGGCGCTGGCCACGGCGCTGGGGGTGCCGGCCGCGGCGCTGGAAGCATTGAACGTCAACCGCCCAGTGACGGTGGGCGCCACCGTATGGGTGCCCCCCGTCGGGGCGGCGACGGCTGCGGCCGCGACCGTCGTGTCCAATCAAAGTCTCACCGACCTGGCCCACCTGGTGCAGGCGGAAGCCGGAAACCAGCCGTTCCTGGGGATGGTCGCAGTGGCGGCCGTCGTCTTGAACCGGGTGGCCAGCCCGGGATTTCCGAAATCCATCGCCGCCGTCATCTTTGCCTCGGGGCAATTTGAGTCGGTGCAGAACGGCACGTACTGGCAGGCCCCCAGCGCGCAAGCCTACCAGGCGGCGGAGGCGGCGCTGGGCGGCGAGGACCCCACCCACGGGGCTCTGTACTTTTTCAATCCGGCGCTCACCCAAAACAGTTGGATCGAGGGGCTGCCGGTCGTGGCGCGCATCGGACAGCAGGTGTTCAGCCGGTAGCGGATTGTAATTGACGCAGCCGGGGCGCACCGACAACCTGGGTGGGGCTGCGGGTGGTCCACCCTCCAAAAGGCGGGAGCTGCGTGCTACCGACGTGAACGCTCAACGGCGGGTTCCTGTCCCAAGCAGAGGAAGCCCTGACCCTCGACCCATGAGCGCCAAACTTCAGACGTCGAGCGACAGCGCCTTTAGGCCGAGAAGCCTGGCGTCGGGCCACATCCCTCGACATGTAATCGACTGGCCGGATCCACCAAAAGCGCGGACCGGGCGTCATGTGCTCCGCGGCCCCTTCCCCGGCGAAACGCCCGGCACCATGCGCCGCGCTATCGCACCGCCGGGGCCGCCCCCACTGGGTGTTCACCGTCTGCCGGGTCGGGGGGTCAGTGACGGTCCTACCCCTGAAGCCAGGCGGTGGTCCACGACACCACTTGGGCCAGCGCGTCCTCTTCGGGGGACTCGTCGAGGTTGACCCACTGGATGTCTGGCTCGCGCGCGAGCCAGGTCATTTGCCGCTTGGCGTACTGGCGCGTGTGCAGCGCGATGAGCGGCAGCAGGCGCGCCGAGGGGAGACGCCCGCGGGCCCAAAGGACCCCCTCGCGGTACCCGAGTCCCAAGAACGCTGGCGCATGCCACCCCACCCCCTGGGCATGCAGCGCCAGCAGTTCGTCCAAGAGCCCAGCCCCGAGCTGACCTCGGGCTCGGTCCTCAATCCGCCGCCACAAGACGGGGCGGCTCCGCCGCAAGCCAACGCGCAGCACCCGGTAGGGAGCGCGCCCCGGCTGCCGAGGCAAGGGGCGGCCCGTGGTGCGGTACACCTCCAGCGCCCGCACCACCCGTCGGCGATCCCCGGGCGCAATGGCGGCCGCCGACACCGGATCCACGAGTTTGAGCTGGCGCAAGAGTGGCTCGGGGCCCTCGTGATCCCACCAGGCCTCCAGCCGGTGACGGACCGACGCGTCCACCGCCGGCGCCAGCGGGAAGTTGCCCAACAGGGCCCGGACCCAGAACCCGGTCCCGCCCACCACCAGTGGCACCCGCCCCCGCTGACCAATGGCGTGAATGGCGTCGGTGGCGTCGCGCTGGAATCGGGCCACCGTGTACTGCTCCTCGGGGTCCGCCACGTCAATCACGTGGTGGGGCACGCGGAGGCGTTCGGCGGGCGTGGGTTTAGCCGTGCCGATGTCTGCGCCCCGATACACCGTCGTTGAGTCGGCCGCGATGATTTCCGCCCCCACCCGCTCGGCCCAGCGCAGGGCCAGCGACGACTTGCCCACGGCGGTCGGACCCAGCAGGACCAGCAGCGGCGGCTTCTCAGCGTCGGCCAAAGCGCCGATCCACCTCCTCCAGCGACAGCACCAGCAGCGTGGGGCGCCCATGCGGACAGCTCCGGGGCGACGGACTGGCCGCCATCTCGGCGATGAGCGCTTCCATCTCCCCCCGAGAGAGGGGACGGTTGGCCTTGACCGCAGCTTTGCACGCAGCGGTCGCGAGCCGGTGATCCAAGGCCCATGACACCGGATGCTCCCCGTAGGCCCCCCCCGCCAGCAGGGAGTCGAACAACACCGCCACCAGCTTCAGATCCGCCACCTCGGCCAGCGCGGCCGGCACGGCGCGGAGCGCCGCGCTCGAACCGCCGAGTGGTTCCACGTCGAAACCCGCCGCCCTGATGGCAGGCCCGTGCGTCTCGAGCAACGCCGCTTCCGCGCGGGACAGGTTCAGCATCAGCGGCATCAGGAGCGGTTGGACCGACACCGGTTGGCCCGCCAAGGCTTTGAGGCGGTCGTAGTACACCCGCTCGTGGGCGGCGTGCTGATCAATCAGGTACAGGCCGGCCGCGCCCTGGCACAGCAGGTAGCGCGCCTGCCACTGCGCGAGCGGCGCCAGCTCGGCAATCTCGCGATGCAGGAGCGGCCGACCGTCGGCAGCCGCCGGGGTGGGCCAGGCCAAGGTTGTCTGCTCGGCGGCCCGAGCCCCCGCGGCGGCGGGGGCTGACCCGGCGGGCCCCTCGGCCGTCCCCGCGTCGAGAGGGAACACCCGCTCACGCCGCAGCGCGTCCTGGACGGCTTGCTGGACCACACCGGCCACGGCCCGATCCCGCTCCAGCCGCACTTCGGCCTTAGCTGGATGGGCATTGGGATCCACTTCCGGCCCCGGGACGACAATGTGGAGCCAGCAGCTCGGGTACCGCCGATCCGGCAACAGGCTGCCATACCCGTGCTCCACCGCCGCCCGCAGGGAAAAGTTGCGGACGACTCGGCCGTTCACCACCAGCACCTGCTGGCGGCGGTTGCCCCGCGCCAACACGGGCGGAAGAATGAAGCCGCGCACCGAGACGTCGCCGCCCAACGCCTGGCGGTCCACGGCAATCAGCTGGGCGGCCGCATCCGGGCCCAGCCACGCCAGCAGCACTTGCTGGAGCGTCCCCTGCGGGGGGGTGATGAGCGCGGGCTCGTCCCCCGCGTGCTCGGCCAGCGTCCAGCCCACACTGGGGTGCGCCACCGCCTGTCCCGCCACCACCTGCCAGATCGCAGCCCATTCGGCGGCGGGCGCCGGCAGGGCCTTTCGTCGGGCGGGCACATCGCGGAACAGGTCGCGACACTCGACGCGCGTCCCGGGTTGTCGCGCCACGGGGCCCGCGGCCACCTGCCGGCCGTGGTCCACGACCACCTGATAGCCGGTGTCGGATCCATCCCGAGCCCGACTCGCGAGCGTCAGCCGGGACACTGCCCCAATGGCCGCCAATGCCTCCCCCCGAAAACCCAGGGTCTCCAGGTGGTCCAAGTCGGCCAGGCGCGTGAGTTTGGACGTGGCATGGCGCTCCACCGCCAGCCGGACATCGCCGGCGTCCATCCCCGCCCCATCATCTTCCACAATAAGATGTCGCCGATCCGTGTCCGGCACCAGCACCCGCACCGTGCGAGCGCCGGCATCAATGGCGTTGTCGGTGAGTTCCTTCACGACCGAAGCCGGCCGCTCCACCACTTCGCCGGCGGCAATCTGGTCCGCCACCGTCGGGTCCAGCCGCCGTATGCGCGTCACGTTCGCTCACCCGCGCGCCGCCGTTGCCACTCTGCCAGCAACTGGAGCGCCTCCAAGGGCGTGAGGGTCTCCACCCGGACACGGTCCAACTCGGCCAGCCACCCCTCCAGCTCGGGATTGGGGGAAAACCAGTCCACCTGCTCCACGGCCGCGGCCGGGGCCGGCCGGCCAGTACGCTCCCACTGGCGCAGCAGCCGCTCCGCGCGGCGCAGCAGGGACCGCGGCAGCCCCGCCAGCGCCGCCACCGCCACCCCGAACGATTGCGACGCGGCGCCCGGGTGCACCTCGTGGAGCCACACCAGTTGGCCCTCCCGCTGGACGGCGTCCACGGCGAGGTTGACCACGCGGGGGCCTCCCAGCTGCGTCAGTTCGTGATAGTGCGTCGCCAACAGCACCCAGGGCGCGGCCGCCGGGTCGTCGCCCACCAGGTGCTCCATAACCGCCCAGGCGATGGCCATCCCGTCAAACGTCGCCGTGCCCCGGCCCAGCTCATCTAGAATCACCAACGTGTCCGGCCCCGCCTGATGCAGGATCTGTGCCGTCTCCTCCATTTCGACCAAGAAGGTGCTGCGGCCGTGCGTAAGGTCGTCCTCCGCGCCGATGCGCGGCTGGACCCCGTCAAACAGGGGCGCGGTCCACTCCGCGGCCGCGACAAAGCTCCCGATCTGCGCCAGCCAAGCGTTTTGCGCCACGGCACGCATGAACGTGGACTTGCCCGCCATGTTGGGCCCGGTAATGATGGCCGCCTTCGCCGGCGGCGACAACTCCAGGTCGCTCGGCACATAGCTGGAGACCTGATCGGCCACCACCGGATGTCGCACGCCCACAACATGAACGGCCCTTCCTACCGCCGGGCGGACCAGCTGATGGCGCTCGGCCAGTTCCGCCAGCGCCGTCAGGCTGTCCAGGCGGGCTATCCACCGCGCCCACGTCTGCAGCAGCGGCAGGTGGGACCGCACGGTCTCGAGCACCTGTCGTGCCCGGGCTTCTTCGGCGGCCATCCAGTCGCCCGTAGCCGACTGAATGGCCGCCGCCAGATCCTCGAGCGCCGGCAGCGTAAAGCGCTCGGCACTGGCCAGGCTTTGACGGCGGCGCCAGCTGGCCGGCACGCGGTCAGCCTTGTCCGCCGGGACTTCCACGAAGTAGCCTAAAGCCCGGTGCATCCGAATTTTGAGCGCCTTGAGCCCCGTCTCCTCCTGCAGCGCCTTCTCTAGGGCCAGCAATGCCGTCCGCCGGTCGTGGGCCAGGTCGCGGAGCCCGTCCAGCACCACATCCCCCCCCGGCCGGATGAGGCCCCCTTCGGCCCAGGCGGTCCCCGCCTGGGGCTCCATCGACTGCAGCGCGGTTAGGACCGGGCTCAACGCATCGGCGGGACTGGCTGGCGGCGCAGGCGGCACCGCCGCCACGTCCGGCGGCAGCGCCGCCAAGACTGTGAGTCCCTCCCCGAGCCGCACGAGGTCCCGTGGTGTGGCCAGCTCCAGCGCCACTCGGGCTAAACGGCGCTCCAGGTCGCCCACCCGGGTGAGGGCGGACCGCACGGCGCGCCGCAGAGCCGACGCTTCGAGCCAGGTCGCCACCGCGTCCTGCCGCCGCACCAGGCGGGATGCATCGGCCAGCGGCCGCCGCACCCAATCGCGCAGAAGGCGCTGGCCCATCGGGGTAACCGCCAGGTTCACCCAAGACGCGAGGCTCGCGGCATCGGCGCTGGTGCCGTCGATGCCCAACTGCAGGAGGGCGCGCGACTCCACACGCATCAAGCCATGGGGGCGGCCCGCCTGAACGGTGGCCAGATGAGGCAGCGTGCGCCCTTCGGCCGCCTCGGCATACTGGACGACCGCCCAAAGCGCATCGGCGGCCAGCGGCTCTCCGTCCAACCCCCACCGGGCCAGGCTTTGAACCCCCCACCGGTCCGCCAGGTGCCGGGCCGCTCGCGCGCCCACAAAGCGTCGGGCCTCGACGCGCGCCGAAAACTCGGCCGGCAGCTCCCGATTGGCCAGCGCTTCCGCCGGGCACGCACGCTGCCACTCCTCGGCCAGCACGGTCAGGTGGTCCCGACCGCGGTACTCCCATGCGGAGAGACGCCCGTCGCTGAGCCAGGCCAAGGCTAGGCCAAAGCCATCCGCGGTGAGCCGCACGGCCGCCAGCGGCCCGGGGGCGCGGCCGTCCTCCGGTAGGTAGTTTCCCGGGCCCACACGCCGAACAATGCCGCGGGACACGAGCCCGCGGGTCCCAGCCGGATCCTCCAGCTGCTCCGCCACCGCCACTCGAAACCCGGCCGCGACAGCCCGCCCCAGGTAATCGTCCACCGCGTGGTGGGGCACGCCGCACATAGGAATTCTCTGGTCGCGGCTCGTCAGCTGGACCCCCAGGATTGGGGCGGCTGCCTCGGCGTCCTCACAAAACAGCTCGTAAAAGTCGCCTAGGCGAAAAAAGAGCCAGTCGGTGTCCTGGGCTTCGGCCTTGAGGCGCCGCCACTGCGCCATCACCGGGGTGTCAACGGGCATGAGGCACCCTCCCCAGCCGCGCCGCCAGCCACAAGCCTTGGAGCAGGCCGGCGTCCGACACCTCGACGTCATCCGCCCCCAGTAGTGTCAAGGTGCACAACAGCGAGCGCGCGCCGCCCGCCAACAGCGGCAGGCGCGCCGGCGCTACGTGATGCGCCGCGCCCATGCGTACAAGACCCTCGGGCGCCGTCACCCACGCTGTCAATTGGGCCCGCGACAGCATGGCCTCCTGGTGTGCGATGCTGGCCAGGGCCCGCGCCGTTCCCCCCACGGCCACCAGGTGGTGCACACGCGCCGTGAGCCCGGGGGGGACTGCCCAGCTATCGGTCGTCGGCGGGGCAGCTGCGCCGTACGGCCAGGACACGGCATCGGTCCCGTCGCTCACCTCCGTGCTGCCGCCGCCCACGTCGATAACCGTCGCCGCCTGCTGCAAGCCCGCCTGCACGCCCCACCACGTGCACCGCGCCTCTTCGCGGCCCGACAGCTGCCAGACCGGCCAACGCTGAGTCTCCAGCCAGCCCGTGAGTTCCGGCCGTCGGCGCCCCACCTCCCCCACGCCCACCAGCGTCGCCGGCCCCACTTCGGAAGCCAACTGCTGCAGGATGGGGGCGAGGCGTTCCTGCGGGTCGGGCGCGTCCATCAGGCCCAGGACCCATAGATGCTGGAACAGAGGCTCCGCCATCCGGTCCGCCACAAGGACCGCCACGCTGGTGGATCCAATCTTAACGGCCGCGGTGCGGCGCGGTGAATTCGCCATCTCGCCACGCATTATAGCCGACCCCAGTGATACAATTGCTCCATTCGACGAGAGTCAGAGGCGGTCAGCCAAGCTTCGGGAGGTGCGCCACCATGGGCGAGATCTGTCAAGACCACGCCATGCACCTCGCGCCTGAGCGGCACGGGTCGTCGTGACCCGGCTGGATACCCTGTCCTACTGGCGTGGCGACCACCTGCCCGGCACCTGGGGACCGGCGAGCGACCTCATCGTGCTTGACCTGGCGCATATGCCCGCCCGCCCTCAGATGGCGCGCTGGGCGGATGGGTCCCAGGTTCCTACGCTCGTGGCCGCGCGTCAGCCCGATGGCGGCAGCCGGCGCGCAGACCTGTACGACGGCCGGGGGCGCCTGGTGGCCTCCCAGAGCCAGACACACCGCGCGCCGGGGGATGAGGAGCCGTCTTGGGTGGCCGACACGGTCCAGGTCTTTGACCTAGCCGGACATTGCCTGGGCATCCTGCTGGGAGACGATGTCCTGGTTCCCGAGGTGAGCCGCACCCTCACCCTGATGGGCGCCGAGTTGCTCATTGCCGTGGCGGCGCCCCGCCTGCCGAATTATCTGGGCATCTGGCGGGAGTCCCAGCAGAACCAGGTGATCGGGTTCGGCGGGGGTGCGCCCCCGACCCTCACGGTACCCTGCGAGGCGGACCCCGGCGAGAATGGATTTTTAGCCATGGAATCTTTGGGGGACTGGGTGCGTGC
Source organism: Bacillota bacterium (assembly GCA_021846565.1). Classification (GTDB taxonomy): domain Bacteria; phylum Bacillota; class Sulfobacillia; order Sulfobacillales; family JAIMBI01; genus JAJZWV01. The sequence continues at coordinate 26,975 of JAJZWS010000014.1, forward strand.
CACATTGCCCTGGGGTTCACTGGCCCCGGTGCGCGAAGCCTTCCTGTTGCACCAGCTGAATCCTCGTGCGTATCTGGACCGGCGGTGGTGGTCGCCGTGAGATGGGAACTGTCCGTCGGACGAACCTACCTGGCTTGGCGTGTAGCCAGGGAACGGCGCCGCGTCCAGGTTCTGCAGCGACGCGGGGGGCCGGTCGCCTGGCGCCGCGATGCCTTGGTGGTGGCGGCCGTCCAATGGGATATGCGCCCCATCGCCAGTGTGGCCGATTGGACGGCGCGGCTGGTGCTGCAGTGCGACCAGGCTACGCGGGCTGGGGCGGCCCTCCTCGTGTTTCCCGAATATATCGGGTTGTCGTTGATGGGCCTGTTGTCGGAACACCGGGCCCTCCGGAACGCTTCCCCCCAGCAGCTGACGCCAGCAGAAGTGGGGGCCCGCCTGAAAGCCTGGGCCCCCACTGTCGTGCCCCTTTACCGGACCGTGTTCTCGCGCCTGGCGGCGGCCTACGGCGTCACGGTGGTCGCGGGCTCGACGCTGGTGGAGCACGGCGATCGCATGGAAAACCTCGCGCACGTATTTGGCCCGGACGGGCGCCTCCTGGCGACGCAACCCAAGCTGCACCTCCTGGCGACGGAAGCGTCCTGGGGAGTGGTGCCGGGCACGCGCCTCGCGCCGATCTCGGGTCCGATCCCCGTCCAGCCTGTGGTATGCTACGATGCCAGCTTCTTTGAAACCTATCGGATGGCCCGCACACATGGCGCCGAACTGATAGCGGTCCCGATAGCGGATCCGGACCCCGATTACGGTGAGGCCAAGGCGCGGCGCGGGGCATGGGCGCGCACCCAGGAATCCGGACTAGTGTCGGTCGTAGGGGCCGGCACGGGAGAGCTTTACGGTACGCTCTTCACGGGCAAGGCGGCGGTGTATGCCCCCATGGCCGAAACCGCCGCGGGCGATGGCGTACTGGCGGAAAGCCCCCACCCCGATGGAGAAGGGGTGGTCGTCGCGACAGTCAACTTGGACCGCCTGCAGGAGTACCGCCAGCACCTGCCCGCCCCGCGGGCCGACCGCGTGGCGGCCTGGCTGGCTCCCCGGTACGAGGCGCTTGCGCCCTGGGTCGGGCCCGATACGGTGGGCGAGCGTGAGGCGCTCCGGCAGGTGGCCGCGGTCGGACCCTCCCTGCGGGATCCCTAGACCCATACCGAAGCCACGAAAGGTAGATGTCATGCACACGTTGACCGTATTGGCCGAAGGGTTTCTGGCTCTGGGCCTCTGGGGCGTTTTTGTTGGCATGGCGCTCGAGAGCGCCGCGATTCCCATTCCCAGCGAGGTGCTGTTGCCGTTTGCCGGCTACCTCGTGGCCGTGGGCCGCGCTACCTGGTGGGAGGCGGGCCTGGTAGCCATTTTGGGCGGCACCATTGGGGCGGTCGTGTCGTACGGCGTGGCGTACTGGGTCGGGAAAACCTGGGGCAGCCGCTCTCACGGCCTTGACCGGGCGCAGCGGTGGTTTGACCACTACGGAGAGGCGGCCGTGTTTTTCGGCCGTCTGGTGCCCGGCGTCCGTACCTATATTTCGCTGCCGGCCGGCCTGGCGCGCATGCGGTTTGCCCGGTTTCTCGGCTACAGCGTACTGGGGGCGCTGCCGTGGACGGTCGTGTTCATCTACCTGGGCGTCAAGTTTGGGGCCAACTGGCACAATGCGCTGCACGATCAGGTGTGGGTGTACGTCGTCGGGGTCATCGTGGTAGTGGCGTGGGTCGTGTGGTTCTTGAACCGACGCCGGGGACGCGGCGAGATTGCCTGAGTGCCCCGGATGGCCGAACCTCGGCCGAGGGAGGTGGACATGGACCTGACGCGAGAGGACATGTCCCGCGAATTGGATCAGCTGGTAACGCTCCTCATCGAGAGCCACCCCGATCCCTATCGGGCGGTGGGCGGACCGGTGTCCTTCCATCGGGCGGCCGCGGCCATCCGGGCGGGGTTGCCGGAATCCTGCGCACCGCGAGAATGGCTCGCCCGCCTCCGACCGTTTGTCGCTCTGCTGCAGGACGGCCACACGACGATCGAGGGGGAGGAACCCGCATCCGATGCTGGCGAGTGCCTGCCGTTGGCCTTTGGCGTACTGCCCGAGGGCCTGTACGTTACCGGCGTGGGTCCGGATGTCGACTCGGCCTGGCTGGGCGCGCGGCTGGAGGCCGTGGCCCGCTGGTCCGCGGCCGAACTGTACCAGCGCACACGCACCCTGCTGGGCTGCGACAACCACCTCGATGTCTGGCGGCGCTTGGCCTTGGCGACACGGCAACCCACACTGTGGCAGGCCATCACCGATGCGGCGCCGGGGGCACCCGCCCCGCTGACCCTGACCCTCACCGATGGCACGCGCGCGACCGGGCTGCTAGCGTGGACGCGTCACCCGCGGTCGACGCTCCGGCAGGCACCCGGCATCGGCGGGCGGCCGAAGCGGGGACCTACGCACGTGGGGTGGCACCTCGTCGGCGACGGCCGCGTGGCGTGCCTCACCATGGGCTCCCTGATGCACTATCGGGAGGCGGGCGAGGTTTGGTGGGCCACGGGCTACCACGAACCGCTGTGGCAGCGCGCACGTGCCTTGGGCTCGGGTGGTCCGCTCACCCCGGAGGCCCTCATGGCGGTCGTGTCGGACATGCCCTCGGCCACCGCAGTCCTGCACGAGCTGTGGACCGCCATGCAGGCGTCTCGCACGGAGTCTCTCGTGGTCGACCTCACGGCGGCACCCGGCGGCAACTCGGTGTTGAGCGGTCTGCTGGCATTCGCCGCGTACGGGCTCGACGCTTTGGTCCGGTCCGACGGCGGGTATCAGATTCCGCGCTATTCGCCGCTGTACCGAGCAAACTACGGAAGCGTGCCGACGGCGGTGCCGGGGAGCGGGGGCTATGACTTTGGGCAGGAAGCGGCTTGGCGCACGGCGCAGGACGACCCCGCACGGCGGGCGGCCCTCGGTCATGCGGACTGGAGTGCACTCCTCCAGCAGGTTCCCACTTTCGCGAGTGCGGTGGACACGTGGCCGACGTGGCACCCACGGGTGGTGGTCGTGACATCGGCCTTCACGTACAGCGCTGGATTCGACCTGGCCCTGCGGCTGCGCCAGTTGGGCGCGCAGCACGTGGGGGTGGCCAGCGCTCAAGCGCCCAACTGCTTCATCGATGTACTGCGCTACCGGCTGGACCGGTCGGGGTTTACCGGTACCATCTCGTTCAAAGAGAGCTGGGCCATCCCCGACGCCGGCTGGGGATCGCGCACGCTGGAGCCGGATGTCTCGCTCACCTACGACGACGTCGTGCGATTTGGCGGGGACGCGGCGGCGGAGCTTCGGCTGGCGCTTGAGCTGGTACAAACCGGCGCCCTCTGAGCGTTAGGGCAGCCCGAGGCTGGACCAAAAGCGTGGGTCCTCGTCCCCGAGCCGCCACAGCGCGATGCCCGCCAGATGCCGCGACCGCGCCAGCACGAGCCGCGCCTTCGCCGACCGGTCGCCCATGTACCACACCACATGAGTTGCCCCGGCGGCCGTGTAGTGAAAGGTGTTCTGCGACTCAGCGGCATTGTAAGTAGGTTGAATGCTGAGGGATTTCGCCAGCGCTTCGGCCTGGACGTCCGAGACGGTGTGCGCGCTGGTGCCCACCCAGTTGTACCCGTACATCCCGACGGCCAGCACGATTTTGGACCCCGGGATCTGCTTTAAGGCGGCGTCGACATTGGCCACCACCCAGCTGTACGGGGCCACCGGGCCCGGCGGCCCTCCGCTGTAGTGGTGGTCGTACGCCATCACCACCAGGTAGTTGGCATGCGTGGCCAGGCCAGGGTAGTCGTAGGCCCCACTGATGGAGGTCGCAACCCCCACCAGAGGGAAGACCGACACCGCAATGACCGGTCGGGGTCCGAGGTCGTGCCGCAGCAGCGCCACAAAGTCGGTCAGCCCCGTCCGGGCGCTGGCCGGCAGCAGCTCAAAGTCGATGTTCACGCCGCTCAGGTGGTCGCGCTTCACGAGGGCAGCCAGCGCCGCCACCCCCCGCGTGCGCGCCGCGGACGCCGTCAGCATTCCGCTGCCGATATTGGTCACCAATGGCACCAGCAGCACGTGGTGCGTCAGTGCAAACGACGCCACGGAGGCGTTGTACCCGATGTTGCGCACCGTGCCGGTGCTGGTCATGGAGAACCATCGCGGGGTGACCGTGGTGATGGCCCGCGCGTGGCTTTCAAAGGATGCACGGGAACCGGGGCGGGCGCTGCCGGGACTCGTGTTCTGATAGAAGCCCACAATCTGAAAGCCCCCGCCCAGCGACATGGGGGCCGCCGGGCCGCGGGCCATGCTCGCGAGCCACCACACCAGCAGCAGGGCGGCCACCACCGCCGCGCCCCAGAGCGTGGCCGGATAGCGACGGTACCACCGCATCAACGTCTCGTTCATGTCCTTAGTATGGGCAGGGGGGGCGCATACGCATGCGGGCGGGCGGCAGGCTACACGCAGGCGGGGATGCCTTGCCAAGCCAAACACCCAGGTCCGGCCCGTCCCGTGGGAGCCACGCCCTGGTGGGATGAGACATGAAAGCCAGCCCATTTCCGTCATACGGCTCGGCGTACGCACTCGGACCCGATCCCCGGGATCCCGTTAGCGTCTATCCGTGGTCGCGCACGACGACGGCTGGGACCTGTGTGAGTGGGGAGCGAGCGACAGTCGACTCCCCGTTCCAGGCACGGGCCTCATGGCTCCTCCACCAACCCGCATCGCGCGGGTCCCTGGGGGTTGGCGTACCCAGGATGGCGTAAAACGTCATGATCGGCCAACGCTCGCCAACCACGGCGACAAGTTGCTGATCGGCAGCCGGGCGTGTCCGCCCACCGCCTCGAGGCGCACATGCAGCGTGGGGATCTGATGGGTGTCCAGGGGGCCGAAGGTAACCGTACAACTCAACCCGGTACAGTGGGTCTGCCAATGCAACTTGGACAGGGCGGCAAACGGGGCCACGTTCACGACCAGCGCTTTCAGCATCCCCCGGTCTCCTGTCAAGGTCTTCTCGCTCTGCGCGCCTTCGGTCGTGAGCCGCGCCGCCGAAGCCATTTGTCCGTGAAGAAACGTGGCCAAAAACGAGTTCATCGTGGTGGCTGCGGGCGGGGAGACGGACGGGCTCCCGCCGCAGCCGGCCGCGGCCATCAGCAACATGAGTCCCGCCATCGCACGCATCCCGGCACCGCCTATACGCCTCGCCACCATTAGTACACCGGTCTCCCTTCCCTCCGAGCCTCTACGGACGAATGAGGCCCACCGCCACGTGTGTCAAGGCCGGTTGCGGGGCATTGATGCCGAGCACATCGTACCCGTTTCCGCTCAGTCGAAAGAAGACATCGCTCATCTGGGCGCCACTGGATGCTGTCCACTGGGATAGGCTGCCCGGCACCCCCGCGATAACCCCGGCCGTTTCGTTGGGGCTCGCTATGGTCGTCGGGCCGGGGTTCTCCGCAATCTGGATCGTCCAGGCGTTGTTCGCCCCGGTGTAAGTGACGGTGAGTTGTCCGTGGACCGGGTCGCGCAAAAGTGCTGGTGCGTTCGTTCCCGGGGGCAACCAGGTCGGTTGCCGTATCAGGGAAGGCGCCTCCACGCGGGCTTGATGCCAGGTCACCACCTGGAGACTCGGGGTCGGGGAGGTCACGGTCGGGCGGGGCCGGTTTAACGAAGCCGCGTCCGCGCGCCAAGGCTGCCAGGGCGCGGCCACCGTCACCAACGCGCCGGCGCCAACCATGCTGATGGCCATGAATGGATACGCATGTCGGCATCTCCTCTCCTTCGCCTTATGAGTGGTACATTGTGAAGAGTGTGCGGCCTACTTCCTGGCCGTTACAAGAACCCGAAACTGCCATCCACTCGTATTGGTCCGCGGTGATGTCGGTCGTCCCAAACGCCATCGTCCAGCCTGGGGAAATGATCTTGTTGGTTTACCGAATGCCATCACAAGCAAACGCATCGGAAAGTTCTGTGACTCCGCCGCTTTTGTCCTGGTACACAAAACTCCGCTTTAGACGCCACGTTCACATAGTTGTTCCACGTACACTGTAACTGATCGAAACATTGGTCTAAACATAGGTAGAAACATGGGAGGCCTCTCTTCGTCGACTTTCTACTTTCCTAAAGTCTGAAACGTGCTCCGTAGTGGCCCATGTCACGGCCCGGCATCAACTCCTTGCGAAAACTTTTTTACGTGCCGACTGCCCTTCGCCCCGGACAAGGCCGACTTCTAGATATCCCGGGACCACCACAGGGTGGCGTATCGAGACTCGCTGGAATCCGGAACGCGTCAATGGCCCCAGCAGCCGGGAAACTGGCACAGACTGTCGCCCCGGCCAGTCCCGGGACCTCCGGTCCGGGGACCACGATCCCGCACGCGATCAAGGGGCAGCGACAACACGTCTTCCGCACACAGCCTAAGGGAGCTGTGGCAATCCAGGCGGCGTCATAGGCGCCGCAGGCCCGCCGCATGGGGCTGGCGGCCACGATCGACCAGATGCTCACGTACGATGCGAGGTGATGCCAGCTCTCGCCGGGCGAACGGATACGTCCACTACACAGCGTACACCAGATGGCTCCGCGTGATGTTGGCGCCTGCCAGCGCTGCTGGACGCGGTTCACATCGGGGCTGCGGGCCTGGATGAGGCTCTGGCGATACCAGACCAGCTCCCGCAGCTCGGGCGGCGGGCGAGCGCAGAGGTCGCTGCTCTTCAGCACCCCACGCACAGGAGCGATGCGATCCCCGGGCTATCTTGCAAGGCCGTCTTCCGCCCCGGATCAACTGCGGGTTCCCTACCAGCACCGCCCGGACGGCGCACGGCTCCCGCATCTTCTGGCAAGACCGCGACCAGCGCGCCGCGGCCTTCCCCAGCCACTATCTCCCTGCACTGCAGGTCATCCGGCGGCGTTGGACCTCCCCGAAACCACTTTCACGGCGGCGCCGCTCCGCGCCACGGCGAAGGGTGCGGCCGCGGTCCCCTGGCAGCCGGTCCCCGTTACGGCGTCGCGGCCTGACGCCATCGGTCCCGCAACAGCGTGAGAAAGTTGCCACCTGCAATCCGCTGCACCGTCTCGTCCGCAAGCCCGCGGCCCGCCAGGTCGTCCAAAAGCTCGGGCCAGCGGGTCACGTCCTCAAGCCCCGCCACCGGGGTCGGCACGCCATCAAAATCGCTGCCAATGCCCAGGTGGCGGTCGTTGCCCACCACGGCCAGATGGTGAAGACAGTGATCCACCACCCGCTCGCGGTCCGCACGGCCCCCCAAGAAAGCGGGCACAAAAGTGATGCCCTGCACACCGCCGGCGCGCGCCAGCGCCCGCATCTGTGCGTCGCTCAGGTTTCTCGCATGTGGCGCCAGCGCCCGGCAGTTCGAATGCGACGCGATGGGCGCCTCGTCGGATGCACCCAGCACATCCCAGAACCCCTGGGCCGCCAGGTGCGACACGTCCACCACCATGTGCAGACGGTTCATCTCGGCAATCATCGTACGCCCCGCGCGGGAGAGGCCGCCACCGCCCGGGTCCTCGCCGGCCCCATCCGCCAGCGCGTTGCGCTGGTTCCAGGTGAGGGACAGGAGGCGCACCCCCAAAAGCCACAGGACGCGCAGGATGGCGGGGTCGGTCCCCAGGGCCTCCGCGCCTTCGACCGACAGCACCGCTCCGACCCTCGGCGGGCCGCTCTCCAGCGCGGCAAAACTTTCAAGACCGGTCACCGGCACCACGCGGGGGTCGGTGGCCACGCGCATGTGAAACGCATCCACATACTCCAGCAGGCGCGCCAGTGCACGCTCGGGTTTGTAGGCGGACTCCACCCAGCACGAAAAGAATTGCAGGGTGACCCCGGCCGTCAGGAGCCGGGGAATGTCGGCCTGGCCGCTGGGCGGATCGTCGGTCACGGACAGCGAGCGCGCGCCGTCGAGAATAGCGCCCAGGCTGTCTGCATGGGTGTCCACCACCGGAAACTCCGCACCGTGCCACCGCATCTTGCACCTCGTCTCTGCTGCTACTGGGACAGCGGTTCCCGCTCGAACAGTCGCTCCAGCGCTATCGTGCGACCCGCCTCGATGGTGGCAATCAGGCCGCACAGCTGGGCAGGCCCCGTGGCGGTCTCAAAGCGCACCGGCCGCTGGGTCAAGAACTTTTGCAAGACAAGCTCCGTGCGCACCCCGATCACCGACCGATACGGGCCACACATGCCGAGGTCGCTTAGGTAGCCCGTGCCCTGGGGCAGGATCCACTCGTCGGCGGTTTGCACGTGGGTGTGCGTGCCGACCACCAGCGACACCCGGCCGTCCAGGTACCAGCCCAGCGCCACTTTCTCCGACGTGGTTTCGGCATGGACGTCCACCAGTATGGCCTCGGCGGCGGGCAGCGCGTCCAAGGCGGCATCGAGGGCTCGAAACGGGTCATCGTAGGATTGAGGCAGGAACGCACGGCCCGACACGTTGATAATGCCCACGCGGGTGCCATCACGGGCCTCAACGACCACGGCACCGCGTCCCGGGGTGCCCGGGGGATAGTTCAGCGGCCGCAGCAGGACGGGCAGGTCCTCGATAAACGTGAGCACGTTGTCTTTGTCAAAGACGTGGTTGCCGGACGTCAGCACGTCTATGCCCGCCGACAACAGCTCATCGGCCACCTCATGCGTGAGGCCGTTGCCCCCCGCCGCATTTTCGGCGTTGACGACAACCAAGTCCAGGTTCCGCTCCCGTCTGAGGCGGGGCACCGCGGCACGCACCAGGCGTCGCCCCGGCTTGCCCACCACGTCGCCCAGCATCAGGACGCGCACGGCTCGCCGCCCTTCCTGCCTACACGGGCCCGTCCACCAACAACCGGCGGGCGTCTTCGCCTCACGTGTTGAACACCAGCACCCGTCCCTCTTCGCGGAGCGCAAACAGGCGGCGGCCCGGCTCCTGACCCAGAGAGTCCAAGGCCGCCTGGATGGTCTCTTCCTGGTCTAAGAGGTCGTCTTCGCTGAAGTCGTTGGGGTCCATCAAGAGATCCACGCCGCACTGGTCCCGCAACAGGTCAATCACCATGCCCACTTCGTCGGGCGTGAGGCTCTCGATATCGCGGGCCAACCGCAAGATCGTCAGCGGCTCCACGTACTCGGTCGTAAACTCCGCCACCCCGTCGCCCGCCAGCGGAAATCTCAGCAGGTGGTGATAGGTCAGCAGCACTTCCATCAGGGCATCCGCCAAGGCTGCCGCCCGGTCGTGCGGCAAGCGGCCGCGGAGACAAAAGGACAGCGTCACCCGGCCGCCGTCGCCTCCTTCGGGCTGAAAGTCCAAGCTGGACAATTCGGGATACCGAACCAGGCTCGCAATCAGGGCCCCCACCCCGCGGGCCACCATGCGCCCTCCGATTCCGCTCGGTGCCGAGTGTTCCGCCATCGCCGCGCCCCCTTCCCCAAGATGCCGCCCCGTGTGCGCGGCCCGCATCAACCGCCGTCCGGGTTCTCCTGGCCCAGGCGGTCCAGCACGCGGGCAATGATGGCAACCGGATACCCCTGGCGAGCCAATCGTCGGGCCAGCCGTGCCCGCTGCCCCTCGCCTGGCCCCATCCGTTCCGCCTCGCGCCACGCTTGCTCCCACCAGGCGTCGGGATCGACGGCGGACACCGTGTCGCGGATCAATCCCTCGTCCACGCCACGCTGACGCAGGCGATGGGCCAACCGCAACGGGCCTTCGCGCCGTCTCTGCGCCCGGTCCCGCTCGGAGTGGGCCACCGCCTGGTCGCTCTGCCATCCCTGACGCTGCAGGGCGTCGAGAGTGGACTCGGGCTCCCCCACGCCGGCCCGCTGCAGACGCACCAAAAGCTCCCGCCGGGTCAGCGCTCGCAACCCAAGCCAGCGCAGGGCCAGCCGGCGGGCGTCGGCTTCCCCCACGGGGACCGCACCTACGCGTCGGTCTCGTCCTCCGGTAGATCCGTCGATTCGACCACCCCCAGCTTCAAAGCCCCCCGCACGCGCCCCTCGATCTCGTCGGCCAAGTCGGGATTCTGCTTCAGGTAGTCGCGAGAGTTCTCTCGGCCCTGGCCCAGCCTGAGGTCGCCGTATGCGTACCATGCCCCGCTCTTCTGCACCAGGCCCATCTCGGTGGCCAGGTCCAGGAGGTTCCCCGCGCGGGAGATGCCCTCCCCGTACAGAATATCAAACTCCGCCTGTTTGAACGGTGGAGCCACCTTGTTCTTCACCACCTTGACCCGCGTGCGACTGCCAATGACGTCGTTCCCCTGCTTTAACGTCTCTGCCCGGCGCACTTCGAGCCGGACGGAGGCGTAGAACTTGAGCGCCCGGCCCCCCGGCGTGGTTTCCGGATTGCCAAACATGACCCCGACCTTTTCGCGAATCTGGTTGATGAAAATCGTAATGGTCCGGGACTTGGAGATGGCACCCGTGAGCTTCCGGAGGGCTTGACTCATCAGCCGGGCCTGTAAGCCCACATGGGCGTCGCCCATCTCGCCTTCGATTTCGGCACGCGGCACCAGTGCCGCCACGGAGTCCACGACAATCACGTCGATGGCCCCCGAGCGCACCAGCGCTTCGGCAATCTCCAGCGCCTGCTCGCCCGTGTCGGGCTGGGAAATCAGCAACTGGTCCAGGTCCACGCCCACCTTGGCCGCGTAGGCGGGATCCAGCGCGTGCTCCGCGTCAATGAACGCCGCGACGCCCCCGCGCCGCTGCGCCTCCGCCACCACGTGCAGCGCAACCGTCGTCTTGCCGGACGACTCCTGCCCGTAAATCTCGACCACTCGCCCGCGGGGCAAACCCCCCACGCCCAGCGCTACGTCGAGCGCCAGTGCTCCCGTGGGAATCACATCCACCGCCATGCGCGCGGACGCCTGCCCCATGCGCATGATGGAGCCCTTGCCAAACTGCTTCTCGATCTGAGCCAGGGCCAAGTCCAGTGCCTTGTCCCGTTCCATCGCCATCGTTCAGTCCTCCCCCGGCATCGCTGGCCGCTATATTCGCGGTCTGGGGGCAGACTCCTCTCGGGGTCGGGCCGGTTCGATGCTCACAGGGCGCCCTTTAATCGACAAACGCTGCGCCGCCGCCATAATTTTGTGGGCCGCATCGTCCGGCACCTCGACAAACGTGAATCGGTCGTAAATGTCGATGAGCCCGATCATGCTGCCGCGGATGTTGGTCGACTCCGCGACCCCGCGCACGACGTCCGCTGGCGTCAGCCGATCCACGTGGCCCAGATTCAAGAACAGGCGGACCATTCCGGGCTCCGCCCCCGTGTCGCCATAGCTGCTGGCAGCAGCAGGCTCGCGCCCCTTGTCGTTCAAGAGCCGCAGGGCCGCAGCCGCAATGTCCACCGAGTCGTAGTCCTCCGCGAGCGCCAACGCTATCTCGCGGTACTCCGGCACCACGCCGCGCTCCACTTCCTCGGCCAGCCGGCCCCGCAGCGCCTCCCGCTGCTTGGCGGCGACGTCGCGGACCGACGGCACCGGCCGGCGCGGAATGCGTAGGCGCAGTGTCCGCTCCAACAAGCGGATCTGACGCACATCGCGTGGATGCACCAGCGAGATGGCAGTGCCCGCCCGCCCGGCGCGGCCGGTCCGACCTATGCGGTGGACATAACTTTCCGGGTCCTGCGGCAGGTCGTAGTTGACCACGTGGGACACCCCTTCGATGTCGAGGCCCCGGGCCGCGACATCCGTGGCCACCAGAATCTCGCTCACGCCATCGCGAAACCGCTTCATCACGCGGGTCCGCTGCGACTGATTCAAGTCGCCGTGAATGGCTTCGGCGGAGTAGCCGCGGGCCTGCAGCGCCTCCGTGAGCTCGTCCACCCGCTGTTTGGTGCGGCAAAAGACGATGGTGCGGTCCGCCGCCTCAATATCAAGAATGCGGCTCAATGCCTCAACCTTTTCGTGCTCGCGCGCTTCGTAGTACGTTTGTTCCGTTAGCGGTACGGTGAGCCGCTCCGGATTGACCGCCACGCGCTCCGGAGACTTCAAGTAGCGCTGGGCCAAGCGGACAATGGGGTCCGGCACGGTGGCGGAAAACAACAACGTCTGCCGCTCCGTCGGCACCTGATTCAAAATAAACTCCACATCCTCGATGAAGCCCATGTCCAGCATCTCGTCTGCCTCATCCAGGACCACCTGGTGCACGTGATCCAGCTTCAGCGTGCCGCGCTTGATGTGGTCAATGACGCGTCCCGGCGTGCCGATCACCACTTGGGCTCCATGTTCCAGCGCCCGAATCTGCCGGTCATACGACTGTCCCCCGTAAATGGGGACCACCCGAAGCGCGTTGTGGCGCCCAATGCGCGTGATTTCCTCTGACACCTGAATCGCCAGCTCGCGCGTGGGGCACAGCACCAGCGCCTGCACGTGCCGTCCCCGATGATCGAGGCGCTCCACGATAGGAATACCAAACGCCGCGGTTTTCCCGGTGCCGGTTTGGGCTTGCCCAATCAGGTCCCGTCCCTCCATCGCCACCGGCACCGCCCGGGCCTGAATCGGGGTGGGTTCCTCGAATCCCATATCCGCCAACGACCGCAAAACGGCATGGGAAATGCCCATGTCGCGAAACGGGTTGCTGGGGGTGGTTGTCTTGTCGTCCAGTTCTTCCTGTCCCATCTTGTCTCCGTTCACTCGCCACGGGATGTGTTGTGCATCCGTGACACTAAAGTCGCCCCTAGTGTCGCCACTAAGGTTCGTCGGCTCCGGGCGGCAGTCGCCCGGCCAACGCCAGTGCCAGCAGATGCCGCGCCGTTTCGGCGCAAGCCCCCCGCACCCACTCGCGGTCTGACCGCGAGCGGCGCTCTCGCACCACGCTTGTCCCCGGTCCTGTCAGTGCCACGTAGTATGTCCCGACCGGATGATCCCGGTCACCACCCTCTGGGCCCGCATAGCCGGTGGTTCCCAAACCCCACGTGGCCCCGGACCGGTGTCGGACAGCCTCAGCCAATGCCAACGCCACGCGACAACTGACCGCGCCCTCGGTCGACAACAACGCCGGGGGCACGCCCGCACGCACCTTCGCGGCTTCAGTATACACGACCTGTCCCTCCAGGACCACGCGGGACGCGCCCGGCACTGCCGTAAGCTGGGCGGACAGCATCCCTCCCGTCAGTGACTCCGCCACCGCCACGGTGTCGCCTCGCCGCGCCAGCTCCCGGACCAGCGCCACCGCGTCGGCCGCCGGCTCTTGGCCAAACAGCGGCACCCCCGCGCGCCGCTCGGCCTCCGCCAGCAGCTCCGGGATGCGGGCGGCCTCCGGCGACCCGTCTTCACATTCCACGCGCCACTCCACCACGCCGGGACGAACGTACAAGCCGGTGCGCGGCCCGTCGGCCCCCGTCAACAGGCTTCCGAGCCGAAAGGCCAGCTCCGACTCGGCCAGGTCGTACACGCGCCAACTGTGGCGAACGATGCGCCGGGCGGTGGCCCGCTCGATTCGTGCCGTCAGGGCCGCCGCCACCGAACGGCATTCGGCCGGCGGGCCGGGCAAGATCGCCACGGCGCCGGTCGGCCCCACGACCAGCTGCCCCGGTGCGGTGCCCACGTGGTTCACCAGCAACTCGGCCCCCGCGAGACGGAGTGCCTGGGCGTCAATCGAGCGGGTGCGCGATGGGCCGTGCCCACCGTGCCGCTGCTCCAGCGCGGCGGCCCACTCGGGGTCGACGGCCATCCCGAGGCCCAAGCCCCGGGCTACACCCGCCCGCGTCCGGTCGTCGGGCGTGGGGCCCAATCCGCCCACCATCACCACCAGTGGGACGGATTGCAACCCCCATCGCACCGCATTCGCAATGGCCGCTTCGTCGTCGGCCACCACCAGCTGCCACATCACACGGCTCCCGGCCTGGAGCAGCGCCTGCGCCAGCCATGCCCCGTTGGTGTTGATGGTCTCTCCCGTGAGCACCTCGTCGCCGACCGCCACAATCCCCGCCCGTTCCCACATGATCGTCCCTCCGCGAACCATTGTACCGGTACCTGGGCGTGGGTCAGCCCACCGCCGGCGCCGCCATCCCACTGCGGAGCGTCGCACCATCCCCGGTTTCCTCCGCCAAGAGGGTGTCCGCCAGCCGGGAGAGCTCGCCCTCTTGCTGTTCCAGCAACGCGCGCACGCGCGCGGTGGCCCGGCCTAACGTCGCCTGCATGGCGCCAAACATTTGATCTTTGGTCAGCGCCCGCGCCTCCACGCCGCCCAGCTCCGTGAGCCCGGCCAACAACATGCGTCGGGCAATAGCCGACGCCTGCGCAAAATCGTTGGCGGCCCCGGTGGGCCGCTCGCCCAACCGCAGGACCTCGGCCTCCGACCCGGCGAGGCACACCACGATCTGTCCTTCCAGTTCGGTCCCCGTTTTCAGGAGCGGGTCGTCGTCCGGTGACTGCCGGACGTAGCCCAGCGCACACCCCCCGTGGGGCGATGGTAACCTGGGACACCGAGCCCGGGCGCACCAGCTCGGCCACCAACGCGTGTCCCCCTTCGTGGGCGGCCACGCACCGGCGCTCGGCGATCCGCACGACTCGGTCCATCCGCTCCCCCATCAGCACCTTGTCTACGGCCTCGTGGAAGTGGTGCCAGCCGACAGCGCGTATACCGCGTCGCGGAACGCTAGGATGGCCGCCTCATTGCAGAGGCTTTCCAGGTGGGCACCGGAGAACCCGAACGTGTCCTGCGCCAACAGGTCCAGGTCGACGTCGGCGGCCAAGGGGTTGTTGGCCGCGTGCAGCGCCACAATCTGACGACGAGCGGTGCGGTTCGGCACATCCATCCGTACCTGACGGTCCAGACGCCCGGGACGCGTGAGCGCGGGATCAACAGATCTGCGCGATTGCTGGCGGCCATGACCAGCATTCGGACGTCGTCGTGCGGAGTAAGGCCGTCCATTTCCACCAGTAGTTGGTTCAGCGTCTGGTCGTACTCCAGGTGGCTGGTGTGCCGACCACGGCGCCCGGCCATCACCTCGATTTCACGGATGAACACCACCGCACGGCCCCGGCCACCCTGTCGGGCGGCCGCGCGTGCCTCGTGAAACAGCTGGCGCGCGCGCTGTGTCCCACACCCGCGTACATTTCGACAAACTCAGGCCCGCCGGCACCGAAAAAGCCGGCATCGGAAGAATTGGCAGCGGCTTTCGCCAGCAAGGTCTTGCCGGTGCCGGGCGGGCCAGTGAACAAGATGCCCTTGAGCGGGCGCACGCCGAGCTGCTCGGCGACCTCGGGGCGTATAAGAAAGTGCAGCGCCTCCACCAGCTCCTGCTTGGCATGCTCCTGGCTGCCCACGTCCTCAAACCGCACGGCGGGCACTGAGCCGCGTGCCGAGGCGACCGGCGCTCCCACCCGCGTGCGCGGCGCCACTTGGCCCAGCGCGCCGCTCCACTTGAGCACGCCCGCCAACGCCAGAATGAGCAGGACGGGCCAAATGTCCACGCCCACAAGCGCCAGGCCGCCCGCCAGCCCCGCCTGCATGCGGCCCTCGCGCCTACACACTGGCCGCGCCTCCCTTCGGCAGGGCAACCACTCGGATGAGCCCCTGGCCGTGGCCATCCGACAGCGACAGATAAAGGACAGCGACAGATAAAGATGGGCGCTGCCCATCGACAGGGCCAGCTGGAGGTGCGCCGTGCGCGCGTCCGCCGTGAGCGCCCGCTACATGGCGACATACTGGCCGGTGGCCACTACAAACTGCAGATTGGCCCACAGCGCGCGCTCGGACGCGCTGGCGTTGTCGGTGACGGCGATGGCCACCGGGCGGTCGCCTCGACGGCGGGGTACACCCGCGCCACGTCGGCGCCCGGCTTGCGCGCAATCGTGAGACCCGTCTGGGCGCCGGAGGCCAGCTTCTCGTCCCGGCAAGCCCCGGGATGCCCACTGCGGCCTTCACGAGCGGGGCCTGCACCGCCACACGCTGGTACCACCCGACACCCAACAGCAGCGCGGTCACCATGATGGCCGCCCCCGCCGCCGCCGCGCCCACGTGGGTCAGCGACATGCGCACGAAAGCCCTGCGCCAATTTATTTGGTCAAATCGGCAGGAGCATAGGATGGAGCTGGGCTTCCAGGGGTCGAAACCTTGCACCAGCGCTGGGTCGCTTGACCAAGGCTTAGCCGCCGATCCGCGACGGCGCGGGCGCCGCCGCCACGCCGCCGCTGGCCGCGCGCGCGGCCCGAGCGAGCCAAAACACCGCCAGCCCCGCCGCCGCCACCGCAAACGCGGCCAGCACCACCAGCGTGACCGGCAGCGTCCAGAGGTTGACCACCCAGCCCGTCAGGAGCGCCGCCACGGCTGCCGTCGAGCCAATGCCCATCCCGCGGGCCGCGAAGACGCGCCCCCGCATCTCGCGGGGCACGGTCGTCTGGAGCCACGCCCGGATGGGCAGTTGGTACACCGCGTTGCAGAACCCGCCCACCAGGTACAGGCCAATCGTCACAAACAAATCGCGCGACCAAGCCACCCCGGCGGTTTCGAGGCCGAATCCCAGCAGGCCCAACGCAATGAACACGCTGTACCGGCGGTGGTCGTCGCCGAGCCGCCCCATGAGACTGGACCCGACCCACATGCCCGCGGCAATGCCGGCCAACAGCCAGCCCAAGTCCCCCTCGGGCCGTCCCAACAGATGCTGGATAACGGCGGCGGACGCCACGTTGACGCCCGCCACCCCAATGACCCCCACCATGGACAGCACCAGCAGGCGTCCGACCACCGGCGTCTGCAGATGAAAGGCCACGCCGTCGCGGAGATCAGACCAAAAGCTGGTGGCCCGAGCCCGTCCGGCCGCGACCTGGGCCGGCAGGGCCAGAGTGGCCAGGGTGGCGCCGGCCACCACAAAGGCCGTAGCATCGATGAGGAACGGCGACGCGCTGCCCGCCCGGGCCACGATCACCCCCACCAGCAGGTACACGGGAATATCCACAATCGATTGTCCCACCGAGAGTGCACTGCCCGCCGCCATCACTTGTCCCTCGCCCACCGTGTCGGGGGTCATGGCCCGGACGCCGGGTTTGTACACCAGCCCCACGGTCTCCACGAGGAAGACGGCGCCGTAGGCCCACCACAGTTGGTTCACGACGGGCACGGACAGGACCAGCAACGCCCGAATGATGTCCCCGGACACCATCGTGCGCTTGCGGTCCCAACGGTCGGCCACCCCGCCCACGGCCCACCCCAGCAGCACCGCAGGAATCATGCCGGCAAAGATGATGCCGCCGTACGCAGCCAAGTCCCCGTGGGCGACGCTCATGGCAAACACCGCCAGGCCCACTTCGACGAAGTTGGCGCCCGCCTTCGACACCACCTGAGACACCCAGAGCTTTACGAAGTTTTTGGACCGATACACCGACGGAGCCTTGGCCATGCCGCATCTCCCTTCTCCCCATTAATTTAGACATGAAGCATCTGGCACCCTCTCCGTGCCACCGCCGAGCCGGGTGGCTCCGGTGAACTTGCGGCAGTCTTCGCCGCGTTGGTCGACTTTTCCTGCCTCCCAGCGCTTGCGCGCCGGCCAACCCGGCCCGTTTTTGTGTCTAGTCGGCCAGCGCCGTGCATACCGATGCCTGCAAGCAAGCCTGGGACCTAGGCGCTTAAGGAGTGCAAGGGTGTGCAAGGGAGGCTGAGGATGCGGATTGTAGCCCTGTCGCGCCGCGATGCCGCGCGCTTAGCCCTGCTCGTGGTCACCTTGGCGCTTTTGGGGTGGCTCATCGGCTGGCTGGTCAGTCCCGGCGTGGTGCGAGGCGCCACGCCCGCTTCGCTGGACCGGTATACCCTGCGCGGCGTGGCCACCACCCAGCGCGCCTTGGCGCTCACCTTTGACATTTCGTGGGGTACGGTCATGCCGGCCAAGGTGCTGGCGATTCTGGTCCAGGACCACGTGCCGGCCACGTTCTTTCTCTCGGGCCCCTGGGCCGAGACCAATCCCGGCTACGTGCACCAGCTGGTGGTGGATGGGTTTCAGGTCGAGAGCCACGGGTGGGCCCACGTCAACTACTCCAGCCTGGGCTACCCCGGCGTGGTGGCAAACATTCGGCACGCCAACCAGGTGCTCACCAGCCTCACGGGTCATCCCGTCACGTACGTGCGCCCCCCGAATGGCGACTTCAACGCGACGGCGCTGGCCGCCGCCCATTCACTCGGCTACACGGTGGTCACATGGGGGACCGACTCGCTCGACTGGATGAACCCCGGCGTGTCCGTCATCATTCATCGCGTCGTCAGCCGGGCCCACCCCGGCGACATCGTGCTGCTGCACGCCTCCGACACCTGCAAGCAAACCAATCTGGCGCTGCCGGCCATCATTCGCGCCCTCCGCCAGCAAGGCTATCGACTGGTGACACTGGCGGCCCTTCTCAAAATGGGCACCCCCGAGTACCGCGGCTGACGCCTCACGGCCACACTTGCTCCAGTCCGCGCACCAGTCCCCGAAGGGATGTCACCCGCCGGATGGCGTGCAGCGTGCCGGTCAGGTACGGGGCGGGACTCTGGCCCGCGTCATAACGAATGGTCAGTCGCTCGTCTCCCGCACCCGCCAGGAGGGCTGTGGACAGCACATAGCCCGGCACACGCACGGAGTGCACCTGAACCCCGGCGATGGTGGCTCCCCGCGCCTGGGGATGTCCGACCACCGCCGAGACGGGGACGGCCGCGGCCTGCGAGTGGACGGCCCCCAATGCCGCCGCCCACTCGCAGGCGGTCCCACTGGGCGCATCGGGTTTGGCCGCCGCCGCATAGTCCACTACTTCCCACCCCGGCATCTCGGCCGCGGCAATCAGGGCGAGCCGCTTGGCCAAGGTGGCCACCAAGCTGAAGTTGCCGGCGACCACCACGCCCAGTCCCCGCTCGCGGGCGTGCGCATCCAGCCGCGGGTCGTCGGCCGGGTCCAACCCGGACGAGCCCACCACCACGTGCACGCCCCGGTCCAGCGCCGCCAGGACATGGCCCTGCACACTCGTCGCACTGGTAAACTCCACCAGCACATCCGCCATCGCCAGCGCCTCGGGGACTGTGGGGACCACCGTGACCCCCACCGGCGAGCCTCCCAGTGCGGTGCCCACGTCCTGGCCGGCGTGCCGGCGGGCCACCGCGCCCACCAACGTCAAATCGGGGGCAGCCAGGATGGCCGGCACCAAAGCCGACCCCACCCAGCCGGTGGCTCCCGCCACCACCACATTGATGAGGGAGGGACCGGGCGCCTCGGGAACCGTACTCTGCCGTTGCATGGCCGCCCCCTCCTGACGGGCGATCGGCAGCAGCATGCTGACGATCCGACCGTCGCCTTAGCATACGACGGCCGGCACGCCCTCACGATACCTCTGGGCGCTAGCGACCAAACACCGGCCACGGCCACGGCAGCGGACGGGCAGGCCACCGGCGCTCCACACTGGCCGCCGCCACCAGTATCCGGGATCCCACCGGCGTGCCGTTGACCACGACTGTGACCCGCCCCACCACCGCCCCGCGCCGCACGGGCGCCGCCAGGGGAGCCGCCGAGGTTGTCACGAAGCGCGCAGCGTCAACGGCGCCGTGGGGCACTAGGGTCGACAGGGGCGATCGCGGAATCACAGCCACGGCGCCCCGAGCCCCCCCGGTGACCGCGACGTGGGCCACTGGCCGGCCGGGCGTGAGCCAGGTGACCCGATGCCAGGCCGCAAAGCCCCATCGCAGGAGACGAGCGGCCGCCTGCCAACGATGGGGGGCGTGCAACACCACGGCGATGAGCTGGGTGCCGTGCCGGGTGGCCGACGCCACGAGGCACGGCCCGGCCGCATCGGTGGTGCCGGTCTTCACACCGTCCACCGCGGGAAACGTTTCCAACAGGCGATTGCTGTTGTGCAGTACGCGTCGGGCGCCCCGGCGCAATTCCGTCACGCGATCCTCGGGGGTGCTCACCAGATGCTGGAACACCGGCAGCCCGAGAGCGGCCCGGGCGATGAGCGCCAAGTCGTAGGCCGAACTGTAGTGGCCCCGCTCCGTAAGCCCATGGGGATTGACAAAATGCGTCTGATACGCCCCCAGCGCGCGGGCCGCGCGATTCATCTCGGCCACAAAGGCGGGCACGGAACCACTTTCCGCCTCCGCCAGCGCCACGGCCGCGTCATTGCCCGAGGGCAACAGGAGTCCGCGCAAGAGGTCCATGAGGGTATAGCGGTCGTTCGCCGCCAGGTGCATCCGGGACCCGGGCGTGCCCGCGGCGCGGCGGCTCACCGCCACCGTGCGCTCGAGCCCGCCCGCCCGAATGACCAGGTATGCCGTCATGATCTTGGTCGTGCTGGCTGGATCCATCTGGCGATAGGCGTGTTGGGCCCACAACACCTGGCCAGTGGTCGCGTCCACCAGCACGCCCGCCCCCACGCCGATCCGTGGAGGCGGTAACGCCGGGGTGGGTCCAGGGGCCGCAGACCCGCCCAGAGTCAACAGAACCGCTGCCGCGAGAGCCGTACAGGTTTTCACCGCCATCACCCGGGTTAGGGTACCCGCTTGTGCAGCGATCGTTTCGCGTCCGTCGCCTTACCCGGTCACCAGCGCACGACCGGCGCTCACCCACGCAGCTACCCTGACCAGACGGCGCGTCTGCGCCTGCACCGCCTCCACCACCGCGCCAGGGAGTTCCCCGTCGGTCAGGCCCACGGTGCTGGTGCCATAGGGATTGCCGCCCGCCGCATACACGGCCGGGTCCGTGTAGCCTGGAGCCACCACCACGGCGCCCCAGTGGTACATGGTGGTGTACAACGCTAAGATCGTCGCTTCCTGCCCGCCATGCGGGTTGCCGGCGGTCGCCATGGCCGACACCGCCTTGTTGGCCAGCTTGCCCTGACCCCACAGTGGGCCAGCAGTATCCAGAAACTGCTTCATCTGCGCGGCCACGTTGCCAAAACGCGTCGGCACACTGAAAAGATACGCGTCAGCCCACTCCAAATCCGCGAGGGTGGCATCCGGCACGTGCCGGGTGGCTTCGCGGAACGCCTGCCAGCTGGGGTTCTTGGCGATCGCGTCGGGCGGCGCCAGCTCCGGCACCTGGCGGAGCCGCACCTCCGCGCCCGCGTCTCGGGCCGCCTCCGTGGCCGCGACCGCCATCTTGTGGTTCGTCCCCGTGGCACTGTAGTAGATAACCGCCAACTTCACATCTGCCATGCTATCAACTCCTCCGGGGCACACTATACCAGGTATAGTCGCTTGCGGTGTGTCTCTATACGAGTTTCGTATGCATGCGGCGGCCGACCGGCTCGGCGTGTGAGCTACGAGCCGGTGGTCACCAACAGGTTGGTGGCGTTGGTGCCGAGAGCCGGGATGGTCTCGCCGTTGGCTACAACCGTAGTGCCGCCGGGATGTCCCAGCCGCACCTCGACCGAGCTCGTGCCTGTCAGCGTCAGGGATTGGCCCGGCTGATAGACGTGGCCATACGGGTTGGACGTGGTGCCATTCACCCACACCTCCACCCAGCATGGATTGGCAAACGACAGACTCAAAGTCACCGGCGCCTGATGCGCGTGGTATGTGGTCAAGCTCGCCGTTTGGCTCACCAGCACGACGCCGCTGGGGGCGGTCGTGCTCGACCCGCCAGAGCCGCTCGAGGACTTGGAGTGCGTTGGCGGTGGGCTGGTGTGCTTCTTGTGCGTGCTTGGCTTGGTCGACGCCGTGGCGTGGTGATGGGGCGCCGCCGCCGTAGGCGGTGTGCCGCGGTTGAGCACCACCAGCACGATCCCCACCAGCACAACGCTCAGAAGCATGGCCACCACCCACCATCCTCCCGCCCGCGGTGCGGCGCCACCGCGGGCCGCTGCTGGAGCGGCGTCCGCCTTGGGGCGGCGCGGGGGCCGCTCGTCGGGCGGTGGCACCGCGACCTGCCGCGGGCGGCGCGTCGCCCGGGCAGGAGTAGGCGGCCGTGCCGGAACCTCGGGGAGCGGCTCGTCGCGGGACGCACCCCGCCAGCGCTCCACCAGGTCTGTGGCATCCAGTCCCAGATGCCTCGCGTAGGCACGAAGAAACCCCAGCGCGTACACATCCGCCGGCAGGCGCTCCCGATTGTCTTCCTCAAGGGCTTGCAGATACCAGGCGCGAATCTTCGTGGACTCGGCCACTTCGTCGAGCGACAACTCGAGGGACTCCCGCTGCCGCTTCAGCTGCTGCCCCACGCTGTCAGCCGGGGCCATGCACCCACCTCCCTTCGATCACTCCGTCATCCCTCAGGGCCATACCCGATTCAACGTGCGCGGAAAGGGAATCGTTTCACGCACATGCTCCAGCCCGCCAATCCACGCCACCAGCCGCTCCAGCCCCAAGCCAAAGCCCGAATGGGGGACGCTGCCGTACCGGCGAAGGTCTAGGTACCAGGAATACGCGTCCGGGTCCAGACCATGCTCCACGAGACGTGCCGTCAACAGCTCCACGTCATGGATGCGCTGACTGCCGCCCACGATTTCCCCGTAGCCCTCGGGCGCCAGCAGGTCTGCCGCCAGCGCCACCTCGGGCCTGGCGGGATCCGGCTGCATGTAAAACGCCTTCTGGCGCGCGGGAAACCGGTGCACGAATACCGGGCGGTCAAACATGCCGGCCAGTGCCGTTTCTTCGGGCGAGCCAAAGTCGTCGCCCCACGCGACCGCAAAGCCGGCGGCGGCCAGCCGCTCCACGGCCTCATCGTAGGCAATACGGGGAAAAGGCACCTCCACCCGCTCCAGGGCTGTGGTGTCGCGGCCCAAGGCCACCAGCTCGGCACGTCGATGGGCTAAGACGTCCGCCACCACATATGCCACCAGGCGTTCCTGCCAGGCGAGGTTCTCCTCAAATTCGCAAAAGGCCATCTCGGGCTCCACCATCCAAAATTCCGTCAAGTGCCGGCGTGTCTTGGACTTTTCCGCGCGAAACGTAGGGCCAAACGAATACACCCTCCCCAGTGCCATAGCCGTCGCTTCCATGTACAACTGACCGCTCTGACTGAGAAAGGCGGGCTCTCCGAAGTAGTCCACGCCAAATAGCGTGCTGGTGCCCTCCGCCGCGGCGGGGGTGAGGATGGGTGGGTCGGTCAGCACGAAGCCGTGGTCGTCCAAAAACGCGCGCAACGCATGCACAATGCGCGCACGCAGGCGCAAAGCCGCCGTCTGACGGGAGCTGCGCACCCATAGGTGGCGGTGGTCCATCAGGAAATCCACGCCATGCTCCTTAGGGGCAATGGGATAGCCGTCCGACGACCCCACCACCGTCACCTCAGTGGCCGCCAGCTCCACCCCCCCAGGGGAACGGGGGTCCCCCCGCACCAAGCCCGCCACGACGACCGACGTCTCCTGCGTCAGGCTCGCCATCTGCGCCAGCAAGGAATCTGGGGCGTCGGGGGCACGGGCCACCACTTGTAGATCGCCCGACCCGTCGCGGAGCGCAAGAAACCGTACCTTGCCCGACGAGCGGACGTGCGTGACCCACCCCGCCACCCGCACCTGGGCCCCAATATGCTGTGGCAGCTGGGCGATGGGCCGGGTCCCGCTCATGATGGCACCACCGGCGGCAGATTGCGGTAAATCACAATGCGCTGGACCTGGTTGGTGCCCTCGTAAATCTGCGTGATTTTGGCATCCCGCATCATGCGCTCCACGGGATAGTCGCGAATGTAGCCGTAGCCGCCAAACAGCTGCACGGCGTCGGTCGTCACCTGCATCGCCGTGTCCGACGCCATGAGCTTCGCCATCGCCGACAGCCGAGTCACCTCGGCGCTGGACTCGATGGCAAAGCCCGCCGCCTCCACTACGTCGCAGGCGGTGTACAGCAATTGCCGGCTCGCCTCGATGCGGGTGGCCATGTCGGCCAGCATCCACTGCAATCCCTGGAACTCTGTGAGCGCGCGGCCAAACTGGCGTCGTTCCGCCAGGTGGGTTTGCGCCGCGTCAAACGCGCCCTGCGCCAGCCCGAGCGCCTGAGCCGCGATGCCCAGCCGGGAGCGGTCCAGGGTTCGCATGGCAATCTTGAACCCCTCCCCCACCCGGCCCAACAGTTGGTCCGGCTCCAAGCGCACGTGGTCAAACTGCAGTTGGGCCGTTTCGGAGCCGTGAATCCCCAGCTTGTCTTCGACGTGGCCGACGTGAAACCCCGGCGCCTCGGCGGGCACGACAAACGCCGACATCCCCTGGGCCTGCCCGTCTGCTTCCGTCGCGGCAAAGACCACCAAGGTTTTGGCGACGCTACCGTGGGTGATGAAGATTTTCGTGCCCGTAAGCCGCCAGCCTGCGCCGTCCGCGACAGCGCGGGTGCGCGCCGCCCCGGCATCGGAGCCCGCCTCGGGTTCAGTCAACGCGAACGCCGCCAGCTGCGCGCCTTCGGCCACCGGCGTCAGGAACCGGCGCTGCTGTTCGGGGGTGCCCGCCAGCATGATGGGAAGCGCCCCCAGGTGCTGGACGGCAATCAGCAGGCTCGCGGTGCCAGAAACACGCGCCACCTCTTCAATGGCCAGTGCTGTTGTGAGCATGTCCGCGCCGCCGCCGCCGCACGCCTCCGGCATCCCCAGCCCCAACAGGCCGTTCTCGCGAAACAACGCAACCAGGTCCCACGGAAACTGGTCCTCCCGATCGATGGCGGCGGCCCGCGGCGCGACCCGCTCCTGGCTCAAGCGACGCACCGTCGCCTGGAACAACTGCTGCTCTTCCGTCAACCCTCTCGCCATGCGTCTCCTCCGTTCGCTCTCGGGCTCTCCGCACCGGGATCGTCTCCTGACATGGTGCCGGAGGCGGGCCGACTTGGCAATGTCCTTCCCGCCGAGGGGCCATACTCCCGCGAAGCGCGACGCGATACAATAGCATTGAAGGCCCCACCGGGCCCACCCCGTGGTGAGGAGGGAACCCATGGCATCCAACCGCGACACGATGGCTCTGCCGTTGCTGCCGGCGGCGGCCATCGTCTATCCGGGGATGAAAGTATCGCTGCATGTGCGCGAGGAGCGCTTTCGCCGGGTGGTGGCCGAGTGTCTGCACCACGATGTGCCGCTGGGTGTCGTGTGGAAGCGCGAGGAGGTGCCCCCGGGCGACCCGTTGGTCCTCGCGTCGGTGGGCACCGTGGCCCGCGTCCTCAAAACCCAGCGTCTGCTGGATGGCCGGTTGTCCGTCACCCTGGCGGGGGTGGCCCGGTTTCAGCTGATCAACTGGCGCCAGGGTACACGGCTGGTGGCGGGCCAGGTGCGCCTCTTGCCGGACTTGGATGAGCGGCCCGGGCGCCCCCTGTCCGACGAGGCCTATGCGCTGGCCTCCGAGTGTGAAGCCCTGGCTCTCGAGCCGGGCGAGGCGCCTTACCTGCCTCAGGATCCCGAGGCGCTGTCGTACTGGATCGCCCACCGGCTGCCGCTGCCCGTAGCCGACCAGCAGACCCTCCTGGAACAGCCCAGTCTGTCCGAACGCCTCAGTTACGAAGTGACCTTGCTCCGGCGCATGATTGACGACGCCCGGCTTCCGCCCCGGCGATCCCCTTGAATGGCGGGATTCGCTCCCCAGCACTCCAGCAGTTGAGCCCAACAGGGTGACCATGGCTGATGCGCAGGATCCGCAGGTGGACGCAGTGGACCGCGATTGGCTTCAGCTAATTATTGATAATGCCGGGATTCCGACCCACGTGCTGGCCGCCCAACTGGAACTCGACGACCACGACGTGGATCGCCGCATCGCCCGTCTTGAGGCCATCGGCATTATCAAGACGTATCGTGCGGTGGTGGATCCCTATCTCTATTCCCTGTATTTCATTGAGCACGGCCCGCTCGGGACCGACCTCGGCCGCCAGCACGCCTGACACGCACCCCGTCACCATGCTCGTCAGGTCGACGGGGGTACACTACAGAGCAGGTGGGGTCACGACAAGCACAACGGGGAGGACAGGTGTGTCGGTATACTGGCAGGCCGGAATCCGGTGGACACCCCCCCGTCCGGACGCGCTGCCGGCCACGTTTGACGTGGCCGTCTTGGGCGCCGGCCTGACCGGCCTGGCGGCCGCGTTGGCCATGGGCAACCAGGGCCTCTCCGTGCTGGTGGTGGATCGCGGACGCGTGGGCGACGGAGCCAGTGGGCGCAACGGCGGCCAGGTGCTGACCGGACTCAACCCCTCGTACCGAGAACTGCGCCGCACCGGGGGCGCCTCGGCCCGCAGCTGGTGGGCTGAGGGCGCCGCCGCCGTCGCCGATGTGGCCGCGCTGGTGGATCGCCACCATATCGCATGCGACTGGCACCCCGGCGGGCATCTCGCGGTGGCCGCGAGCCCGCGCCGGTGGCGCCGCCTGTTGGCCGATGCCGCCCTGTTGCAGGCCGATGGCTTTCCTCTCGACGTACTGGACGCCGGCGCGGTAGCGGATCGGCTCGGCTGGCCCGGATATGTCGGCGCGCTATTTGACCCGGCCTCCGCTACCGTCAATCCCTACCGATTGACCGTGGGCGTAGCTCAAGCGGCCCTGGACGCGGGTGCGGTGATTGTCGAAGAGACGGCCTCCCGGATTGAGGCGGCCCGGTCTGGAACGTTCTTGGTCCGGGCGGGCGACGCCGCCGTCACCGTGGGCCGGGTGCTCGTGGCCACCAATGCCTTCCTGCCACGGTCTGTGCCCGGGTTCGCCGGCCACGTGCGCCGTGTGGACAGCCCAATGCTGGCAACTGCTCCCCTTCCGGGGGCCTTCGTGCCCCGCCTGCTGGCGGGGCGGCCAGCGGTGTTTGAGGAGTCGCGGCGAACGGCCCACTTCCAACTGACGCCGGACGGCCGCCTGGTATTCGGGAGCCGCCTGCCGGCCGGCACCCCCTCCTCGCCGGCCACCCTCGGCGCCGTGCTGCGACGACTGCTCCCCGGCCTGGAGGGAATCCCCGTGGACCATTTCTGGCACGGGCCCCTGGCCATTACCGCCACGGGACTGCCCATCCTGGGCGAAACGCCGCGCGGCGTGCGCTGGGTGGGGGGCTACAGCGGGCACGGGGTGGCGCTGGCCGTCCGTCTGGGCACGGCAGCGGGCCGTTGGATGTCCAACGACCGCCGCCCGGCGTGGCCGGAACCATTCCCGGTCGGTCAGCCTACTCCGCCGGCGACCGAGGGGCGCCGATGTCGTCCGCCGGCCCCCCAAACCGGTGAAACCACGCTGTGATGCGGGCCATGCGGTCGCGCACCCGGGACGGACGGGACTGCCAGGCGTGATGCTCAGCGGGGTAAACCAGCAGCTCCGCCGCCACGCCCCGCCGGATGGCCGTGGCGTACAGCGCCTCGGCGTGCGCCACCGGACAGCGCCAGTCCTGCTCCCCCGCCGTGATGAGTAGCGGGGTCGTTAACCCGTCGGCCGCCGACAGCGGCGAGGAACGGCGGTAGCCCTCGAGATTTTGCCACGGCATGCCCCACCCGTCCTGCCAGTGCCGGTCGGTGTCTCCGTGGCCAAACATGCTGGTGTAGTCCCGCATGCCGTGTTCGCTGGCGGCCGCGGCGAACCGTGCCGAGTGGCCCACGGCCCAGTTGCTCATCACGCCGCCGTACGGAAAGCCCCTAAATGAACAGCCGCGCCGGATCGGCGATGCCCTGGGCCACCAGGTGGTCGACCCCAGCCATCAGGTCGGCGCGTTCCCGCGGGCCCCAGTCGCCGCGAATGACCCCCTGCCATTCCGCGCCGTAGGCGATGGACCCCCGGTAGGTGACCAAGAGGATGGCATACCCCAACCCGGCCCGGTACTGGTGGTCGAACCGGAAGGTCAGGACATCGGCCGCCTCGGGCCCGCGATGGGGCACCGCGATAAGAGGCAGGGCGCCGGTGGCACCCTGCGGCGTGACGAGCACGCCCTCCACTTCATCATAGTCGGGATTGGCACAATGCACCCAGCGATGATGGGGCACCTCCCGGTCCCGGAATGCCTCCCGGTTGAACGCCGTGAGGGCGGTCAACGTTCCCCCCACGTCCCCATCCACCCGGTACAGCTCCCCCGCGGTGTCGGGCCGGTTCAGAACCACCACGGTGGTGCCGCCGCGGTGGGCCAGCGCCTCCACGCTTCCCACGCGGTCGCGCGGAGCGACCGACTGAAAGCCGCCGGCGACCGCGTCCACCCGCACCAGGCAGGCGGGCCCATGATCCGCCATGAGAACCAGCAGGTGGCCGTCGCCCACCCAATGCGGCTCCGATTGCATCAGACCCGGGTGCGCCTTCCGTCAGCACCTGCCGAAGCGTCTTCCGGTCGGATCGGGGCCCCATCCTTCCGTTGGCTACCGGATCCCGCCCGGGAGCCAGGGGCGGCACCCCATCGACCGCCGTGAAGCCGACGCCCAGTTGCGCAAGGTTCGCCACCGGGGTGGCATCCGCCGTCGCCACGCATTAAATGCGACGGTGTGTAGCCGGTGTTTGGGTCGAGGGGGCTGACCAGCGCCGCCCAGCGGCCGTCTGGCGAAAAGGACGCCGAGGCGGCCGACACGTCGCCGGCCGTCACACGGCGTGCCGTGCCGCCCTCGACCGCCAGCATCCAAAGATCCACACAATGGTTCAGGTCGGCGTGGCCCGTTCGGTTGGAGCGAAACAGCACCCAGCGTCCGTCGGGCGCCCAGCGCGGGTCCTGCTCCGACGCCGCCCCATCGGTGAGCTGCAGAACCGCTCCGTGGTCACGTCGATACGAAACAGGTGTATCGGCACGTCATCGAGATACCCGTCGCCGTCCCGTTTGCTGTTGGGCCGAGTGATCACCCAGGGACCCGGGTGGCGCGGCTTTCGAAGGGAGTTGAGATACGCCACCTGGGCGGGAGACGGACAGCGCGCCGCGAGCGCCAGAAAGCGTCCGTCGGGCGACCAGGCAAAACCCTCCACCCCTTCGGGTTGATTCGTGAGGGGCTCGGGCTCTCCCCCACCTACTAGATCAAACACCCACACCTGGGGTTTGGGCGGGCCGGCCCCGGGCCCCGCCGCCTCGGCCGGCGGACTCGGCCATGCGGCCACCCGCGCGCGGCGCGATGAACGCCAGCCGCCGGCCATCGGGTGACCACTGGGGGCTTTTTACACCCTCCGCCCCTTGCGTGAGCCGGTGCGGCAGCGACGAGCCATCGGTCGGCACCACGTACAGGGCGGCCACCCGGTCGTCCTCCTGATCTCGAAACGCATCCACCACGACCGCCACGCGCGTGCCATCCGGCGACACCGCCGGCTCACTGAGGGTGCGCACCTGCGCAAACTCACTAAGGGCCCACCGCCGGGCCGTCCCTATCTCCTCCACGTTGTCCCCCCTTTCCTCGGGTCCTTCGCCGTCGGAGGTGCGATTCCTCTGGAACGAAGGCCCGCGCGGATGA
>JAJZWS010000015.1 GCA_021846565.1 Bacillota bacterium
GGAGCCTCCGTCGGGGGGGGGGGACACCAACCCGACCCAGCACGAAGCCGGCTCAGCGTGGGGGAAGGGGCGCCGGCCCCGGCTCTGGGGGCGGCCGGGCCGGCCGGTGCTGCCGGGCCGTTTTCGCATCGGGTGCCGGAGGTGGCCTGGTGGGCCCATGAGAAATGGGTCTATCGGTCCATTTTTTCGGCGCCTCAACTTTTTTGCAGGGATAGGTGGGCCGGGCCGCGAAGGGTCGCTTCCCCTCTGAACGGAACGTGAGTTGTATGCGGAACAGTGCCCGACCCTGCATCAGTAAGGACGCGCCGTGAGCGACTGCGCTAGATGGAGGTGACCCGATGTCGCTTCGAAGTCCGACTGTCAGTCGCGTGATCGTAACCGGAGGGTCTCCAGGAATGTGCCTAATGCTGGCGGCGTGGCTGTCGGAGGCGGACAGAACCCGCCCATTCATCTCGGCCGCTCCAAACGGCGATCTGAACCTAATTGTCTCCAACGCCGACGTGGTGGTGGTGGTGACTCAAACCGAAGATGACCTGCAGCGAGTGGCATCCCTGCACACCGTGCGCCGTGAGCACCATCCGTCCCTCCTCGCCCTGCTGGCGGAGCCTTCACCTGCGTTGCTGGGCCGCGTCCTCAGGATGGAGGTTGATGTCGTAGCGGCGATGCCGCTGCCGAGCCGCCTCCTGCTTTCCCTGATGAGCATGACGGTTGACGGCGTCGACCCCGGCACACAGATTGCCGTGCTGCCCGCGGAGTTTGTGGGCCAACTCCCGCTGGTGGATGCGGGGCGCTTCGCCGACAACCCGGCCCCCTCGGTCGTTGGAGAAGGCTTGAGCCACCGCGAGCAGGAGGTCCTGCAATTGTTGGACCGGGATCTGACCAATGATGCAATCGCGCAGACCCTGGTGATTTCTCCGTATACGGTTAAGCGGCACCTGGAAAATATTTTTCGCAAACTCGAGGTGAGTTCTCGGTACGAGGCGGTCCGTGCGGCGCATCGCAGCGGGCTTTTGAAAAGCCGTCGCAGGGACCTGGCGGACAACTTGTTTGCCCGCAACACCGGTGGCATGGCGTTGCACCAGACCAACACTTAGTCACGCCGAGTCACGCCAAACCCGGGCCCGCAGGGAAGGGCTCCCCAACCTGCCCTCGTGGCTGCGGAGCATCCTTGCCCCGCTCTGGCCGATTCCTCAGTGTGCCTCGCTTCAGGCGCGGTGCGCCCGGGCGATCGCCAGCACGGCCTCGATGACGTCGTCCACGTCAACGTCCGTCATGCTGGGATAAAGCGGCAACGATATTTCGCCCGCAAAGTAAGCGTCCGCACGCGGAAACATGCCGGGCCGCCAGCCAAACCGCTCCCGATAGTAGCTCATGTGGCTCAGGGGGATAAAATGCACGGCCGTGCCGATGTTTCGGGCCGTGAGCGCCTCGATGAACGCGTCCCGCCCGATGGAGAGGGTGCCGGGCACCAGCCGCAGGGGATAGAGATGCCAGGCGTGCACGACGTCGGACGCCACGTGGGGAATCGTAAGCGCCGGGTCGCCGGAAAACGCACGGTTCATTCGCTGGGCTATGGCCGCCCGCCGCGCCTGCAGCGCGGGCAGGCGGCCCAGCTGCACCAGCCCCAGGGCCGCCTGGACGTCAGTCATGTTGTACTTATAGCCCGGCTCTAAAATGTCGTAGCGCCACTGGCCCGTCTTGGTGTAGCGGTTCCACGCATTTTTGCTCATCCCATGCAGGCCCAGCACGCGCAGCCGCTCTTCGGTGGCCTGGTCGGGCACCACCAGCGCGCCGCCTTCGCCGGTGGCCAGGTTCTTGGTGGCGTAGAACGAAAACGCCGCCAGCCAGGGAAACGACCCGATGCGCCGCCCATGATATTCGGTGGCCATCGCGTGGGCGGCGTCTTCGACGATCCCAAGCCCGCGCTCGCCCGCCAGCGCCGCCAGGGCATCCCAGTCCGCGGGATGGCCCGCCAGATCCACCGGCAGGATCGCGCGGGTGGCCGGGGTGATGGCCGCGCGCACCGCCTCGGGGTCAATGCACCCCGTTGCGGGGTCCACGTCGGCCAGCACCGGGGTGGCCCCGACATGCAGGATGACGTTGACCGACGCGGCAAACGTCAGCGGTGTCGTGATCACCTCATCGCCCGGTCCCACACCGCTGGCGATGAGGGCCAGGTGGAGGGCGGCCGTGCAGGAATTGAGGGCCACCACGCGGGCTCCCCCCAAGTACGCCGAGAGCGCCTCCTCGAAAGCGCCGACCCGGGGTCCCCGCGTGATCCACAGCGAGCGCACCGCCTCGGCCACCGCCTCGGCCTCCTCGACGCCCATCGCCGGCCGATTGTAGTCCAGGTACGTCTCCCGCGCCATCGATCTGCCCCCTTGCCTCTGCCCGTGCTATGACCCTCCTACGCCTGGATCAGGTCCGACACGATGGCCGCCGCCACCCCCGTGGCCGCGGACCGCGCTTGGCCCCGCGCCTGTCCCGACGCCATCGCGGCCGCCAGATCCCCTGGCTCGGGCACCAGGACGGCATGCCCTCCCTCCAAAAGGTCCAGCCACTCGGTTTCGGTGCGCAGGATGTAGCACGGCACCCCCAAAAGGCCGGCTTCCCGCTGCACGCCGCCCGAATCGGTGACGACCGCCCGCGCATGGCGTATCAACGCCAAACTTTCCGGATATCCCACAGGCTCCACCACCCGAATGCCCGCCGGCAGATGAGAGCCGGCCTGGTCCAGCCGTGCACGCGTGCGCGGATGCATCGGCCAGACGACGGGCCCCGGAAGAGTCCCCAGTGCCGTGATGATGGCGGCCAGCCGCCGGCCATCGTCGGTGTTCTCCTGCCGATGCACGGTGGCGAGATGATACCCGCCGGCCTGCAGGCCAAGCGTCCCCAGCCAGGATGCGGGCCGTTCGGGCACCAGGGCCAGCGCCTCATCCATCACATCCCCCACCACCGACACTCCCTGCGTGATGCCCTCTAAAGCCAGCTGGCGCGCCGCAAAGGGCGCCGGGCAGTACAGGCGCGCGGCCAGATGGTCCGTCAGCACGCGGTTCACCTCTTCGGGCATGGCTCGGTTGTAGCTGCGCAGGCCCGCCTCCACGTGCGCCACCGGCACCTGGAGCTTGGCGGCCGCCAAGGCGCCGGCCAGCGTGCTGTTGGTGTCGCCGTACACCAGCACCCAGTCGGGTTGCTCGCGCTGGATCACCGGGTCGAGACGCTTTAACATTTCCCCGGTTTGTTCGCCATGCGTCCCCGATCCCACCCCCAGCGCCACGTCGGGGGTGGGAAGCGGGAGCTGGTCGAAAAACACCCGCGACAAATTCTGGTCGTAGTGCTGGCCCGTGTGCACCAACACCTCCGTGGCCACCTGACGGAGCGCCGCCGACAGGACGGCCGCTTTGATGAACTGCGGCCGCGCCCCCACCACGGTCAGGATCTTCCGGGCCATTACGACCGTCCGCGGTAAAACGCCGCCACCGCATCAACCACCCGGTCCACCGCCGCGGGCGCCAGTTCCGGAAACAGCGGGAGGGCGAGCGCCTCCCGGGTCAGCCGCTCCGCCTCGGGAAAGGCGCCGGCCCCGACGCCCGCAGCCGCCAGCGCGGGCATCAGGTGCAGCGCGTGCGGGTAGTACACGGTGGTGCCGATGCCCGCCGCTTTCAGATGCGCGGCGAGCGCATCCCGGGCATGCGCCCGCACCGTGTACTGGTGATACACGTGCTGCGCGCCGTCCGGCACGGCCTGGGGCGTCACCCATCCGGCCAGTCCCGCGTCGGCAATCCCCTGGGTGTATCGCGCCGCTAGGGCCTGACGCGCCGCCGTCCACTCCGCGACGTGCCCAAGCTTCACCCGCAGCACAGCCGCCTGCA
Organism: Bacillota bacterium; assembly: GCA_021846565.1. GTDB lineage: Bacteria > Bacillota > Sulfobacillia > Sulfobacillales > JAIMBI01 > JAJZWV01. The sequence continues at coordinate 3,873 of JAJZWS010000015.1, forward strand.
GCGCGTCCAGGCGCGAATTGATGCCCGGAACTTCATGGTAGTACTTTTGCCGTGCACCGTGGCGCGCCAGCATCTTCACTTGGTCGGCCAGCGCCTCATCGCGGGTGGTGACCAATCCCGCGTCGCCAAACGCGCCCCAATTTTTCGTCGGAAAGAACGAAAAGCACCCCAGAGCCCCCACGGTGCCGGCCACCCGACCATCCCGGGACGCCAGGATGGCCTGGGCAGCATCTTCCACAATGGGGCCCGGAAATTGTCGACCCATCGTGGTCACGTCGGCCATCAGCCCAAACAGATGGACCGGCAATATGGCCCGGGTTCGGGGGGTCACCCGCGCCAGCGCCCCTGCCGTGTCCAGGTTAAACGTATCGCGATCGATGTCGGCGAAGACCGGCCGCGCGCCCGTTCTCAAAATACTGCCTGCTGTTGCAAAGAATGTAAACGGAGTGGTGATGACATCGTCCCCCGGCCCTACCCCCAGGGCACAAAGGGCGAGGTACAGGGCATCGGAGCCATTGGCCACGCCAACCGCCGTCACGCCGCTGCCGAGGAGTTGGGCCGCTTCGCGCTCCAGCGCCGCCACCTCGGGACCCTGGATGAACTGACCGGAGTCCACGACCCGTGCCCAAGCCGCATCCAGTTCCGGCCGCAGCGCCGCAATCTGTTCGGTGAGGGTGAAGCTGGGAATCTCAATGGGTGCCTTTTGCTTCGGATCCGCGGCCGGCAGGCGGCTCGTGTTTTGGTTGGTGTCCGTGATGGGTATCCCCCGCTTCTCGACGAATCTGACGAGGCGGCCTCGTCCACGGTCCAGGATACAACGACGGAGCGATGCGCGGGAGGCATAGCCCCCGGGGGAGATCCCGGTTTCATGCTTTGGTGGCACCACCTTCTTCTCCGTGCATAACTTGCCGTTGAGCCCATGATTAGCTATCTCGCATCCCAGAGCTGACGCGGCCGGTTGTTCGAAAGGGTCCGTTCCGTCGATGGTTCCCGTCCCGGGACACGAGTCGCCACGGCGCCCCGTTGCACGGCACAAGGAGGTTCGTTTCTGATGGCACTGTTTGACAGCACCTTTGCTCCGTACCACCCGTTTGGCAGCCGCCTCCTGAACATCGGCGCGGAGGGAACCGACGTCGCGGTGGTTCAGGCGGTGTACGACCTCATGCTGTCCACCATGAACCCGTCGTCGGGTCCCATCGGGTCCCCCATCACGATTGACGGCAAGTACGGCGCCGCCACCAAAGCGGCCGTCCGCGCCATCCAGTCCTACTTCGGCATTGCCAACGACGGCGTCGCGGGCGAAAACACGTACTGGCTCTATGGCCAAGGGGTGGGGTCGCACGTGAGCTTCGGAGGACCGGTGTACGGCAGCCGGCAGCTGCAGACGGGCAACAGCGGCGGCGACGTCACCATCCTGCAAAATCGCCTGAACCTGTTTCGCTACGCCAGCATCATCGGGCACCCCGCCACCACCACGTTTGACAGCGCCACGGCGTCGGCGGTGCTGGCGTTCAAGTCCGACGCGGAGTCCAACGGCGACACCGGATTGCCATCCAACCCCATCGCCGGATTCGGCTTCTACGACGCCACGTGGATCTATACGTTTGCGGGCGGCCGCGCGATGGAGACCGGCCGCAACGGCTTTGACGTGGTGTTCCTGCAGGTCCTGCTGACCGACCTCGGGTACTACACGGGCCGGGTCACGGGGTACTACGACCCCGCAACGCGCGACGCGGTGCGCGCCTTCCAGCGCGCGGTGGGCATCACGGTGGACGGGATCGTCGGCCCGGTCACGTTTTACCAGCTGGGCAAGCGGAATCCCCACGCGGCCCCGAATCCCCTCGGGATCGCCTGGCCGCCCGCCATCACACCCGAGGTGTCGGTGTGCTCCTCGCCGCTCTTGTCCACCTTGTCGTCGAACCTGCACCCCTTTGGGTCCGCCTCGCTCACCATGAACGAGTCCGAGGGATTTGAAGCCTTGAACGTGACCGGCAACACCATGCCCGAGCCAACGTCCTTTGGGACGCGCTACGGCACCTACGCCTTCACGGTGACCAATCCCATCACCGGCACGGTGTTTGCCAACCAGCTCATGGTCCGCCTGTCGGGCGCCGACGACTGGGGCGGCAGTCTGGACGTGGGCGTGGCCACCATCCCCAAGGGAGCCGTGGCGGTGTATCCCACGCCCACCGGCTCCAGCACCGGCCCCTACGGCCCCCGCGTGCTGGCGGGCAACCTCGCCAGCTGCCACTAACCCGACCCACCTTGACCTGGGGGGCGGCGCCCGCCCCCCTATCGGCTTCCCTGGGGGGCGGCATCGTCCGGATAGATGAGCTGCTCGGCAGGCGTATCGCGCACCTCACGAGCGGGCACGCCCATTACCACACGGTACGGCGGCACGTCCCGGGTGGCCACAGCGCCCGCCGCCACCACCGCCTCCTGCCCCACGCGAATGCCGGGCAAGAGCACGGCCCCTGCCCCCACACGCGCGCCCCGTTCGATGTGCGGCCCGCGCTGGGCGCCGTGCCGCGCCGCGGTCCGGGCCAGATAGGGGTCGTTGGTGGTGGTCACGTGGGGCGCGAGAAACACGTCTTCGGCCACGGTGGAGCGGGCCGTCAGGTACGCGCCGGTCTGCAGTTTGGTGCGCGCCCCCACCGTGCTGTCGTTCTCAATGGTAGCCAAATGGCCCACCACCACCTGGTCGCCCAGTCGACAGCGCTCCCGCACCTGCGCCCCGTCGGCCACAAAGACCTGCTCGCCCAGGGTGGTGCCGGCATAGAGAATCGCATGGGTTCCCACGTGGGTCCCGCGCCCCACCACCAACGGCGGCAGGTCCGACACCGCGAGCGTGCTGGTGGCCGATCGGGCGGGCGGCTTGCCCAGCACCGCGTAGTCCTCCACCACCACGTCCTCGGCAATCCGCGTGCCGGGATACACCACCACGCCGTGTCCCAGCACCACGTGCGCTCCAAACTCGGCGTCCTCTCCGATTTCAACCCCCGGTCCCTGCCGCTCAGGTGCCTTGGCCATGGGCTGCCTCCAGTGACACCGGGTGGTCCAGAGCCGCCGATCGTGTGAGCGCATCCACGAGCGCCAGCGCGTCCAACGTGGACGCCGCCGACAGGACGGGCGGCTGGCGCGTCGCGATGGACTCCAAAAAGTCCTCCAGCGCCTGCAGGTGGCTGGCCCAAGTGGGCTCTGCCGGACGCTCGGCCAGCGCGCGGAGCACCCTCGCGTCGCGGTCCCCGTCGGGCGTCCGCAGCACGGACAATTCGGCTGCGGTCGGCCCCAGCACCGCCACCCCCTCGCTGCCCACCACGGTAAGCCGCTCTTCGAGATTGGTGCGGGGCACCGACGTGGTGGCCGCCACGGTCACCAGCGCCCCGCTGCGAAACCGCACGGTGCCCGCCACGGTGTCCTCCGCCTCGATGGTGTGGGTCTTGGTGTCCGCATAGCAAAACACTTCGGCGGCCGGGCCAAACACTTCCACCGCCAAGTCTAGCGCGTGAACCGCCTGATTAAAAAGCATGCCGCCATCCAGCGCCCGGGTGCCCCGCCAGCTGGCTTCATCGAAGTAAGCCTGGGGGCGGGCCCATCGGACGGCCACTCCACCGGACAGCAACGTGCCGAGAGCGCCCTCCCGCACGAGGGACAGCAGCGCGGCGGGGGCCGCCAGCAGCCGATTGAAGTGGGTCACCGCCAAAATGACCCCGGCGTCCTCGGCAAACTGTGTCAGCGTGCGTGCCACCTCGATGGAGAGCGCCAGCGGCTTTTCCACCAACACATCCAGTCCCTGTTCCATGGCTTCCATCGCCTGCTCGGGATGGAGCCCGGACGGGCTGGCCAAGATCACCGCATCCAGCCCTTCGTGGTGAATCAGATCGGTGGGCCGCTCGTAGGCCGTCGCGTCAAACGGCACGCCGGCCGCCTCGGCACGTTCGCGGTCCGTGTCGCACGTGGCCACTAGCGTGGCCTCCGGGAGACGCGCGAGCGCTTGCAGGTGCTTTTGGCCAATTTTGCCGCAGCCGATGATCCCTATTCTGATGGCCATCGGCTACAACTTCACCACACGGGCCACGGCCTCGGGGTCGGCCGGGGCGCGGCCCAGGGCGTTGCGGGTGTCCAGCACCAGCCGCGCATGGCGGCGCACCAGGCCGTAGTCCACGTCAGAATGGTCCGTCGTGATCACGACGGCGTCGGCCCAGCGGAGCCGCTCCGGCGTGAGCGCCACGGCCGACAGGGTCCGGGGGAAGGCGGCCTGAGGCTTCACCGTCGGCACCTTGGGATCATGGTACACCACCAGAGCTCCGCGCGCGGTCAACACCTCCAGGACTTTGAGTGCCGGCGACTCGCGGGCATCGTTGCTGTCGCGCTTGTACGCCACCCCCAACAGCAGGATCCGCGCCCCCTTGAGCGACTTCTCCCCCTCATTCAGCATCGCCTGCAGTTTGTCCACGACAAAATACGGCATGCGCAGGTTGATGTCCCCCGCCAGTTCGATGAACCGCGTGGAAAAGTCGTATTCGCGCGCCTTCCACGCAAGATAAAACGGGTCTAAGGGGATACAGTGGCCCCCGACGCCCGGACCCGGGTAGAAGATTTGAATCCCGAAGGGTTTGGTGCCGGCGGCGTCCAGCACCTGCCACACATCAAGGCCCATGCGGTCGCACAACAGCGCCATCTCGTTCACCAGCGCGATGTTGACCGCGCGATACGTGTTCTCAAACACTTTGGCCATCTCGGCCACCGCGGGCGACGACACCCGAATCACCTGGTCCAGCGACTGGCTGTAAAACAAGCGTCCCAGCTCGCCACAGGTGTCGGTGACCCCGCCCACCAGCTTCGGCGTGTTGCGCGTGTGAAAGCGGGGGTTGCCGGGATCCACCCGCTCCGGGGAGAACGCCACAAACATCTGCCGCCCCACCTCAAGGCCGCTGGTTTCCAGGATGGGGCGCAACACCTCTTCGGTGGTGCCCGGATACGTCGTCGACTCCAACACCACCAACTGGCCGGGCCGCATCACCGACCGCACCCGCTCGGCCACCGCCAGAATATATGACAGATCCGGCTCTTTGTTGGGCGTAAGTGGCGTCGGCACGCAAATCACGATGACGTCCGCACGGGTCAAATCCTGGTACCGCGTGGTGGCCGTGAGACGCCCGGCCGCGACCGCCTCCACCAAATCCCCGCTCGATACGTCGGGGATGTAGTTCTCGGCGCGATTGACTCGGGCCACCTTGTCGGCGTTGTCGTCCAGCCCCAGGACCTGAAAGCCGGCGCGTGACTGTTCCACCGCCAGCGGCAACCCCACGTAGCCCAATCCCACCACGCCGACGACCGCCCGCCGCTCCGTCAGGCGCTCGGCCAAGGCTGCGGCGTCAGGACTCCAAGCCATGCGTCTCTCCTCTCAGGTCAGCCTGCCGGGCGGCGGTGGGCAACGTGGCCACCCGGTCGGCGCGGTTGGGCCGGTACTCCGGCACCAGCCGCGTCAGCGCCGTCAGCACGGCCTCGTCCTGGCCCGCTTCGGCCAAGCCCAAAAGCTCGTCCAGCCGGCTCAGCACCTCCTGGCGATGGCCCGCCTCCTGCCGTGCGATGAAAATCCGCTCATGGCGGCTCACCCGGGCGCGGTCGTCGCCCGTGAGCAGTTCTTCGTAAAGCTTCTCACCCGGGCGCATCCCCACGATTTGAATATCGATGTCGTCGCCGGGGACGAGCCCGGAGAGCCGGATGAGGTTCATGGCCAGGTCCAGAATGCGAATCGGCTCCCCCATGTCCAGCACGAAAATTTCGCCGCCGCGTCCCATGGCACCCGCCTGGATGACCAGCTGAGCCGCCTCGGTGGCGGTCATGAAGTACCGCACCATCTCGGGGTGCGTCACCGTCACCGGGCCGCCGGCGCGGATCTGCTGTTCGAAAATCGGCACCACGCTGCCACGGCTGCCCAGCACATTGCCAAACCGCACCGATACAAATTTGGTGTGGCGGGCTTGCTCCGCCAGGGCCGACATCAGAAGCTCCCCCGCGCGCTTGGTGGCCCCGTACACGCTGGTGGGATTGACCGCCTTGTCGGTCGATATAAAAACCAGGCGGTCCACGTGGTACCGCTCCGCCAGGTCGGCCACGTGCCAAAGGCTGCCCACGTTGTTGCGCAACGCCTCGTCCGGCTGCGCTTCCATGAGCGGCACGTGCTTGTGGGCCGCCGCATGAAAAATGACATCGGGGCGCTCGCGTTCAAACAGCCGCTCCAGGTGGGGCTTGTCCCGAAGGTCCGCCACCAGCGGCACGGCCGCCACGGTGGGAAACAAGCGGGCCACATCCCGGTGGATGTCAAAGACGCTCGTTTCGTCCAGCCCCAGCAGCAACAGCCGTGCCGGATCGAAGCGCGCAACCTGGCGAGCCAACTCGGACCCGATGGATCCCCCGGCGCCGGTGACCAGCACCGTGCGGCCCGTGATGTATCCCGCAATCTCGGCCAAATCAATGTGCGCCGGCTCCCGCTGCAGCAAGTCTTCAATCTCGACGTCCCGGATCTGGCTGACGCGCACCTGGCCGTCAATCATCTGGTTGACACCGGCCACCACGCGCACCCGAAGCGCCAGTCGGCGCGCCTCCTCCACCACCGTGCGCAGCACCCGCCCCTCGACGGATGGCATGGCCACGATGATTTGGTCCACCGGGCCACTGGTGGGTCCCTCGAGGTCGACGGCGCCCACGACCGCTTGCAGGTCGACCAGCCGCCCCAGCACGCGGAGCGTGCCCATCTGCATGCCCTGCTTCTGGGGATCGTCGTCCAAAAAACCGACCGCGTGGCCCACCTCGGGATGGCGCTCCATTTCGGCCGCCACCATCTGACCCATTTTGCCAGCGCCCAAGATGAGTACCTGCGACTGGTTGAACCGGCGGCCGCGCCACACCAGATCGGTCATGGACCGGCGCACAAAGCGCGTGCCGCCCATCAGGAGAAGTCCCAAGAGCCAATACAGCGCAAAGACGGCCCGCGGATAATGCGCGCCGCCGTTTGCGAAAATTCCCAGGGTAAACCACATGGCCGACAAACTGATGGCGACGATCAACAGGAGCGCGTCGCGCGCCGAGGCATACTGCCACAGGCGATGGTAAATCCGCATGCCCCAGAAGATGGCCACGGCGCCCACCGTGAAGAGGGGCAGCGCATGCAGATAAGGCACCAAATAGGCGGACGGCACATGCGGCGTGTCGAAGCGCAGATAAAACGCAAAGTAGACCGCGACGTTCACCAACGCCGCGTCCAACAGCATGTTCAGGACCATGCGCGTATACCGGCGCCCCCGCTCGGTGAACGTCACCCGTAGAACCCCCCTGTCTCCACGTCGAGGTTCGATTATACCGCACGTCGCGGCCGGTCTAGTGCGCACGTCGTCCGGCCTAGCCACCGCCGCCCGATGGGGCGGTTCTCCGGCGCGCGCCGGTATGCCATTTTGTGTCTTTTTCAATGACTATGCTCGTCGCAAGGTTCGCCCAACACTTGCGATAGCGGCAACGCCTTCGTATACTCGCCGTGGTGTCGATCCTGGCGCAGCCCGACTGGGGCGGCGGCCGACGGGTGTGAATGTTCGGTCGACTTGCTTGCCGGACTTGTAAGCCCTTCGTATACTTACCAGCGATGCCAAGGTGCGCGGGATAGGTTGGCACGCGCCGTGCGGCCCGAAGCGGACCCTTGCAGGAATTCCGGGCCACCGAGTCGAATACCAGTCGCGATCCACACGAGGTATCGTCTCAACACGCACCTTGGTGGATGTGGCCCAACGACCCGATTCCCTCGGATTTCCGTCGCATTCCGTGCGATTCCGTCCCGATCCGGGTTCTGTTTCCTTGACTTTCGGAGGGAGGATCGCGATGAGTTTGATTCCCAACTCGAAGCTGGGGCGCTGGGCGTTTGCGGGCATTGGCTCGCTGGGCCTGCTGCTGGCCGCCTGTGGCGGCACCCCGGCGGCCACCGGCACGGTGCCGAAGCAAATCACCCTGGTGGGCGACGTCGCCTCGAACCCCACCTGGTGGTTCTCGGTAACGCCGGTGTCGTTTAATTCGACGTCCAACTTTGCCACCAGCTACATGTATCAGGGATTGCTCTGGATTTCGAAAACCGACACGATCAACTACAGTCGGTCCATCGCCAGCAGCATCACGCCCAGCAAGAACGACACGGTGTACACGATCCAGCTGAACCCCAAGTGGAAGTGGTCCAACGGTCACCCCGTGACCGCCGCCGACTGCGTATACGCGTGGGATCTGGCCCACTGGTCCGCTGCCAAGGGGGCGCCGTGGGTCGACAGCAACGTCGGCTCGCACTCCTTTGACGAAATCACGAACGCGGTGGCCACGGGCACCCACACGCTGGTCGTGACGGTGGCCGCGCCCATCAGCCCGCTGTACGTGGAGCTGGCGTCGCTCGGCTACCTGTCCCCAGTACCCAGGTTCGCGGTGGACAAATACTCGAACCACAACCAGGAGCTCAGCTACCTGGAGAAGATTGGGGTCAACCCAAGCAACCCGCTGTTCCAAATCGTCGACGGTCCGTACTACCCGTCCAAGGTGGTCAAGAACCAGTACACGATCATGAAGGCCAACCCGAACTACGCGGGGCACAAGGCCGCTATCAAGACCATTGTGTTCCAGGACGAGGCCACCGCGGCGTCAGAGTTCGCGGCTACCAAGACCGGTCTGTTTGCGCAGACTGCGCCCGGCTCCGCGTACTACACCGCCGGCAAGCAGATCAAGGGCTACTTGCAAAAGCCGGTGCCGTACAACTACGGCTTCCAGATGATTGAACCCAACTACTCATCCCAAGCGCCGGTGATTGGCGGCTTGTTTAACCAGCTGTACTTTCGCCAGGCGATGCAGATGGGCATCAACCAGCCCGCGATGATCAAAGCGTTCTACCACGGCTACGGCGTCCCCGAGTGGGCCCCGGTGCCGCGGCTGCCGGCGAGCCCGTTCTATGACACCGCCACCAAGGGCTATGCCTACAACCCGACAGCCGGGTTGAAGCTGATGGAGTCGCACGGCTGGACTCTGAACAGCAACCACGTCCTCACCCGCAACGGGGTGACCCTGAGCTTCACCATGATGGTGACGTCAGGGTCCACGACCATGACCAACGTGGCGCAGTACATGAAGACCACGTGGGCCAAAGAGGGCATCGACGTCCATCTGGACCTCCTGCCGTTCAACCAGCTCATCACCTTCGTGACTACGCCGTCCGACGCCAACAAGTGGACGCTCACCTGGTGGGGCGGATGGAGCACGGGACTGGGCTTCCCGCCGCTGTCGCTGTATGAGACCGGCGCGGCCAACAACTTCGGTGGGTTTGCCAGCCCGAGCCTGAACGCCCTGGCGCTGGCGACGTACCGTCCGGGAACCATCGCGCAGGTGTACGCACGCGTGCACGCCTACGATCTGGCCGCGGCGCACGACCTGCCGGTCCTGCTGCTGCCGGAGACGACGCCCGCCTACCAGCTGGTGAAGCCGTGGCTGCACGGCGTGGAGAAGTACTCCGTGCCCATCGACGCTTACCAGGAGCTGTGGCGCTGGACGGTTACCGCCCAGTAGCTGATGGACCCGCTTCTAAGAAACCGCCCTCCCACAGGAGGGCGGTTTCTCTGTCCCCTTTTTGAAGCATCGCGCGCGGAGCCGCCGCCCGCTTGCTGGCACCTGGCCCAGGCAAATGCGCTGTCGCCGCCGTCAGGACAACGGGAGGCTTGGGCGGCCCGGCGTCAGCGCGGCCTGGCGCGTCCACCAGTCGGCCATGGCCAGGACACGCTGGTCGGCGCCCGGCACCCCCACGATCTGCAGTCCCGTCGGCAGTCCCTCGGCGGACTCACCCATGGGCACGGATACCGCGGGAAAGCCCAGCACGCTGGCGGGTAGCGTCAGCGACACCAGCGCTTCCCACACGCTCGTGGCTCCCCGAGGCAGCCGGACGCGGTCTTCCCCGACCCGGGGCGCCACCACGCCCACCGTGGGGAGCACCATGACGCCGGCGCCCATGCGCCGCCGATACTGGGCGATCAGATGGCGACGCTCCGCCTGGGCCGCCAGATAGTCCACGGCCGAGACGTCGCGGCCCTCCTCCAGCCGGGCGGCCAGGTTGCCTCCCAGCTGGGATCGGCGGGGGCCTTCCAGCACTCGACGGTGGACCAAGAACGATTCTGGCCGCCGCACCGCCAAAAACACATCGCGCCAGTGCGCCCATGGGTCGAGCATCATGGGCTCCACCCGGCATCCTGCCGCCTCCAGCACGCCTAGGGCGTGTGCCCATGCGCGCGCAACGTCGGCGTCGAGACGTCCCGACCAATAGGCGTCCGGCACCAGCACCGGGACGCGTGCGCCGGCGTTCCATGCATCCTGGTCCCTGACCGCGCCGCCCATACTGCCAAACAGCGCGGCCGCGTCAGCGACGGAATGGGCCAGCGGTCCCACCGTATCGAAGGACGGCGCCAGGGCCATAATGCCCGTCGTGGGCAGCGCACCAAACGTGGGTTTGAAGCCCACCACCCCGCACAGCGCGGCGGGAATGCGAATCGACCCGGCGGTGTCGGTCCCCAGCCCCCCCATGGCCATGCCCGCCGCCACGGCGGCCGCGGTACCTCCGGAGGACCCCCCGGGAATGCGACTGGAGTCCCAGGGATTGGTGGTGGGGGCGGTGATGACCCCGAAGGCCAATTCTTCCGTGTTGGTTTTCCCCAAAAGCACCGCGCCCGCCTCGCGCCAGCGGCGAACCACGGCCGCGTCGCGCGCGGGGCGCATCCGGTACGCCCGCGAACCCCCGGTGGTGGGCATGCCGGCCACGTCGGCCAGATCCTTCACCACCAGCGGCGCCCCTGACCAGGCACCCGGTCCGGGTGCCCGTGCCTGACGCTCCACCGCCCCGCGGTCGTAGTGCAAAAACGCGTGCACCCGAGGCTCCCAGCATTGGATGGCATGATCCGCCTGCTTCCACAGCGCGTACGGTGCAAGCCGCCCGGCCCTTATAGCACGCTCAGCCGCCTGCCAGTCGGGCCATTCATCCGAGAACACCGGCAACCCCCTCGCCCGAACCAGCGACGGGCACGGACCCCGACCGCACCAGTTCGGCCAGCGCCTCGACAGCGTCGCCGGCCAGTTGCCGCCCGGCCTCCGGCATCATCAGCCCCAGCGCCTCTTCCGGGGTCATACTGGCCTTGTACGGGCGCGCCGAGGTGAGCGCATCGAACACATCCGCGACCGCCACCACCGTGCCCATCGCGGGAATGTCCGCGCCAGCGAGCCCGCGATGGTAGCCGGATCCGTCCAGGCGTTCGTGGTGGGCGGCGGCGGCGGCCGCCACCCGGTTTAACGTTCCCACCGCGGAGAGCGGCGACAAAATTTCGGCCGTCAGAGCGGGGTGCTCCTGCACCGCGCGGAACTCCTCGGCCGTGAGGCGGCCGGGCTTGTCCAGGATCAGGTTGGAGACCCCCAGCTTGCCCAGGTCGTGATAGAACCCGGACAATACGGTTTCTTGCACCACGGCGGGCTCCCACCCCATCTGGGCCGCCAGGCGACCGGCATAAAGCGCCGTGCGCTCGGAGTGGTGCTCGGTCCAGGGTGACTTCCGGTCCACGATCTCGGCAAACACCTCGGCCATGGGCACCAAACCCGCCTCCAGCGAGAGCGCATCCCCGGCCGGCTCCATGGGGGCAACACGGTCTAAGTCCTCAGGACCGCGGACGGCGGCCAGCTCGTCGAAGAAGTTTGGCTGGCGGCTTATCGACAGGAACGCCTCGGCCAGCTCGGGGTCGAACCACGTCCCCCGGCGCGCGCGCACCACATCGCGGGCCACCTGGGCGCCGCCGCGACTCCACGCAATTTCCGTCTGCTGGGCCAAGTTCGCGATGCGGGCCAACAACGGAATGGCCGGTCCGGCCAAACCCAGCGGATACCCCGAACCATCCCAGTGCTCGTCGAGGTTCAAGACGGCATCGGGCACCAGGTTGTCCCACCCCAGGCGACGCACCAGCTGCGCTCCCGTCGTGCAGCGTTCCCGCACCAGCTCGCGGGCAGCCCCGGGTCCGTGCCGTCCGAGCACCGCCAGCTGGCGGATCCGCCGACCCAAAGACCCACCCCGGGCGGCCGTGTGCACCGCAAACTGGGCCGCACGGTGCCAGCGCGACCAATTGACCATCCTCAGATCTCGCTTGGCCGCGCGGTCGTCGGTCCCAAACCACGAAGACATATGGTGGGCCGTCGCGGAGCAGCCCGTATCCTTCAACAGGACGGCATAAAATAACTGGTGACGGGTGTCGGCATCCAAGACCAGCACGTTGGCCATTTGCATCGCGATCCAGCAAGCGCGCAACGAATGCCCCAGCGGCTCTCCTTCACCCAAGTCCAATGCGCGGGACAGCGTAGCAATCACCCTGGCGCGGGTGAGCGGGCCCTCTCGGTCAAGCTGCAAACGACCGCCGTCCACGGGGCGCCCCCCTTTTTCTCCTGATGGGGTGAGGTTCGCCACGCGCCGGAGGAGTCCTGCCCGACGGTGCCCTCAATCCCAAGCGAGCGGGGACGGTCCGGCCACCATCCCCACTCGCTGACTCCCACTTACGCTGGTTCGGGCTCGAGGGATCGTCGCCCAGCATCACCAGGCATTTTGCTCGCGCTTCAGCCGCACCTCCCACCCAGAGCGGAGCCAGCGATAGTCAATCACCCCGTGATCTTGGAGAAACAGCACTGAGGCATATACGTCCGCATGCGCCAGGCGTTGCGCCGGCACGATGCGCGACAACCGAACCCACTGTCCGCGGTACCTAAGACAGGCCGCCACAATGCGGGTCATCACCCGCACGCGGGGGCGGATGGCCCGCTTGAGTCCCATGCCGGGATGCACCAGCGCCATTGTGTTGCGATTCATCGCGCCCTCCCCACTCAACTCTCTCCCTCGTGTGTCTCCATTGTGCATGGCGAGTCTGAGTGTTTCCTGAGAGTCCCGTTGAGATCCCGTTAAAAGATCTTCGCGGGGGCCGCGCCTTTTGGGTATGGTGTGCCACGCACCTGTTGGAGGGCGCGAGACATCCGCCGCGAACGTCCGGCCGCCCGTCCATCATCCCTGCCCGACGACGCGCCGGGTTAATTTCGAAGCCGAGCCGGGCGCCGCCGCCCCGCGCGATGGGCCCCCATGGATCACCGGTTGGTCCCTGGGCCCCCGGTGGCATAACGGCGTCATCAGTGGTTACTGCCGTAAGGGAGGCGTCTCCTGTGCGAAAACTTCACGTGGACCTCTCCGACATCGCCATGGCCATGGAGTCGGGGGACAGCGAGCACGCCTGGTACCTGGACCGGGAGTCCGGGTGCGTCGTCCTTGTGCCCGTCGAACTGCAGGGGGAGGATGTCCTGGATGCCAAGTATTGCGACCGCCTGCCTCCCTGGGAGCAGGCGGGGGTCCCCCAGGCACGGGAGATTTATCTGGGGTCGGACCGATACGTATCCATGCGCCGTGAGTCGCCTCGTGGGGAGTATGAACTCATGCTTGGGTTTGCCGAGTCCGTCCCCGATTCGGCGCTCCAGGCGTTGTTGCTGGCGGCACTGGACGGGCCGGGCGCGTTTGGACGCTTTCAGCGCGCGCTCGACCGGCATCCCGCCGAACGCGACGCGTGGGACCGCCAGCGCCAGGAGTTTCCCCCCGGCGCGTGCGCGTATGGCTCCGCGAGCTGGGCATCGAACCGTCTAGGCATGCCCGGTCGGGGGGAGCACGGCAAGCCCCGGGGTCCCAAAGGGGTCCGCCACACGACGCCCTTGGGTGCACACTGACACGACCCCTCAAGCCGTAACGGCCACGGTACGAGTGTCCCGGTGCCGTACCACCACCACCAGGACCCCGGCCAGGACCATCCAGATGGCAAGCGCCGAAAAGGCCCAGGCGAAGTGGCCGGTGTGATCCAGCACCCACCCGAAGGCGGGCGGATACAGCGCCGACCCCAAAAAGACCGCGGAGCCGGTCCAGCTCATGGCCTGGCCCGCGCCCCATGCCGGCACGCGCTCGCCCGACCAGGTCAGCACCAGCGCATTCCAGCCCACGGCGCCAATGCCCAGCGGCAGCAGGATCCCCAGGAGCAGGGCGGTCGGGGTGGCGGCGGGCGCCCACCCAAACGCCAGCGCGGCCGCCGCCCCGGTCGCGGCCGCCCCGAGGATAATGCCCGGCCGCTGCCCACCGCGGCGGTCCGACCACCACCCGAGCCCGATGCGTCCCACGCCGCCCCCCACCTGCACCAGCGCCAGTCCCAAGCCCGCAGCCGGCAGAGTCCAACCATGGCGAGTCGCCAAGTCGGCAATCGTAAAGGTCAGCACCGAATACTGCGCCGCCACCAGCATCATCCCCACCGCCATCGGTCCCAGGGCCGGCCGCAGCCACTTCAGCCCCGGGAGTCGGGCGGCCGGCGCTGGAGCGCGGGCCCGGCCGCGGATAACCAGTCCAAAAGTCCAGGCGCTGGCCAGCACCAGGAGCGCGATGGCCAAAAATACGCCGCCGGTGCCCCAGCCCGGCACCAATAGCGGGATGAGCACGGCACCCGCTGCGGCACCGAGGGGGACGCCGGTTTGCCGGATGCCCATCACCATGCCCCGCGCCCGCCCGGCAAAGGCGTCAAATACGGCCCGCGTCCCGGCGCTGGGAATGCCCCCAAGCCCAATGCCCATGACAAACAGAAGCGCCAGCAGCACCCCGTACCCGTGGACCCGCGACACCCCAAATCCGGCGATGAGCGACCAGGCACCCCCCACCCCCAAAAGCCAACGGGGTCCGAGGCGGTCCACCAGCACCCCCGCCACGGTCAGTCCTACCATCATGCCAAGGGATGTGGCGGAGACCAAGGTCCCCATCTGGCTGAAGGACAGATGCAGGGCAGCCCGGAAAAACACCGCCAGCACCGCCACCCCCTGCTGGCTCAGCGATGCACCGGCCTGCGACAGCGTCGCCATGCCCAAAAACAGCCCGGGCGCCGTGCGCCCGGGAAAACCCCGGGGATCCCAGGGAGACAATTGCGCCAGAACCCTGCCACCTCCTGCGGCATCCCAACACGGCCGTGCTGACCTGGACCCGTGATGCATACGCTGCAACAAACGCCGACGCCAGGGGAGGTCAAGCACATGCCTCGCCAGTCCACACGCCGCGTGGTGACCGCCGGCCTGGTGGCCACCCTGATTCTCACGCTGGTGCTGACGGCGGGGCCCGCCATCGGGGCGCCGCCGCTCAACCTCCCGTTGTGGGACGGCACCCTCTTCACCCTGAACTTAACGCTTGCGGTCGGATTCGGCTACCTGGTGCACTTCACGGTGGGCGTGGCGCTCGCCTCGCTGTACGTTCAGGTGGTGGAGCCGCAGCTCGCCGGAGAACCATGGCTCAAGGGCGCCATCTTCGGGGCCATGGTGTGGGCGGCGCTCATGTTGGTGGGCCTGCCCCTCTTTGATGCGCTGGATCCGCTGGTGGCCAACGGGCTCATGGCCGCGCCCGGCATGTTCGCGCTGGGGCTGGGCGTCACCGCTCCCTTGATGCTGCTCGTGGCGCATCTGCTGTACGGCGCGGTTTTAGGTCAGCTCACCGGCGCGCAGGCGTTGCACGCGGTGCGCCGGAGAGCTTTCTGAGCTCCGCCGCCTGCCTAGGGCCCAGCCGGGCTCCACGTGGCGTACGCCGCCGCGCCGCCCGTGTCGACAATCGCGGCCTGGCCACTGGGGGACATGCTCGCCGCCACGTCCGGGAGGGCCGGGTGGATGCCTGGGAGATTCTCCGGCGCCTGTCCTTGCCGCCAAACCGCCAGCGGCCCGTTCTGCAACGGGTCGCGCATCACCAGAAGTGTGGTGCCCGACACCACACCGATGACCGACTGAGTCATGGTGTCGGGCCAGGTCCACACCGTCTGTCCCTCGAGGCTGACCACGCGGTCGGCACCCTGGCCCTGGGGGTCGGGGGTGCCAATCCAGAGAAACTGAGAGTTGGCTGCCCACTCGATGCCGTTGCCCACCGGCGCCTGGCCCATGAGATGGCCAGACGCCACCGCATAGATAAAGGTGGCCCCCACCATCTGCTGCTGAGCCCCCACCCCGTAGTCTCCCATCACCCAAATCGCCACGTACCGGCCGTTGGGAGAAAAGACGATCCGCTCGACGCTCACGCTGCCCGCTGCCTTAGGCAGATGCAGTCGTGGGAGGTACACCGTGGCCAGCACGCGGGGAGGCACCGCATCAAACTGCCACAAGCGAATCGGCGCCGTGGCCGAACTGGGCTGGTGCAGCGAGGGCACCTGCTGATTGCCCACGGGGTGAACCACCGCAGGGTAGCGGTGCCCCCCCCACCACGGCGCCCACGCGGCCACTGGGCGCGACGCACACCTGGCTCCCCGCAAGCGCGAGGGTGTGCCCGTTGGCCCACGCGAGCGCCAGGGTCCCGGACCGATAGCCCCCCGTCACGATGGCCGGGCCCTGGGCCGTCTCCACCCACTGCTGCCAGCAGTCCGTCGCCCCCGTCCAGGGGACTGGGGTGCCGAGCGACGTGCCCTGAACCGGATACAGCCAGTCGTGGCGGCGGCTCCATGACGCCACAATGGCGTCGTGGGCCGTCAGCGCCACCACCGACCGTCCCAACCCCAGCGCCACTTGCTCGCCACGCAGGGGGTTGGTCGACCCGACCTCTGCAATCCCCTGCCGCGGGTCCACGGCAAACGCGAAGTGCGTCCCGGCCGGGGACCACCGGGTGCGCGTCCACCGCACGGGACGCGCCAAGGGGCCATATATGGCCACCCCCTGCACGGTGGACTTGAGGGGGACGGCGGCGGCCCCGCCATGGACGGCCGCGCCGCACCCCGCTACGATGAGACTCACGGCGCCAAGTGCGACGCCCAGCGTGCTCGTCGGAGTGAACTGGCGCCTCATCACCGCCCCCTTGAACCTCACAACGCCCAGGCGGCCCGAGGGCTTCCGCACGTGCTGGTCAGACTTCGGACCGATGCACGTCCCCCGCCCCTCGGGTACGATAACGGCACAAGGGAGGGGTGTCGTGCCTTCACCACGCCCGGTTGCGCCGCCGCCCAGCGCCGACGCCTCCGCCGTGGCCATTCTGCACCAGGTTGCCTCGATCTTAAACGAGGAACCCGACGTGGTGGCCGCCATGAACCGCGTCCTGCCGCGACTCACGGCTGCGCTGGGGCTTCACACCGCGTGGATGTTCCTGTTCCAGTCGGACGGGCGCACCGTCTCGCAAATCGCCTCCAGCGGACTGCCGCCCGCGCTGGCGGAGGGTCGCCGCCGGCCGCTCCGCCACGGCACCTGCTTCTGCCAAGATGCTTTTCGCGCCGAGCATCTCACCCGGGCGGTCAACATCGTGGAGTGCAGCCGGCTGCGCGACGCCACGGGCGACACCGGGCGCCTGGTGCTGCACGCGTCGGTGCCCCTCACGTCCAAAGGGCAGCGGTTGGGCATTCTGAACGTCGCGAGCCCCGGCCGTGAGCTGTTTGGCAAGGACGTGCTGGCCGTGCTGTCCGCCGTGGGACAGCAGGTGGCGGTCGCGGTGGAACGCACGCGCTTATACCGTGACGTGGATCGCCGCGCGGTCGCCCTGACCGGCCTGCAGGAAGCCGTGGCCGACCTGCAGACCGCCCACTCGGACGCCGAGGTGGCAGACCGGGCCATCGCGGCCGCCCGCACGCGCTTGGGCGTCCGGCGCGCAGCGTTGTGGCTGGATGGCGCCCGGCACGGGCAGCCGGGCTGGCACCGCGTGCCCGCCAACGGCCGCGCGCCGGTGGGGGGACCGCCCCCCACCCCCGGGCCCGTGGGCCCCGGATCCCCTTGGCATCCGGGCACCCGCCATCCCGCCGAGGTGCTGCCGCTCATCACCGGCGCCCAAGTGATTGGGGTGTTGTCGCTGGTGCTGAACCCAGGCGACCGGGACGACCAGGGGGTGCTGCGCCCGGTCCTCCATGCCTACGCGACGCACATTGCGCTGGCGCTGGCCAACGCGGAGCTTCTGGCCGAAACCGAACGGCTGGGCGCATTGGAGGAACGGCAGCGCCTGGCGCGCGAGCTGCATGACGCGGTGAGCCAGGAACTGTTTTCGGCCACACTCACCTTGGCCGCGGCGGAGCGCCTCGTGGCGGCCGGCCAGCCCCAGGGGAGCACCGTGCTGACCCAGGGTCGCACCCAAGTGCAGCATGGGCTGGCGGAGCTCCGCGCCCTGGTTTATGAACTGGTCCCGCCCGACGACGATCGGCTGGCGTCGGCCCTGCATCGGCTGGCGGAAGCGACCGGTGCCTGCCTCACGTTTGACGCGGAGAATCCCACCCGAGTCGACGTGCGCCGGGCCCTGTACCGGATTGCGCAGGAGGCCGTACACAACGCCCTCCGCCATGCGCCTCGCACCCCCATCACCATGTGCTGCGCCGGTCGAGGAGCGGGACTAGTGCTGTCGATCACGGACGCCGGCCCTGGCTTTGAGCCCGCGGCGCAGTCCAGGGGTCTGGGGCTGCGCCACATGCGGGAGCGGGCGGACGCCATTGGCGCCGCGCTGACCATCATCAGCCGGCCGGGTGCCGGGACCACCGTACAGGTAGAATGGCCGGCGCCCCCCGCGGTCGGCAAGGAGGGGTCGCAATGATTCGGGTCGTGCTGGTGGACGACCACCCGGTGGTGCTGCAGGGCCTCAGGTCGTATCTGGCGCTGGACGATCAGATTGACGTCGTGGCGGCCGTGGGGACGGCCCACGAGGCCCTGGCGGTGCTGAATCGGCTGCCCGTGCCGCCTGACGTCGTGTTGATGGACATGCATCTGCCTGACCTGGACGGGCCGGCGGCCGTGCGGGCCGTGAAAGGGCGGTGCCCAACCGTGCCGGTGGTGGCGCTCTCCAGCTTCGCCGAGGAGGGGCTGGTGGTGGCGGCCGTCCGAGCCGGCGCCGCCGGGTATTTGTTCAAGGCCATTCCGCCCGAGCAGCTGCTGGAGGCCGTGAAAATCGCTGCGAGCGGCGCTCCCGTGCTGCATCCCGAGGTGCAGCGCGTGCTGTTGGCCCACGCCGCGCAACACGGACCCACGGACCCGCTGTCCCCGCGCGAGTTGGAAGTGCTGGCGTGCATGGGGCGGGGACTCTCCAACAAAGAGATTGGTGCGGTATTGGCCATCACCGAGAAAACTGTGAAGACGCACGTGAGCCACATTTTGGCGAAACTCAATGTTCAGGACCGCACGCAGGCCGTCTTGGCGGGCATCCGAGACCACTACATCCAAGCCCCGTGACCGTCAGGGCTTTGCGACGGTCAGGTTGGCCAGCGTCGCGCCCACCGCGCCGGTTTGCCCTTCCACGACCACGGTCGTGCCCGACACCGTGACCGTGGCATACACCCCGCCCCCGGGCAGGTCTCGCTCCGCCACGGTGCGTCCCCCCACCACCACGTCGGTCGTGCTGCTTTTCGCGTAGGGAGCCGGAGGCCCCGCCTGCCACTCGGTCGCCAGCACCGGCGACCCACTGCTGTCCTGATACTGCATGATCAGCTCGGTACCGTACGTGGCCGTCTTCACCACCCGGACGCTTTCGAGGGCCAAGCCCGCATGCACCGTGGGCACCACCGCTGAATACGCGAGCGTGCTGGTGTCGGTCGTCAGGGCAGTCAACACCGTGGGGGTGGTGTTGACTGCCGTGGCACCGGTGGGGGGCAGGAAGCGAAAGGTGCTCGAGGCGATGGGGGCGGTGGTGCTGTAATCCGTCACCTTGAGCGTGACCGTGGCCCCCCCCTGGTGCAGCGTGAGCCGAGTGGGCTCCAGGTTGTGGGACAGCGTCAGGGTGCCGGTCGCCGCCTGACCTGCCAACTGCCCGCGAAAGTCCAGCACCGTCGCTGCCCCCTGCTTGGTCGGGTGGGCAAAGCGCACACTTTGCAAAAACGTCGGCCAGTCGAACGTGATCCAGCGCAAGTCATAGCCGGTGGTGGGCATGGAGGACTGGACCGCGTACTGGCTGCCCCCAGGCTGGTACGTCCACACGTTGGTACCATCATCCACGGTCGTGGTGGTCCGACCGCCCGAAACGGTCAACGCCTCCGCCACCCGCCGATTCGAGGTTTTCACCACCGCGGTCGCGTACGCCGTGGTGCTCTTGCTGTCACGGATGGCAGCGATACGCACCGTCAGGGCATGCACGGCTGCGGCCCGAGTCTCGAGCGACGCATGCAGCCGGGAGAGCGCCGTCGAGGTGCCGGTGCCCGCCACGAGCCCGCCACAGCCCGCCAAAAGCAGGGCCGCCAAGGGCATGATCGCAAACACTCGCCATCCCACGCCACCACCTCTTTCGGTTCCGCCATGTTCGACCGCTGGCTGCATGCTACGCCGTTGCGCTAAGCGGTTCAACCCACGCGAAGAATTTCCAGGCGCCCACTAGACACCCCACGTCTAAGCCGTTACGATTGGTGTGACCACATGCAAACGTCTACCGTTTTGCCCTTCGCGGCTGCATGACGGTTGGGATGACAGACCCCGATGAATCGGATGCAATTGAGAGGCAGGATGAGAAGACATGGCCGACGAGCGACCGGATCGGATAGCGATATTCGTCGACGGGGCCAACATGTTCTATGCGCAGCGGATTTTGAGTTGGCACCTGGATTTCGCGCGGGTCATAGAGCACTTCACCCGCGGCGCCGATTTGTACAATGCGTACTACTACACCGGCGTCCAGGTACCCCCCGATCTGTCGCAGCGCGACTTCCTCACCGCGTTGCGCCACCTGGGCTTCACGGTCCGGGAGAAGGTCATCAAGGAGGCGTACGACCAGAGCAACTCCACCACCATTCGGCGGGCCAACCTGGACATTGAGATTGTCATCGACATGTTCAACACCGCCAGCCGATACGATGTGGCAGTGCTCATGAGTGGCGACGGCGACTTCGAACGGGCAGTGGAGCTGTTGCGCTCCAAGGGCAAGGAGATTATCGGCGTAGGCACCCGCGGCATGATTGCGGCCGAACTGGAAAACGCCTGCGACCGGTACGTTAAGCTGGAAGATATCCGCGACGCCGTGGAAAAAATTCGCAATCCGGTCTAACGCGTCTGACTCCCGTCCCAGGGTGGTCTGTCCACCGCCAACCGAGCACCCGCGCACGCATCGGGGCTCGGTTGGTGATCCGTACAACCGGGGTACAGGCTGAGCAGCGCGGCCACAGGCACCGGATCTCGCCACCCGGCGGAGGTGGCCCGGGTGTGCGCACTGAGGCGATGACGGGGCCCGCCGGGCGACCCGGACCGTCGCGACGCAGGCTTGGCCCATTAATCTACCGGATCTCCCCGGGGGCCCAACCCCCAGCCCTCGTAATACCGACCGGCCCAAAACAGGAGCGGGGGCACCGGGCCGTCCAACCCGGCGCCCCCTCCCGCCTTTACGTGGGCCACCACGATCGTGTGATCCCCCGCATCATGCGTGGCCGCCACCTGGCAGTCCAGCCACCCTACGGCCCCGCGCACCACCGCATGCCCCGCAACCGTCCAGTCGGCCTCGGGCATGCCCAGGCGCCGCACCGCGTGGCGGGAAAACCGGTCGGCGACCGAACCCTGCCGTCCCGCCAGCACCGACAGCGTGAAAACCTGCCCGTGCGGCGGCACGAGGGCATCGTGCACCGCACGGCCACGGCCCACCACCACCAGCACCGACGGCGGAGCCAATGACACCGACGTCACGGCGTTGACCGTCATGCCTACCCAGGACTCGTCGTCGGGCACCAGCAGCACCGCGACCCCGGTCGCCCACGCCCGCATCGCCTGCCGGAAGGCAGTCTCTGCCACCGGCAGGGCCTGGGCGGTCACGTGCCTCGTCGCGTGGCGGGGGTTAAGCGGAGGGTGCGGTCCACCACGCGGACCGTCGGCGCCCAGCTGCCATTCGGCGGGGACTCCACAGGCGTCACGGCCACCCCTTCCGGTGCGGTCAGTGCCGGAACGAACGCAAACCGGGGCCGCCGGGTGTGGTCCCGTGCCAGCGCATGATCGAGGCTTCCGCCGGCGCCCACCAGCCCCACCACCTTTCCCCGCATCGATTCTTCGGCAGCAGACCCACCAGGTTCTTCAGCGCCCCAGTATACGTGCCGCGATAAATCGGCGTGCCCACCAGCAGCCTATCGGGCGGGTACCGGTCCCACAGCCGACCGTCGCACGTCCAGCAGCTGGGCGGTACGGGCGTGGGGAGTGAAGCTGCCCGAGACCGCCATCAGCTTCATGCTCTCACCTCGGTTCGCCGGGACGCGAGCGCGGATGCGGGGGACGACGTCACGGCCAAAAGCCTCCACCGTTTGAATGAAGTCCAAGAAGGCGCGTCGCACGAGGTTCACGCCCACCGCCCGCAGCACCCCGATGCGCTGCGCCGCCTGTAGGGGTGTGCCCATGAGCCCGGCCTTGAAGCCACGGCACCAGGTCTTCGCAGCGTGAGCGGGCCCACCTGCCCTGTCCGTCCCGTGTGGCCTGGCCGGCTTGTGTCGCCACCTTCCCAAATTCGCGCACCTTCGGCACCAGCGTGGAACACGATGTGACAGCACCTGTCGGGCGCCTGCCTCCTCGGCCCGCGCAATGACCAAGGCATTGACCGCAAACCGGATCTGGTCCTGAGGGCTGTAGCCTCGAGGCTGTCCCCCTTCTTGCAGTACGAGTCGCTGCCCGTCCCGGCCATCTCCCGGGCCGCCGTGACGTTTCCCCCCTGGAACATCTCCGGGTGCGGCTTCTGCCCCACTTCGGATCCAGTGGAGTGCCGCTGATTCGCTGGAAGTCGCCATCACATGTGAACGCTTCGTCGGTCCACAGCCCTTCACCCCCGGATGAACTCGACCGACCGGCGGTATCGATTGTCGTGGTCCAGCCACGGTTCACCCGACCCCGTGACTTCCCCTTGAATCCACCCACGACGTTCAGGTTCAGACGACCCCACTGACCCCACGGATTGTTCCGCCGTAGCAATCACCTTGGCCACCACGACCCGGATGAGCTTAAACCGCTCCGTCACGGTGGCCAGCGCCACCGCCGTGCTGATCGCCTCCAGCTGCTTGTCGACCCGGTAGCGGGCAAAGAAGTGCCCCTGCGCCAATGCATCGTCAAACCCGACTGCGCCCACGACCCGGGCCAGGCACCGACGGTCGCCACACAACCCGTCGGTGCGCGTCGGCAGCTTGGTCACTTCCAGCCGCCCGCTCACATGGGAACACCAGTACGCCAATTTGCGATCCACCGCCTTCCCTCCCCTTCTCCCTGACTGGCGACGCGCCGCGTCCCAAGAAAAACCCCCGAAGCCCGAAAGGACAGAGGTGCCAGAGCGGGGACGCCCCTCTCATCTCCCGGATTGCCATCCGCAGGAGTTGGCACCGTGGCCCGCCAGGCCGGCCGGTTGCTGCAGCGTCATCGGGCCAGTCCTTGCAATACACCGATGGATACCTCATGGGGCGTTCCTTGGCGCCTGGGACGCATCCGCGTTCCCGGAGCGACCGGGCCCGCGCGGCCGCGCCCACAACCCCCCACCCACCGAGCCGCCTCGTTTATGATAGGCGGGCGGCGCGGACCAGCTCACGGGTCCGCCGTCCGGCCAGCGGGCGTCAGCTGCCCTGCGGCCCTCGGCGGCTTCTGACAGAAAGAAGGGGAGCGAGCCATGACGGTGTCGTTGACGGTCGACCTGGCGCGGCGATTGGAGTGGGGGATGGCGGCCGCGAATCCGCGGGTGCTGACCGCGCTCCACCAGGTGGCG
This sequence comes from Bacillota bacterium, assembly GCA_021846565.1. Lineage (GTDB taxonomy): Bacteria > Bacillota > Sulfobacillia > Sulfobacillales > JAIMBI01 > JAJZWV01. The sequence continues at coordinate 27,604 of JAJZWS010000015.1, forward strand.
CCCAGCCACCCCGGGGCGCTGCTGACGCGCCAGGGGGTGACGGCGGTCTACGGCGGTCCGGGATTCCCCTTAAACCAGGCGGTTGGCGTCGGCATGGAGGGGCCGGTCTCCCCGGATTTGGCGGGCGCCATCGAGGTATTTTATGGAACTCATCATGCCTCGGTCGTCCGGGTCGCATCGCTCGCCCACCCCACGGCATTCTCCGTGACCGCCGACCGAGGCTATCATCACCAATCTGGGCCACCGGTGGGTGCCGAACTTGACCCGTTGGCGGCCCGCCGGGGCGCGGCCCGACCCCCGGGTGCGGGTGGCTGAGCCACTCGACGAACTGGTTTGGGCCCGCACCGTGGACGCGGGATTCGCCGACACCGAGAACGCCCCACCAGAGGACGGCCTGGCACTGTCGCGGGCGTTCTTTCGGATGGGCGGCGGTGCCGTCCCGGTGCTGGCCGTGCAGGAGGGTGTAGCCGCCGCCGGGATGCTGGACGTGGACGGGGACGTGGCGGCGCTATTCGCCACCGCCACCCGGCCCGCCTACCGACGGAGGGGTTTACAGGCGGCGCTGCTGGACTTTCGGCTGCGGATGGCGCAGGAGCGGGGGTGCACCCTCGCCACCATCGAGACCGACCCCGGGTCGGCGTCCCAGCGCAACGTCGAACGCGCGGGCTTCCGGATGGCTTACGTGGCCGCATCGTTGCTTCGTCCGTAGCGGCAGCCCCACAGCGGGCCCGGTGCGGGGGCGCGGCGGCCGTGGCCAGGGGGAAAGCGCGGGCGGGGGAGGATGCCATGGAGTACACCGTGCGGCCCATTTTGGATCCGCGGCGGAAGGCTGCCATCACGGAAGACGTGCTTCGCGCTGCCCGAGTGGTTTGGCATCGAGGCGGCCATCGCGGAGTACGTCCCCGAAGTCCCGGCCATGGCCTATCGGGCCGGTTGGGTGTCCGATCGTCCCGTGGGATTTCCGGCTCTCAAGCGGCACAACGCATACACGACCGAGATTTATTGCATGGGCATTCGGCCCGAGGTGCACCACGCCGGCCTGGGCAGCGCGCGGGTGGCGGCCTGCGAAGCGCACAGCGTGAAGGGCGGGGCGGAGTTCCTCACGGTCAAGACGCTCGACGCCTCTCGACAGCCTATGCCAAGACACGGGCGTTCTACCTCGCTCGGGGGTTTCGTCCGCTCGAGGCGTTCCCCACGCTGCGGGACGAGGCGAATCCCTGTCTCTTCATGGCCAAGGCTTTAGCCCCACCGTCTGACACGGATCCCGCGCGTCGTGCCGCCGCGGGCGGACAGGGCTTGTGAGACGCTCTCCCGTCCCGCGCGGTGACGCACGGTCCCGGCGGGGTTCACGCACCGCACAGCACCGGACAATTCGCCGAGTGATAATACTCGCGCGATCACGCAGGACACCGCACTCAGGGCGGTGTCCTGCGTGAAGCCGGCCAGCTTAGTGCTTCGGGTCGAAACTGGCGCAGAAGGTGTCGCGCTCCTGCAGCGGGCTGGATCCGCCTACGACATTGGAGAGCCCGCTCCCTTTGCTGGCGGACTGCTGCACCCAGATTTCCTGCAGGTTGCAGTTGTCCCCATTCGCCCAGTGCAGGCACTCGGTCACTTTACACTTGATGCTCTGCTGTCCGGCCACATTAGCCACCTCCCCAGTTTCTTGCGATACCCGTGCTAGGGTTCACCGGCGCGCCGATTTTTAGCGCACCCCACCACGAGACACACGATGGCGGGTTCCGTGGTGTCGGCGCCCCACCTCTCGGCGGCCATGCGGCCGCGCCATGCTGCCTGGGCCGTAGGCGGGCCGGGGAGAGGAGCCTTGTCCGCCGTTTTCATCGGACCACATGGGAAATATGGGCGTACGCCGGCTGGAACGGCAGGCCATTGGAGACTGGGGCACGTTACCATAGGTGCCGTGACGAACCGTCCCAGCACCCCGTCAGAGAGTCCCCGCGCGTCTGGAGAGAGATGTGAGGCACGTGTCCTTCAAGCATCTGAACCGCCACGCGAAAAACATCGCCCAGAAAGAACTGGTGCGGGTCTTGGCCGATGCGGCCTTGGAGTGGTACGGCATCGACAGCTCCCCCATCGTGCAGGGGCTGCCCTCCAACGTTCCCCGCGTGGCGGCCCACGAAGCCGTGGTCGATTCTGTGTTCCTCGCCGACGACGGCCACTTGGTCCACTTGGAGTTTCAGTCCACGCCCGAGCCCGACCGGTACCGGTTCTTGGGATATGCCAGCGCCTTGGCCACCACCCACCGCGCCCCTGTGCAGGTGGTGGTATACCTCACCGGCCGCACCCCGCCACCGCGGTGCTCGACGCACGCAGTATCCGGTTTTCGGAGGAGTTTGTCCTCATCGGGACGCGGGACGGCGTCGCGGTGGAGGAGCGGCTGCACCGCTTGGTGGACAGCGGATCGGCGTGGAACGGTGCCGGCCTGTTGGGCCTCGCGTACTGGCCCTTTATGCGCCATCCGAGGCGACGCAGTCGGCGCGCGCGACCTGGGCGGTCAAGACGGCCGCCGGGCTGCCCCGTGACCCGGGCCTGGCCGCCATGGGCTGGTCGTGGCGCTCGCCACTCCCTTTTTATCGAACGCCGACGTAAACTACGTGCAGGAGGTGTTGCGGATGAGCCGCTTGATGCGCGAGCTCACCCAGGAAGCCGAGGACCGCGGCCGACACCAAGGACATCAGGCTGGCCTGCAGGAGGGCCGGCAACAGGGCCTGAAAGAGGGCCTGAAAGAGGGCCTGAAAGAAGGACGCCAGGAAGGACGAAGCGAGGGCCAGACCCGCTTGCTGGAGATTCAGTTGACCCAGCGCTTTGGTGCGTTGCCCGAGGCCGTCCGCTCGCGTCTGACAGCCCTGTCGGCCAGTCAAGTCGAGGCCCTCGCGTTGCGACTGGTGACCCCTGGACGGCGTCATGGCGGAACGGCAAGTCCTGTAGCCCACCGGCGCCTCCTGGCGGGGCCGCAGGTCGCATCCCCACGCCGGACTCCACCCGATGGGGTCGCCTTGGTTGTGCCCCGTCACCGTAGGGTTGTTGCGCACGCGCACCGAAACCCGCCGCGGGCGCCGGTTCTTGTGATGCCTCCATACTTGGGGCTGACGCCGATGACAGGCGGGACCCGGTGGGAGGCCGCCGAGGGGGACGGCTGGCTGGCTGGTTCGGTCGGCGGAGGGCACTGCGCCGGCCCCAAGACTGCTCGCGCAGGCGGGCGCGGTCGCGATCCGGATGCTCCAGCCCTGTCCGCTCACGGACATCGCTTCGCCCGTCAGCCCCAGACGGCGCGGGCGTGATGAGCCAGCCGCCCGCAGTCTTTTGTCATTCGCCGCCACGAGCCCGCGGTCTGCTCGGGGTCGCGGACTGAGATCCGGACCGGAGCCGCTCTCCAACGACGGCTGCGCTGCGCAAACTGGCGATGAGCCTGTGCGGCAGCGGGGGTACGCGAACCTACTTGCAGGCTTGCGGGCTTGACCGCCCGGCCCTCACTTTCACATGACGGGCCAAGCCCATGTCGTCGGGGCGCCCAGTGTGTGCTCCGCGCCCACCGGTTCCCAGGGTTTCGGTCCAGGTCGACGGTTGAGAGACACATCTCTCACGATTGATATACCAAGGAGGCTGGGCATGCAAGCCATCGTGCTGACAGACTATGGTGACCCCGAGGTGCTCCGGGTCACGAGGGTGGATGATCCCGTCCCGGGTTCCGCCGACGTGCTGGTCGCCATCGAGGCCAGCGCCGTCAACCGTGCCGATGTGCTGCAGCGTCGGGGTGCGTACCCGTCGCCCGTGCCGCGGCCGCCGGCGGAAATTCCCGGACTGGAGTTCAGTGGATCAGTGGTGGCGGTAGGCTCCGCCGTCACGCGGGTGGTCGTGGGCGACGCGGTCCTGGGGCTGTTGTCCGGGGGCGGCTATGCCGAGCGTGTGGCCACGCCCGAGCGGATGGTGCTGCCAGTGCCGCCGGGCTTCACGTTTGCGGAGGCGGCCGCCTTGCCCGAAGCCTTTTTCACCGCCTACGACGCGCTTCAGCAGGTGCGCCTGGCGATGGGTGACACGGTACTGATTCACGCCGCGGCCAGTGGCGTGGGCACCAGCGCGGTGCAGCTGGCCCACCACTTGGGTGCCCGCGTGCTGGCGACCTGCTCGGCCGGCAAGATGGCCCGGGTCGAGGCCCTCGGCGCCGATGCCGTCGCCGACTACCGCGCCGGCTCGACGCCGGACTTTGTGCGGCGGGAGACGGCGGGGCGCGGCGTGGATGCCATTTTGGACTTTGTCGGCGCCGACACTCTGGAGCAAAACATCGAGGCGCTGGCGGTGGGCGGACGTCTCATCGTGATCGGGACCCTCTCGGGCGGCATCGCGCCCATCAACTTGTCGCACTTGATGGCCAAGCGCGCCTCGGTCACCGGCACCTTGCTCCGCAGCCGACCCCCCGAAGAAAAAATGGCGCTGACTCAGGCCATCGGGCGGCATGTCTGGCCGTTTTGGGCTGACGGGCGCATACGCCCGGTGATGGATCGGGTTTTTCCGCTGGCCGAGGCGGCCGACGCCCACCGGCGCATGGAGGCCAACCAGAACGTCGGCAAAATTGGGCTCGGCATTGGACCCGCGGCGCTGCGACCGCCGGTGGCTGGCCGATGAGCACCACGGCGCTGGTCCTGATTGACATACAGCGCGACTACTTCCCCGGCGGCCGCATGCCGCTCTGGGAACCCGAGGCAGCGGCTGAAACCGCGGGCCGCGTGCTGGCGCGCTTCCGTCGCGCCGGGATGCCTGTGGTGCACGTGCGGCATGAGTCCAAGGCACCCGGCGCAACCTTCTTTCTCCCCGGAACCGACGGGCTCGCCTTTCATCCGGCCGTGGCGCCGACCCCGAACGAGGTGGTCATCACCAAGCACTACCCGAATGCCTTTCGGGGAACGCCGCTGGCCACCTGGCTCCAGTCGCGCGGTGTGGCGCAGCTGGTCATCGTCGGCATGATGACCCACATGTGCATCGACACCACCGTGCGGGCGGCCGCCGACCTCGCGTTCACGAATTGGGTGGTGTCGGATGCCACGGCCACCCGCGCGCTGGCGCACGCCGGGCGGGAGATTGCCCCGGTCGAGGTGGCGGGTGCCTTTTTGGCCGCGCTGGATGGCTCGTTCGCGCGGGTGGTGGCTGCCGACGACCCACGGCTACCGGGCGTCTAGCCCGCTTCCAGGCGGATTTTCGTCCACTCCCAACTGAAGCCGACGGCCTCCGCGAGACGCAGGCCCGCCGTGTTGCCGGCGGCCACCTGCGTCACCGCCTGCCGGTGGCCGGTCTCGGCGCGGGCTCCCAAGCCCGCGGCCACGAGCCGCCGACCAAACCCCTGCCGTCGCACGTCGGGCAGCACTCCCAGCCACACCACCTGCACGTCCCGGTTGGGATTTACGCGATCGGCATAAAAAGCCACCCCGCGTCCTTGGTGCCGCCACAAAAAGCCCTGGCTGCCCTCGTGCCGGTCAAAAAACTGCCAGACAACACGCCGGCCGCCCTTGGTTTTGAACACTTGGTCGTACAGCGGGCCCAGGGTCTCAGCGTCGCCGGCAGACACCGGAGTGGCGTCCCGCGGGGCAACGTGCGCGGCCGGGTCCAGGGCACTGCGCAACTGGAACATTTCCCCGACGGCCTCCAGCGCTTGGCGGTGTCCCGCCGCCAAAACGCCCGGCTGAAAGCTGTAGGCCGCCAGCACGCGGGGCTTGACCCACATGAGGGCCGCCTCGCTGGCCTCTTCGGGCGGCTCGTTGGCGTTGAGCCCCAGCACCTGGGTGACCTCGTCCCCCACCCACGTGATGGCCCCCACCCGGTTGCCCCCGTCTTCGATCCAGCCGAAGCGCAAGCCGGCGTCATCGTACCAGGCCTCCCAGTCCCGCACCCGAAGACCGACGCTCCATGGATCGTGCGGGGGCCGCCCCGGCACGACTTTATACGCCAATCCCGCGCCTCCTTCCGGTTCTTGCCACGCCCCACCGGCGTCCTTTCAGGCTTATGACTCCGCGTGCGGCGCCAAGAACGCGTCGCGCAGGCGGTCCCCCCGCGCCCCACCCCCCACGGCCGCCATGAGGGCGCCCACCACGGGCTCCACCTCGGTCACGTGCGACCAGGCCCGCACCGTGGTGCGGTGCAGGGCCAAGTGAAAGGCGTCCCGCAGCAAGGGATGGGCTCCAAACCACAGCGACCCGGCCAGCACCACTTCGACGGACCCGCCGTCGGGGTCGTGCGCCAACAGCCGCGCCGCGGCCGCGCCGGCCGACTCGCCCAGCCGTGTCCCCATGGTGACCAGGAGATCCTGGCACACCCGGTCCCCGCGTCCCGCCTCCCGAAAAATCAGTGGGGCCAGGAGTCCCAACGTCAACTCGTCGATGCGGCCAAAATACAGGGCGGCGGCCAGGGAGGCAAAATCCGACACCCCCAGCGCGGCGGGGATCACCTGGGCCAGGGTGGTCGCGGGCCCGCGCCCTTCATCCGCCCGAAAGGCATGATGCAACGCCATTTTCACCAGGTCGGCTCCGCCCCCCCAGTCCCCCAGCGGATAGCCCAAGCCGCCGATGTGAAAGGCCAACCCGTCCTGGTGGCGCGCCAGCACGTTGGTGCCCGTGCCCGCCAGCACCAACACGGCCATCGGGCCCGACCCGGTTCGACCGGCCGTGAGCGCAATCTCGGCGTCGTTCACCACCGTAAAGGAAAATCCCAACCGGTCCCGAAGCGCCGCAGTCAGGCCCGCCACGTCCTCGGGGAAGTCGGCGCCGGCCATGCCCAGCACCGCCCTGGATACGGTGTCCGGCCCCGTGGCGGCCGATACGAGCGCCGCCGCGACTGCCTCCGCCACGGCGCCGGCGGCCGCGGTCATGCCCACCACCTGATGGTTGGAGGGGCCAGCGGTGCCGCGGCCCACCACCTGGTGGCCATCGGACACCAGGGCCACCGTGCTGGTGGCTCCGCCATCCACCCCGACAAAGCACGTCATGCGCCGCGAAACCGGGGCAGGTAGACCGCGTGGGCCTCCAGCAGGTCATCCAGCAGCGCCTCGGCCACCCCCGCGCTGGGCACCAAGGGGTTGTTGACGAGCGCCGTGAGCGCCAGGGCCCGCGACCCTTGGAGCGCGGCCGCAATGGTCAGGCGTTCGTACGCCTTGACCTGCTGCACCAGTCCCGCCACGGCGGCTGGCAGCGGACCCACCGCCAGGGGACGCGGCCCCCGGCCGTCTATGAGCGCTGACACTTCAATGACCGCCGTCGCGGGCAACTCGGGGACCACGGTGCCGTTGGGCAGGTTCACCGCCAGTTCGGTCGGGTGGTCCTGCGCCAACGCCCGGATGAGTTCGATGGCCACCGTCGAATAGTACGCGCCGCCCCGTTCCGACAGGCCAGGCGGCAGGCGGGTCTCGTCCGGCACGCGATAGTGGTCAAACAGCTCCGGCTCCAGCCGCAGCAGGTAGTCCGCGCGCGTGCCCCGGCCCTCCGCCACATCGCGCTCCTGTTCGGCCCGCATCCGGTCCGCCTGCCAGTAGTACCGGAGGTAGGGGCTGGGCAGCTGCCCCAACGCCGCCGCGAGGGTGGGGCCGTACTGGTTGGCGGGCACTTCCGGGCGGTCGGCCCACCGGGGGTCCCCAACGCCGCTGGCACCCAACATCTGCGCGGTCACCTCGGAGCCGTCCATATACACGCGCGCAAACGACAGATGGTTCAGCCCGATGACGTCGAGACCCACCCGCGAGACATCCACCTCCAGCGCCTCGGCCACCATGCGGCGGGCGATGTAGGGGCCGTTGCACAGCCCAATCACCCGCGGGCCCGCCACCTGGCCAACGGCCTCGGTGATCACCCCCGCGGGGTTGGTGAAGTTCAAAATCCAGGCCGACGGGGCGTCGGCCCGAATCGCCTGCGCCATCGCCACCGCGACCGGCACCGTGCGAAGCGCCTTGGAAAATCCTCCGGGCCCCACGGTCTCCTGGCCGACGATGCCGTGCCGCAGCGGCACATGCTCATCGCGGGCGCGGGCAGCGAGCCCCCCCACCCGGTACTGCGTCAGCACAAAGTCCGCGCCGGAAAACGGTTGCGGACACTCTGGCAGCAGGGCCCCTTCCACCACCACCCCGCGGCCGGCCTGCGCGGCCAGCCGCTGGCCAAACGCCGTGATGGCGAGAAGCTTCTCGCGTCCCGCCGGCACGTCCAGCAGGCGGACCCGCGCCACCGGCAAGTGCTCATCGTGGAGGAGCCCCATCAGCAGTTCCCCCGTGTACGCACTGCCGCCGCCCACCACCACCACTTCGAGTCCCGTGGACTTGCCGGACCCGGCGGAACCGCTCATGTGCACCTCGCGTTTCGTGGGGCCGTAGACAGGCCCCGGTATGGATTCCATAGTCTACCACATCAATTGAAGCGGATCGCTCCATACGACGAGCATCGCGGCCTCATTCGAACAGGGAATGGGCAAACGCATGATGCCTAGTGAGCAACTGGGTTACCCAAATCATGTACACTCCACCCAGGAGAAGTACCAAACTCATGGCCTGGACGAAGCCACGCCCATAGCGGCTCGGATATCGGTACAAAAATACCCCCACCGCCATTACGGCGAGGCCCAGCACCCAACCCGCCACCCGCTCGGCTCGCCCTCGCCGCCCTGACCGTCATCTCACTATAGCACGCCGGCCGTCCGTCTCAGATCCCACAAACATGCGCCAAGACGCCCTTTGCGACCGTCGCGACCGTGCGGCGGACGGGGTCCGGAATTAATCGACATCACCGTCGGCCAGCGGTCGCTAACCTTTTCGGTCCTCCATGCGTTACACTGGGTCAGATACGGAGGTGGACGATGGACGGCCAGAAACGGACGGTGCGCCGCAGATTCCGACCCGGGAGAATGCTGGCGGTTCTTGCGGGCCTTTTGGTGCTGGGCGGATCGATAGTGGCCGCGAAAACCTTCCTAGAACCCCTGGGAGCTTTTGGGACGCCGACGAAAAACGCCAGCCCCCAGTACCACCAGTTTGCGTTTCGGCACCGCATTACGATCCTGCTGATGGGCAGTTCGTTGCAGACGGCCGCCAACGGCACGCTCATCACGAACAAGAATGCACGCAACCGCACCGACACGATGATTCTCTTGTCGATTGACCCCACCACCAAGCAGGTGGGCGTGCTGTCGATTCCCCGCGACACGCTGGTGAACCTGCCGGGCGTAGGGGTGACCAAGATTGCAGAAGCCGCCTACGTGGGCGGGCTCCCCGAAGCGGTCCAGGTGGTGCAGTCCACGTTTCACGTGCCGGTGGACTACTACGCCTACCTGAGCATGTTTCAGTTCCCCAAGCTCATCAACGACATGGGCGGCCTGGTGGTGGATGTCCCGCACCCCGAGGTGTACCAGCCGTCGGGCGGCAAGCTGGGCATCGACCTCAAAGCGGGTGTGCAGCGGTTGAACGGGTGGCAGGTGCTGGCCTTCACCCGCTTCCGCCAAACCCAGCAGGGGGACATCAGCCGCATTCAGCAGCAGCAAACTGTGTTGCAGGACATTGCACACCAGCTGTTGCAGCCGAAAAACATTCCCCTCATCCCGAAGCTCGTCGGGGACTTCTCCAACATGGTGAACACCAACATGAGTACGCCCCAGATGCTGTCGTTGGCGCTCTTTTCCAAGCAGATCAACCTGTCGACGATCCGCTACGGCACGGTGCCGGGCATGGCCACCCAGAACCACGACGCGCTGCTGTCAGGCGTCCTAGACAACTGGACTATGAGTCAGCACCTCACGTCGGTGGTCATTCAAAACGTGCTGCTGGCCCAGCAGCTCACGGCCACCCAAAAGAAGTCCTTGAAGATTTACGTGGCGAGCGGCACGTCGTCCCTGGCGCCGGCCAACGCCCTGGCCCAACAGCTGACCAAGTCCGGCTACACCGTCGTGGGTGTAGGCTGGGCCAACACCCACACACACCAGCGGACCGTCATTCTGAACACCACCGGCGACAAGTGGCTGGACACGTCGCTCCAGCAGATGGTGGGCAGCAGTGTGGTGCAGTTTACCGCCTACCACACGACGCCGTGGGACCTCAAAATCACGGTGGGCAGCGACTACACCGCGCCCACCGGGGGGTCGAGCTCCTCCGGCGGCTAGTGGACCAGCCGCTCCGTTCGTGTGGCGCCGGCTTAAGCCGGCGCCACTCCTTCTGTCAGCAACTCGGTCACCCGCTCCCGGATCTGATCCCGCACGCTGCGAAACACCGCCAGCCGCTCGTCCTCCGTGCCGGTGGCGCGGGCCGGGTCCGGCAGCGGCCAGTGCAGGCGGCGCACGTGCGCGGGCGTCACCGGACAGCGCTCCCGGGCATCGCCGCACAGCGTCACGACGATATCCGCCGTGTTGAGCCGCTCCGGGTCAATGGGCTTGGACTGGTGCCCCGTAAGGTCGATGCCCGCTTCCTCCATCACCCGGATGGCCAGCGGGTTCACCCGCGAGGGTTCCAACCCCCCGCTTTCGGCCCGCTGGCTCTTGCCGGCCAGCGCATTGAAGAATCCCTCCGCCATCTGGCTGCGGGCCGAATTCCCGGTGCAGATGAAATAAATCCTCTGGGCCATGTTGCGGCCTCCTTCTTATCCTTGTCGGTGCGAATCGCGTGTGGGTGTCGAACCCGCCCGGAGAACCCCGGCGCCTCACGGGTCACGCTCCCCGGGACGTGGCGCCTCGTCCGCGTGGTCCCGTTCAAAGGACGATCCCCCCAGCTCCGGGGCTTGGGCCAATAGGCGGGCGGGCCTAATGGCCTCCGCACCAAACCGTTGCCGAATCCGGTCAATGGCGTCGGCGCGCGCGGCCTCAGCCCGGGCCGCCCCGCCCGGCGCATCCCCCCAGTCGAGCCGCGTCTGGACCGATTCTGGTGCCCAGCCACTCACGGTGAGCCCCAAGAGACGGACCGGGTCCGGGTGCGGCCGGGTTTCAAATAGGCGAACAGCCGCGCGGTACAGCGGATCCGTATAGCAGGTGGCGGACTCGAGCTGCATCTGGTGGGTGTGGTTCACGAACCGGTGGGTCTTGTATTTCAGCGCCACGGTGCGCCCGGACAGTCCCGCCGCACGGAGCCGGCTGGCGACGTGGTCCGCCAGCGCCAGCAGCACCGGCCGCGCGTCCCGGGCCGCCGTCACATCCTGCGCCAGCGTGGTTTCCGCCCCCACGGAGCGCGTATCGGTGGGCGTCGGCTGCATGACGGGGGTGGGGTCCTGGCCGCGAGCCCGCTCCCGAAGCATGCGCCCGCTCTGACCCAGCCAGGCGATGAGGCGCGCGTCATCCAGCGCCGCCAGCTGACCAACGGTCTCGATGCCGTGGCCATGCAGGCGCTCGGTCAATTTGGGGCCGACACCATACAGATCGCCTACCGGACGCGGCCAGAGGCGCGCGGGCACCTCGGCCGGCCACAGCACCGTGATGCCGGCCGGCTTGCTCCAATCGCTCACCTGTTTGGCCAGCATTTTATTGGCGCTTACCCCTACGCTCACCGTGAGGCCGCACGCTGCCTGCACCGCGACCTGCAGTGCCCGGGCCGCTTGGATAGGGTCCGGCCCCCACAAATGCCAACCCCCGGTCATGTCCAGCCACGCCTCATCAATTGAGAGGGGCTCCACCAGCGGCGAAAAGGCGGGAAAGACGGCGCGCATCTGGCGTGAGCGCTGACGATAGAGGGTGGGAGCGGGAGGCACCACCACCAGCGTGGGGCACAGCCCGAGCGCGCGGCCCAGCGGCATGGCGGTGCGAATGCCGAAGGCGCGCGCCGGGTAGCTCGCGGTCAACACCACGCCGTGGCGCTCCGACGGGTTGCCGGCCACCACCATGGGCACCGTGGCCAAGCGGGGATCCTCCGCGATGTGGCAGGCGGCAAAGAAGGCATCCGCATCACAGTGAAACACCACGGGATCGCTGGCCACGCCGTCCCCTCCCCGCCTATCCTACCAGGATGCCTGGCTGCGGGTGGGCGCAAGGGCGATCAGCCCACCGTGAGGTGCGCCATGATGAGGACGATCAAGACCTGCAGACTGCCCTGCACCGCAGCCAGTCGAAAGATCACGGTATTGGCCCGCTGGATGCGGGCGGCATCCGGCTCGCGCCGTGCCAGTTCACCGGCGATGCGCCACTCGTTCCAGCTGATCGCCGCGCCCTGCACCACCAGGATGACGGACACCCCGATGGCCACGCTGACCCATGCCAAGTCGGGGCTTCCCGGCGACAGAAACCCGAAGGCATGCGCCAGAAACCATCCCCCCACCACACTGGTGAACGCCACCGTGGGCATGTACAAGAGCGTCCTGGGCACAAGGTACCGCATCAGGGCGCGCCGTTCGGCCGGAGTGATGCGTCGGAGCACCGGGCCCAGGATAAATCCCAGGAACAGGTCAGCGCCGGTCCAGAGCATGCCCGCCATGACGTGGCTGTAGTCTAGGAGATAGAGATTTTTGGTGACGACGGCCACCCCCGTGACGAGAGGGAGAATCAGGATCCACCAGGTCAGCTGCCGCCAGCGGCCTTGGGCCCCTGGCGGCTGTCGCCCGTTGTACCCGTCATGAGTTTTCGCTCTACCCCGGTTCATGCGATGCACCTCCTTGAACCCCTGAGCGTATCCGGGTCACCCGCCCACTATAGATCTCTTGGAGGGGCCCCTTGATGACACCGGCCTGCGCGCACCGCCGGTGAAAGGCGCCACTCGCTGGCTCCGAGCCGGTGTTTGTGGTAGTTTACCAGCGTCGTACCCGTCACAGCATTTGCCCGGAAGCATCCTGAATCCTCTCCCACCAAATGCATCTTACGGAGTGAACACCATGCCCCGTGCGCCGAAACCGGCCCTAAAGCCCACGCCCCCCTCAGGTTGGCAGGAGCTTCGCGCAATTCTCTCCCCCAAGACGTCCGTGCTGTTTATGGCGTCGTTGCTCACACCCGCCGCCGCCTTCATGCTGTATCCGTTTTTGACGATTTACTTCACCCACACGCTGGGGATGGCCATCGCGGTGGCCGGGACCCTGCTGTCGGTTCGGTTTCTAGCCACTGCCACGCTGTCGTTTGTCGGCGGATGGGCCTCGGACCGATACGGGCTGGTGCCGGTGTACGTGCTGGCGGGCGTGGTGACCGCGGTGGCGCTCTGGCTAATGGCTTATGAACACAGCGGGGTGGTTCTGGCGCTGCTCCTGGTCGTGCTGGGCATTTCGGCCGCGACGGTCAACGCGAACGTTCGTGGGCTGGCGAATCTGGGCGTTCCCGCAGCGCATCGGGCGACGGTGCAGAACTACGTGCACTGGCTCAACAATGTCGGTATGGCGATGGCGCTGCCGTTCTCGGCGTTTCTCCTGCACGCGGGCTCGTCCCGCCTGCCCTTTTTCGTGGCGGCCGGAGGCTATCTCGCCATGGCGGCGGTCGTCGCGTGGGGGTTCCGGTCGGATGCGGCACCCTCAAGCGTGGCGGCCACCGGGTCCAATCCGTGGACCATCGTGCGGGCGACCGAGCTTTTCGCCTCCTCATGGCCGCTTTTCTGCTGTGGGTGGCGGTAGAGATGCAGTTTGAATCGAACATTCCCCTGGACCTGTCGCGCCATTTTCCTCACGGCGCTGAGCTGTATGGCACGCTCGGCATGCTGGACCTTATCATCGTGTTTGTCTTGCAGCTGATAGTGAGCCACTGGCTGGCCAAGGTGACGTCTCCCTGGTACGGGTACCTCGGCTTTCTCCTGCTGGGTGGACTGATCCTCGGAGGACTCTGGCAAACCGTTTTCGGTTGGACCCTGGCCATCATCTTGCTGAGCGTGGGCGAAGTGTTCAGCATCAGCCAGATCATGGGGCTGATGGGTGTGCTGCCCCAGGAGGGGCAGCAGGGCAGCTATTTTGCCCTATTTGGCATGGTGCAGGGGCTGGGTACCTTTGTCGCGTACGCTGTGGGGAGCACCGCGTACCAGGGGCTGGGGCCGGGGGTGTTGTTCACGCTGTGCCTGCTCGCCGCAGCCGCGTCTGCGGTGCTGTATCGACAGGCCCATCACGTCCACGCCCGGCCTGCGGCCGCCCGGTTGTTGACGCGGCAAGGCTGACCGAGGGTCCGCCTGCGGGCTCGGCGCCACCGGCCCCGTCGAAGTTACATCATGACAAGATACTATTTGCCTATGCGCCCTATCCATGCCATACTGAATGTGTCCCATACGTTCCGTTCTGTTCGGTTCTGTTCCAGTAGTGGCGTTCACAGGAGGGAAACCATGAACATCAAGGAAGTTGACGGGGAACCCTCGATGTCTCGTCGGGGCCGGTTATCTCCCTTTCAGCCCGTATACGACCGTCTGGCTAAGCTGGACGATAGCAAATGGCTGGAGGTCACTGCGGATTCCGAGGAGGAATTCCACAAGCTGCTCACAAGTTTTCGAGCCCATCGCAACCCCAAGATGCGGACTCGGACCAAGGACAACACGGTCATTTTTGTGCAGGAGCGGCGCCAGTAGGCACCCGCACCATGTCCTTTCGATGGATTCCCCCCTCCGCCGGTGCCCCTCTCTCGCTCGAGCGAGAGAGGGGCACCATACGGGTAGCTAGGCCTCCCAACGGAGAGCGAGGCGGCCGGCCAGCCCGTTCCGCGGCAACCCTGCTGCTTCTGCCATGACTGCGCCGCACGCCCTTGGTCGCAGGTGTCGCCGAGGGTCGGGCCTGCCCGCCACCACGTCCTTACCACGTCGCCGTCCAGCAACCGTCCGCCCGGCCATACCGAAAGCGTCCACCACGCGTGCCGCCGGCTGGCCTCCGGCACCATCAACTCCCAATCCGCCCCCTGCCACAGGAGATAGGCGTCGCCGGTCGGCAGCCCTCTCTCCCGCTGATGCCCGGACGCTGTCCTCGTCCTCGGTGAGGATCCAGGCCTTACCTGCTGGCACCCGCACTGGAGTCCGGTGGCAGTCCTCCGTCACCCACGTAGCCGCGCCCGCCCTCCCAAAGCCTCCGGCGTGGTTGGCGCAGATGTGCAGACAGCGGGCCAAAAGCTCTGCTCGCGTGCCTCGGCACGCATATGTCCGGGGCGGCCACTGTCCGGCGCGCCCCATCCCACCGCATGACCACGGTGCGCCTGGGCGCACCGTATCGCAGTCGGTTGGGATGAACGCCGAGCCCGCTCCCGGCCTCCCCGTAGGCCAGGCATCGACCATCGAGGTGGCCGTGCGAGGGCTGCTCTACACGGACGGCACGCTCGGGAGCCCAGGCTTCGTGGGGCAAACTCCCCGCGTGAAGACGGCTTGGTCGCCCGCCGCCAGCACAAACTCATGCAAGCGTGGGCCCCACACCTGAACCAGTGAAGGGTCGTCCCACGTCGCGGGCTCGGTTCCCGCCGCCCGTGCGTGGATCCACAGCCGCGCCTGACGCGACATGCTGTCCGGCAGGCCCGCCTCAGAGATTCCGGGCCGTTGGGAAGCCGCTCGTCCAGCGCCCCCACCCGCCGTCAAAACGCCAGGGCTTGTTCGCGCGTCAGCCCGAGCCGTGCCCTGGCGCCATCCCGTTGACCTCCTTCGCCAACGGCCGCCGCGACCCGTCCGGCTGCAGTGACCGTGGGACCGTTCGTCTGGCAGCGCCGCCGAGGTCGATCAGAGGGGCAGACCCACCACGCGCGCCGGGTCGCCGTTGCTCCCCGCCACTTTGATGGGCAGGGCCACCAGTTGAAACACGTCGGGCAGCTCCGGCGTGTATGCGAGATTTTCCACGATAAGACAGTCGCCCCCCAATAGAATGCGGTGCAGCGGAAATGTCTCGGTGTCCACCGGGTCTGCGGACGGAGTGTCCAACGCCAACATGGTCACACCCCGGTCCACCAGCCAATGGGCCGCCTCCTCTGTGAGGACTGGGAAGGAGCCAAAATATTCTGGGGTGTTCCACCGCGCATGGGTGCCGGTGTCCAACACGATCGCCCGGTGATGGCAGTCCTCCCCCAGCTGTGCGACCAACAGATCCACGCCCACCAGAGCCGCCCCCCCGGCATGCACCACGTGAGCCGGGCACATGAACCGCGCCAGCGGGTACTCGTGCAGCGAGGGCCGATGGGCAAAGAAATGGAGCGGCCCGTCAATGTGCGTGCCGACATGATTCCAGAACCGATATTCCGACAGCCCGTAGCCATCGCGGGCCGCTTCCGCAAAATGATGCAGCACCGGGGATGGCTGTCCAGGGTACATCAGCATGTCCTCGGACACCGTTCGCGTCAAATCCCACATGCGAAGGCTCCTCTCGTATCGCCTCCCGCAATTATAGCGGCGCGGGCGGGCGTCCCGACCCCTGGCGGGCCCACTCCAGCGCACGCACTTCCAGAGCCGCTACGTACGGCCTTTTCGCCGGACTGTACTCATGCGTGTCGCGGTACGCCTGGGGCCAGTCCCGCCTTGAAGGAGCCGTAGGCGTCGCGCTCCGCGGCGACGCTTCGCAGGTAATCGCGCACCGCCAGATGCCGCGCGATATCGGGGTCGCCCCGCTGGTAGACGTGCAGATGATGCGAGCGGGCGGATCCGCCCTTCAGAAACAGACGGCGGCCGAAAATCCCGTGCGGTCCGGCGGCCTCATACCCTAGGGCCGCCAGCTCCCGTGGGCGCTCGTCGAAGGGGTGAAGTCGTGCACCGCCGCTAGGATGTCAATCACCGGCTTGGCGGGCAGGCCGGGGGCGGCGGTGCTGCCGAAGTGCTCGACGAAAACCAGGTGCAGCGGAAGAGCGTCGATGAGCGCCGCACGCGCGCACTCAAACGCGACCGCCCACTGGGGAGTGTACGCGGTGAGGCGGACGTTCATAGGGCGACCCGCCGCCATGGCCCGCTCTGCCCGGACGCGACACGCCCCATGGGGCTCCTGACCCGGCCGACGCGAGTCATCTCGGACCCGCCTCTACGGACTCGCCCACCGCCAAGCGGCGCACCTCCACCCCCAGCACCTCTGCTTCGTGGGCCAGCGTCTCATCCAACACTCGAAGCCCCCAATCACTAAGGAGGCCATCGTGGATGGCCAGCGCGCGGCGGGGCTTGACTGCCCGCAGATATCGGATGAGGTCGGACATCGTCATCCACGGCGCCTGCCCAGGCACCAGCAGCGTCCCCACATCCAACACCGGCAGCGCGTCGCCAGGATGCAGCACGTCGCCATCCACCAGAAACCCGACGTTGTCGACCGGGGGAAGGTCGGGGTGGCTCACGTGATGCTTCTCGCCCACCACCGACACGTCAAAACCCGCGGCCGTGAACGTCTCGCCATTTCGCACGACCCTGACACGGTCTGCCACCGGCGTCAGGTGGCGGGCCACCCCGGGACAGGTGTAGACGGTAAGCTGGGGGTTGGCCGCCATCGCGGCCACGAGGCGGTCCCAGTCAACATGATCAAAGTGCTCGTGGGTGATGAGCACGTGGTCCACACCGGCAAAAATGCCGCCTTGCGGACTCATGACGCCGGGGTCGATGACCAGTGCCTCGCGCCCGTTGTCAATCCGGACGCAGGCGTGGCCAAACTTCGTGATGCTAAGGCTCAACGTGGATCCCTCCCCCTGGCACCATGCCATGACGGCCGTTCCCCGGCAATGGCCCATCCCCCAACGCGGTGGGAGTGTTTCCGGTCCCGTAAACCGGGGACGGGCCCCTGGGTGCCCGTTGTCAGGTCGGCTCGTCTGCGGTAGGTGGGCAACACCGGTCGCAAGGTCTGGCTGGGCCCACGAGCTCGCTGCGGGCTCCCCGCCCTGGGGCTGGTGGCGGCGTGGGTCCCGCGAGGACGCGCAATGGACCGGATGCCCCGCCAGGTTCCGTGCCGATTGGGGGGCACTGCTCCCGGGTCCCTGTGCGTCGCTCGCTCGGGTGTGCGGCCGACGGGGACAAGCGCCGTACCGACAAGGGGGTGACAATGGTGTAATGTGACCGAAGCGCGGCTAGGCCACGCTGTCGGCATCGGGCGGCCCACATCCGGGGAGGGGATGCATGCAACCCGATGGCAGGAGAGGGGAACGGCCTTTGGACATCATCCTGAACAGCGACCGTCCCCCGCGGAGTCCCTGGGGCGGGATGCGACACCGCGTGTCGCCCCGCGATCCACGGTGGGCGAGCCTGCGGTCAACTTTTCCCGGGGCGCCGGACCTGCCGGAGGGGAATTGGTACTGGATGCGCGCCCCGGCCCCCGACGCATCCCAAGCGTGGCGGGTCGCCATGCCGGACACCGGCAGCCACGATGGCCGGCAGGAATTCCTGCACCACGTGCTGGCGTTCCCGGCGCTCCACGACCCCTCGGTGGTTCGCGAGCTTGTGCGCCGCCCGCTGGTTTTTTGGCAAAGCGACGTCCTGTTTGTGTTCTCGCCTCCGGGCGAGGCCGTCACACGGATTCGCTTTGCGGGGAGCCAGGGAGCCCAGAGGTCTTGGTGGCGGCGCGTCATCAGCACTGGAGTGGCCGTGCTGGCGAAACTGAAGCTCCTGCTGGTGTTTGGCTCGGTGTTGGTGACCATGGGCCTCTATGCCCTGTTGCTGGGCTGGCCATTTGCCATCGGGTTTGTCGCGCTGATAGCCTGTCATGAGATGGGGCATGTGGTGGCAGCCCGCCGCCGCCACATGAAAACCAGTTTGCCCATCTTTCTTCCGTTTCTGGGCGCCTTCATTGGGCTGCGTCAACGACCCCAGGATGCCAGCGAAGAAGCGTTTTTGGGCATTGCCGGACCCGTCTTTGGGCTGGCCGCCACCGGCGTGGCCGCGCTGCTGTGGGCAGTGACGAGCGACCCATTCTGGGCGGCGCTCGCCAGCGCCGGCTTCCTGATTCACGTGTTCAACCTCATGCCAGTGCTGCCGCTGGACGGTGGGCGCACCGTCGGGTTCTGGCGCTGGCTGGCATGGATTCCCGGAGGCTTGGGCGCCCTGGCCGTTCTGTTCTACCGCCCCACGCCCCCCCACTGGCAGTTTGACCCGGTGGCCGTGTTGCTCATCGCCTTGGTCATTTGGTCCCTCTCGGTGGAGCCGCGCAACCGACCCGGAGGCTATACCGACATCGGGGCCCGAGCCCGCTGGGGATACACGGCGCTCTGGGCGGCGCTCTTGGCCGTCAGCGTGATTGGCTATGTGACGTTGGGCGCGTACGCCATATGACTCGCGGAGGCGCCCCCGGGGCCTATCAGAGCGTCAGCCGCACGGTCATGGCGTCGGCGGCCGCCACTCGCGGACTATCTCCCCCTCTAAGACTTCGCCTGTCGGCATAAAGCCCAGCGACGCATACAGCGCCTCCGCCGCCTGATTGTCCGGCTCGTAGGAAATGCGCATGGGGCCGGGCCGCTCGTGCTGGATGCGCTCCATCAGGGCAAGCATGGCGGCCCGGCCCACCCCGCGCCGTTGAAACCGCGCGTCACTCATCAGGCGGTCGATCCATGGCAGTTCGGAAGGCAGATGCGGGCCATACGTGGCGAACCCTACCAGGGCTTGGGGAACGGCCGCCTCATAGATGGCCAGCGGCACGTAGCGGTCAAAAATTTTCGCCTGGGCGAGGGAAAACAGGTTGCTCGCCACAAAGTGCCTCTGATCCTCCGCCACTTGCAGCTGGATAACCTCCAGCCAGTTGGTGGCATCCACCGGCCTGAGCACCGCGCGACCCATGTTCATCCATCCCTAGCCCTTCACTACGACATACGACCCGACGCCGCCCGAGAGAACCGGTCACAGCATAGCACCGGGCCCGCTGGACTCCGGCCGCACCGGAAGACGTGGTGGACCGCGAGGACTTCATGGTCGAGGCGGTGGAGCGGCTCTTTATGGGCAACAACGTCATGGTGGCGGGCCCACGGCGCATCGGCAAGTCCAGCGTCGCGGGCGAGGTTCGGCGGCGTCTTCAGTCGCGTGGTGCGTACACGGCCTACGTCGATTTGTTTCGCACCAGCTCGCTCGAGGAGCTGGCGACGCGCCTCTTGGAATCCGTGCTGGCCAACCGGACGGGCCCGCTGGCCGCGGTGGCCCGCGGGGTACAGGACCTCAGGCGCATGTTGGCCCAGGCGCGGGTGTCGGCGACGATCCACGACCTGGACTTGGCCGTGGCGCTGTTGGAGCGCCCCCATGGCTTCCCGGCCGACACGTTTGAGCTGGCGCTCTCCACGGCCGACCGGCTGGCCAAGCACGACCAGCGCCGCGTAGTGCTGGTGTTTGACGAATTCCAGGACATCGACCAGTTGGGCGGGGTGAGCCTGCAAAAACGCATGCGGTCGGTTCTGCAGCAGCAATCCCATACCGCGTGTCTCTTTCTCGGCAGCCAGGCCGATCTTATGGAGAAGCTGTTTGGGAGCCCCCGAGCCGTCTTCTTTCGCTTTGCCCTTCCCATGCACCTGCCTCCCACTCCCTGGGCGGCGTGGGCGGCGTATCTCGTCGACCGGCTCGCCGCCCAGCATGTGACCATCGACGAGCCGGCGCTGGCGCTGCTGGCGGAGAAGACGGGCGGCCACCCGCACGGCGTGATGGTCGTGATGGACGCCGCCCTCATGCGGACGCGCCTGGCCGGAACGGCGGCCATTACCGCGGACGACGTCCTGTATGGATACGCGTCCGCCTTAGACACGCTGGGGGGCCTCTACGCGCAGCAGTGGATCGCCGTCCGCGCCCGCCGCAACGCGCCGCGCGTCCTGATGGCGGTGGCCGAGGGCCGCCCCCCGTACGCCAACCGGGAAACGTCGGCGGGCAGCGTGGCCAAGGCCATCACCTGGCTGACGACCGAGGGGCTCATCGCGTCGTCGGCCCGCGGCGAGCACCACGTCGTGGAGCCGATGTTTGCCGCGTGGCTGAAAACCTTGCACGGGGCTCCGTAACCGACGCGCATCACCAGGCGCCGCGTGGTGGGCTTATGTAAAGACCGTCTGGCTACGCTGCCGGCTTATCGCCGATGGTCGCGGCAGTACGCCCACTGCGCCTCGTGCGCGCGCGTGAGCCAGGGCAGGGTGAGGCGCGCATCCTGCGACGCGCGCCCCTGCTCCAGGTCGTCCAGGTACCCCATGTCCTGCTCCAGGCGGTGGCGAAAGGCTTGGTTGTCAGCCACCTGACCGTGGCCCGGCACCACGACCGCCACCTCCACCAGCGCCGCGAAGCGCTCCAACGCCCGCCGGTAGTCGCCCACGGGGTCCGGCTCCTCGGTGTCCAGGAGGGGCACCTCAATGTCGGACAGCAGGTCGCCCGCCACCAGCACGTGCACCTCCGGCAGCCACAAGGCCGCCGCACCGGCGGCATGGGCATTGTGCGCCAGCACGTGGACTGTCGGGCCCGGCCATGGGATCGCCCCGGCCCCCGGCGGCAGCGGGGTGAGCTGCCCAAACAGCGCCAGATCGTGGCCGGGGGCGGCGGCCTCCACGCCCGCCACCATCCCGTCGCGCGCCGTCTCCGCGATGTGGACGGCGCGCGCCGTGGCATAGCGCGGCGCCGTCCCCAGCGCGCGGCACCACAGCACGTGATCCCAGTGGGGATGAGTCGAAAACCCGCACGCCACGTCGAGGCCCCGAGAGCCCAACTCCGCGGCGAGGGACGCGAGATCGGCGGCGGACACGGCGGGATCCACCACCAGGCACTCGCCGTCGGTCCCCATCACCACGGTCGTGGTGGTGCTGTAGAGCTCATGCGTGGCGACCAAGACCCCTCGAGCCACTTCCTGCAGCGTGGATGCCATAACGAATACCTCCCAGGTGATAAGTGCGGGCGCGGCCACACTCTGGACGACATCGTGCGGCCCACGCCACCTGCGGTCAACGGGTGGGGAGGCGGCGGGCACCGGATCGGACGGTCAGTCGGAAGCCCGGTACACCGGGCTTGCTTCGCGCAGGACGTCCCCGAGGTGGCCCACGGGTCCCAGATGCGCGAGCTTCTCGGGATTGATCACGGCCCGAATCACGTGGACCCGCTCGTCCACGATGGCGAGGGACTAGGTGTTAAGCACCCTGCCCTCCCGGTCCAAGAAAATGGCGCCTGGCGCCCGTTTAGGGCGTGCTCCTCCAGAACGCCCCCGAGCCGGCCGGCTCCCACGATGGGCTGCCACCGCAGGGCGTGGGGCCCCTGTCGCCCACGGGGCGGACGTCGGCGCCTAAAACGTTTGCAGCGCGGCCACGTCCCTCGCTCGGAAGGCGTCGAAGAACCGCCGGGCCAGCTCGGCACGGTTTCCCGTGTCGGCCGGGAATCGCGGGCGGCCCACGTGCAGGTGGCGGCGGGCCCACCGCCAGCTGGCGGCACGCGGCTTCGGATCGTCCCACCGACGAGGCAATCTCCGTGAATTCAAACCCACACACCTCGCGCAGGACAAACACCGCCCGCTCCCGACGGCTTAAGCGCTCCAAGATGACCAGAGCCGCCATCGACAAGGAGTCCGCCAGCTCCACCGCACGCGCTGGGTCCTCGTACGGGTCGGTCAGCAGGGGGCCGGAAACCAGGGTCCCACGTAGGTCTCCCGGCGCACGCGGGCGGACCGCAGCCCGAGCGTCACGGTGCCCGCCAAAAAAGCTTTGGCCGCGGTGGGCACGGTCGGCGAAGCGTCGTACCCGGCACGCTTCCTGGACCGCGTCCTCGGCGTCGCTCACGCTGGCCCGCATCCGAAACGCGATGGCAAACCGCATCGGGGCGCACGCCTCGAACTCCTCCCCCGGCTTCACGACAAGCCCTCTCGGACGCCATCGCGCCACGAGGGATGCCTCAGCACCCACCCCAGCTCCCCCTTGGGCCTGGCGTCGGAAAAGCCGCGCCCCTCGGTCATCATCGCCACCGCCACGTCCCCGGCCAGCACCCGGACCAGCCACCCCGGGACGCGCATCGGGCGCTTCGCGCTACAGCACCCCGCGAGGTGGGGCAGCCACGCAGCGGCAGGAGCAGGTTCCTCGTCGACCCTGTTAACAACGCCCCGCGTCGCCAACTCCACAGCCAGCACGGTGGCGCTGGCCGCGTCGTCGACAGGCACCCACGAGCAGTGGCCCTGGCGCCCACCCACCACCGGAAACTGTCGCTGGCGCACCAGCGTCACCTGATCATCGGTGGCGCCGGGGCCGTACAGACCGCCGTACCGCAGGACGGTGCCCCCCGTCCCGAGGACGGCCTCCTCCAGGTGGCGCACGGCCACCATCACCGGCTCGGCCGCCGTCCCCGCGTAAAGGTCCAACCGAAGAGCCGCCGTCTTCACCCATCCGCCCTGCCGAATGCCGCTCCAGCTGGCGCAGCTCTGCGCGACCAGGTGGGGTACGCCCGCCGCGGCCGCCGCGGTCACCAGATGATCGGTCCCCTCGGTGCGGAGCCGGTTGGTCACCGCGAACCACCGGTCCATGTGCTTCATATCGGGCCGCCTCCCCCCGATGGCGGTCATCTGGGGGACAATCACGTCCGGGTGCGCTTGGGCCACCACCTCGCCGACCGCCATGGCGTTTAAGCCGTCCATCACGGCGGCATCCGCACCCATGTGCTCTATGGCGGCCCGCTTGGCCGCGCTCTGCGTGGTGGCCGTCACCTAGTGGCCCCGCAGCACCAGCTCGGGCACCAGCCGCCGCCCCATGACCCCGGTTCCCCCCGCCACGAAAACCCGCATCCCCATCCCTCCCGCATCACGTCTCGATCCAATCGTCAGACGAGACGGCGCGGCCGGGTGTGACATCGGGCGGCGAGTGCGGGGGGTCGACCAAACACTGCGTGCCTTGGATGCGGCGCGATCGGTGCTGGCGCCCATGTTACACCGCCGGAGGTGCATGGCCAGCGGGACCATGCTAGAGTCCAGATATCCCCGGCGCCGTTCGACGGGACGAGACGAAGATTAAGAACGAAAGGGCGCTGAACATGGACGGAGCGCAGACGGCAACGCTGGCGGAGGACATGGTGCACTCCTATTTCGTCTGCAACCAGGCTCGCTGGCGGCATCCAGAGACCGCGGAGGGGGCTGGCCCCCAGAGCCCGCCCCGCCCGCCGACTCCACCCCCGGCAGGCGTCGCGGGGTTGGCGCATCCGCGCTCACCCAGAGACCTCTGGGCCGATGTGGATTACGACGTCCACCACGACTGGGGCCACCTGTGCCATGCCGTGTCGGTGTTGTCCCACGACCGGATCCTGTCCGTCGCGCGGGAGGTGCTGGGACTTTGGGACCCAATCGTCGGCAACATCGCCGACGTGGCCACCGACGCCCTGACGGCCGCGTGCCGCGCCACCTCGGCCTAGTCGAGCTCCGCGGCGGCCGGCACGCCGGGCCAAGGCGACCGTCCCCGCGGGCGTGTGCGAGGTAATCGCGTCCGAGCCCGCTAGCCGCGCCCATTAAGCTGCTGCAGCCAGGCCACGACCGCCGGCCCCACGATGTCCGGCCGCTGGGCGTGCGGATAGTGGCCGGCCTCGGGCACCAGCAGCAGATCCGCCCGACCGTTCCCCACCTGCTCCGCCACCCCCCGCGCCTCCACCTCGGGATCGGCAAAGTTGGGGTCCAGCTCGCCCATGACGACCAGCGTAGGCACCGCCACCCGTGGGAGCAGATTAGCCGCTGAGGCGTGGCGGCTGCGAGCCATGCGCGAGAAGCCGCGGGCGTACCCGGGCCGCCGCAGATGGGCCACCCGCTGGGCGCAGTACGCCTCGTAGTCGGCGGGCTTTCTCCCGGCATAAAGGGCCGGGAGATACGCCCGCCACGTGGCGGCGGCCCACCAGGAGGCGGTGGCGGTCTGCTGCAGCTGGCGCTGCAACCATCCCCCGGGTGTATCGCGCACCAACGGCCCCACCAGCACCAGCGCTCCAACCAGAGGGGCGCGCTCGACGGCCACGACCACGGCGGCCGCCGCCCCGGTCGAACTGCCCACGATCACGACGGGACGCGTGGGGACACCGGCGTCGGGGGCTTGCAACGTCTCGATGACGGCCGCCACGTCCAGAGCGGTCTCCCCGTCGCCGTAGCGCGCAAACGTCGTGTCACTGTCCCCGTGGCCACGCAGGTCCATGGTCGCCACGCGGAATCCCGCCGAGGCAAGATCGGGCGCCAAGAAGCGATAGGTGGCCCGGGCGTCGCCCATCCCCGGCACCAGAACGACCAGCGGGCCCTCGCCCACCACGTCATAGGCCACGCGGCCCCCCGGCCGCGACACAAATCGTGCGACCGCCAGCGCATGCCGGTCCCTGTTCTTCATGGACCCAATGTCTTGAGATTTGACGGTCCTGTCAATCAGGAGAGGCCAGTCTGACCAGCGGCCGGGGATGGCCGGGGCGACCGCAACAAATGACAGCTGGCGCGCGGCCAGGAGAGGCTCCCCGGCCTCCAACTTTCCTGCTCGGTGCCTCGTCCTTCACCTGTTACACTGGCCCAGGAGTGATCGCATGAGTGCTGCACAGTTCACCGTCGCCCCCGAGATTTTTGACCGTCTGCCAGGTCTGACGATTGTGGTAGCCTGGGCGACGGGCCTCGACAACGACGGGGACAACCCAACCGTCGACGACGACTGGGCCTCATCCTGGGCCACCGCGGGCCTCCTGGCCGATACGTTGCCCAATCCCCAGTCCCATCCCCACGTCAAAGCCTGGGGCGACCGCTTGAAGACAGGCGGGGTGTCCCGCAAGGACTTCCCCCCGTCGGTCGAAGCGGTGCTGCGCCGGGCCATGAAGCGCGGACGCCGGTTTTCCATCAATCCGCTGGTCGACTTCTACAACGCCGTCGCGCTGCGGCACGTGGTGCCGGCCGGCGCCTTTGATGTGGGCGCCCTGCCCCAAAACGTGGTGCTGCGCACGAGTCGTGCCGGGGACACGTTTTGGGCGCTGGACGCCGACGCGCCGGTTCCGGTACCCGAAGGCGAGATTGCATATGCCGCCGGCTCGACCGTGCTCACCCGCCAGCTCATGTGGCGACAGTCACGGGCCGGGTTGGTAACGCCGGCCACCACCACCGTGCTTTTTATGTCAGAGCTTTTGCCCGAGCACCCGGCGGACCTGCCGGACCGGGTGGCCGACGGATTCCAGGAAGGCTTCCAGCGCCACTTCGGCGTCGATCCCCAGATGGGTCGGATCACGGCCGATGCCCCGACGTTCACGGGGACACGGTGACGACTCAAACATTTCGTGAGGTTGTGGAGGAGGTGGAGCACCACATGGTACCCACGGTGGCGATTCTTGAGGAGGCGGACCGCGAAGACGAGCACGCGGCACGCGAAGGCCGCGGACGCTTTGGAGCCCTGGTGCGGGCGTTTTTCGCGGCCGGCCTCCCGGCGGACACCGTCATGTACAGCGACGAGCGGTGCGGAGAGGCCGAGCACCGGCTGAATCAGGCCGACGCGGTGCTGGTGTTTGTGAACCCGGTGCACAACGGGCAGGACCGCTCGGTGCTGGACCCGATGCTGGAGCGGGTCGCACGCCGGGGCACGCTGGTCAGTGCGCACCCCACCGTGATTGAGCAGATGGGCACCAAGCGTGTGCTGGTGGACACTGAAGCCATGACCTGGTCGCTGGGGGACGCCCACCATCTGGACGGGGGCCCCACGAGCCTTCCGGCGTTCCAGCGCCGTCTCCAAGAGGGACCCCGCGTGTTAAAGCAGGTGAGGGGCAACGGCGGCGCCGGCGTATGGCGTCTCACGTGGATGAGCGGTGACGCGGGTGCGTCAACGGTGCACGTCCTGAGAGCCACCGACCGTGAGGGGGGGGCCGTCATGCCGTGGGCCGCGTTTCAGGCCACCATGGAGCAGTACTGGGCCGGCGGTACCTGGGTGGACCAGCCCTACCGGCGGCCCAGCCCCGACGGCATGGTGCGCTGCTACCTGTCGGGCGAAACCGTGGCGGGCTTCGGCCACCAGCGGGTGGGGGCGCTCACGGCGGGCCCCGGCGAACAGCCGATGCCGTCCACCCCGCGGCAGTACTCACCGCCCACCGACCCACGCTTCCAGGGGCTTCGTGCGCGCATGGAGCGCGAGTGGGTCCCCGCGCTGCTGGACGCGGTCCATCTGGACGCCGATGACCTCCCGGTGATTTGGGACGCAGACTTTTTCTGGGATCGGCCGGCCAGGGGACCCGAGCGGTTTGGTCTCTGCGAGATCAATGCGAGCGCCGTGCATCCGTATCCCGACGCGGCCATCTCCCCCATGGTGGCCGCCACCCAGCAACGCCTGTCGTCCGCCGCCCGCGCATGACCGCCCAGCGCCAGCTGACATGGTTCGCCGACCACGCCGCCGAGGGCCGCCCGGCGCCCCCCACGCGCGCGTTGGTGGTGTGCGAGCCGCATGCGCAGCATCGTGTCTGGCATAAAGACGTGGGAAATGCGAGGCCGGGCCACCCGGATTCGCGGAGCCATTGGGATCATTGCGGGCGGCACGGGCACCATCGTGGGGGTGGCCACCCTCGTCGACTGTCTCGGCCCGCTGGACCTGAGAGAGTATTACGGGGGTTGGCGCCAGCGGGGGGCGGACGCGCCAGCCTACAACCCGCTCCCCTATGCCACCACCTACGCCTGGGTGCTGGCTTATGCGCGGCGGGCATCCCGGGTGGTGCCCTATCACCATCCGTCGGGAGCGGTCGTCTGGGTATCCCTGAGCCCTGATGCCGCGCGCGCTGTGGCCGCTGCCGTGGGGGATCCAGCGAGCGTGTGAGGATCCGCCGCGCACG
>JAJZWS010000016.1 GCA_021846565.1 Bacillota bacterium
GGTCTGGTGGAAACGCATCATGGCAAAGGGACGTATGTCCGAAACGACGTGGTCACGATGGAGATGGGGGCGCTGCAGGGGTTCTATGGCGCGTTGCGGCGGAGCGGCGCCGCCGTGACCGCTGAACTGCTCACCTGCGACCTCGTGCCCGCCTCGCGCGACGTGGCCCAGGTGCTGCACATCGCGGCCCGAGCGGAGATTCGGCGGCTGCAGCGGTTGTATCGCGTGAATCAGCGGCCGATGGCCCTCACCACCAGCTATCTCTGGACCAACCTGACCCTCGAGTTTTCTCAGGCGGCGTCAACCACCGTCTACGGATTGTTGGCTGCCACCATCTCGGCACCCCTCCAGGAAGCGCGCTGGACCGTTTCGGCCGAAGCCGCCTCGGCCCGCCAGGCAGCCGCCTTGGACGTGTCGGCCGGATTTCCCTTGTTGGTGCTGTCGCGCACGACGCTTTCCAGCGACGGCGTGCCGCGAGAGCACACCGTGCACCACGTCGTCTCCAGCCTTTACCATCTTTACGTCTCGGTCCATCGCGATGAACGGCCGCTCGAGGAAGACTTCCTGATTCGAACCTAACCCGGCGGGCTGGGACGCGTGCCGAATCTCGGCGAGGCGCTGGAGGGGTTGTTTCCCATTGGCGCACCCCCAGTCCCTGTCGGCGCCCCGAGCTCCCAGCAGGTCGTGATGTGGGGCTTCAGAGCGTCCTCGCTGTACCACATAGGCAGGAGCGTACCGGCCGCCCAGGCGTCCAGCTGGTTCAGCGCCGTCGGGCCGACCTCGGCGGTGCCGCCCGGCACCACCCACCGCGACTGGTCCCAGGCCCCCACGTCAAACACGTAGCGAGCTACCGAGGCGCCGGTCACCTGAAAACTGCCCGGCCCATACGACGCGGCCCGCACCGTATCGCCGTCCCCGGGGAGTCCCACGTCCAGCCGGGGCCAGGGCCCGGAGCCACCGGCCGCCCGGGGGTGTGCGGCCTGCACCCGGTGCGCCGCGTCCCAGCGCCACCGAGACAAGTCCGGTCCCCAACGCGCCCCCAGCTGGGCCACCGCCTCGTGAAACGCGTCGGTCGCTGCCTCGGCGGGCAGGTCCGGGAGCAGGTCTACCACGCGGGCCCGCAGGCGGGCCAGCGTGGCGACGGCGCCGGCGTGAGCCCCGGTGGCGGCCTCGCGGGCCAGATCTTCCCCGACCACATCGGCCAGGGCCCGCTTGGCCACCCGCTCCCGCCAGGTGTTGTACACCAGGGGCAGGGCACTCTCCGCATCCAACGATCCATCCCACCCGACGAGGCGCTGCAGCACCACCGCCTCGAGCGGCGTGGCGGGAACCAAATCGCGGCTCCAGCGCGCAAAGGTGGCCGCGGGGCAAGACCGCACGTCCCGGTGCACCGCCGCCATCGTGTCCGCCGTCCACCCGCGCGGGCGCTCCTGCAGCACGGACCAAATTCTCCGGGCGCGATGGTCAGCCGCAAACACCGGGGCGATCCGGTGGGGATAGTCTGGGCCCACCACGCGGTTGTTGGCGGTCACCACGAGGTCCCCCTCGGGATCCACCACAGACGGCCATGCGTCGAACGGGATGAAGCCCGTCCAGTGGTGGTCCGGCCCATCGCCCGGCACGGGGCCCAGCAGGTTCTCCACCGGGCGCAGGGGCACGCGGCCCCGCATCAAGTAGCCGATGTGCCCCTCCGTGTCCGCCGCCAGCAGGTTGTTCACCGGGTCGACCCAGCCTCGCTGCGCCGCAAACAGGGCCGGCACGCTGTCGGCGTGGAGCATGTCCCGCAGACACCGATACTGCGCCGGAACGGCGTCGAGCGCCGTGGCGCGCAGCACCAGGACGGCATCGCCGTCCCACCGCGCCACGACCGGTCCGAGGGTCGTGCGCTCACACACGACGGACGCGTCCCCAGCACCACGCACGGGGATCGCCTCGACCCGCGCGTCGAGCACCTGCGCGGCGTTCTCCACGTAAAGATCCTGGGTGTCGGCGCCCGTGTGGGTGATGGCCCATGCCACCCGCGCGTTGTGGCCAAAGTGCGGCATCCCCGGCACGCCCGGGAAGGACAGCCCAATGGCGTCGAGGGCGCCGCCCGCTACATGCACTGGATAGTACACATTGGGCAGCTCCACCCCACGGTGGGGATCGCCGGCCAACAGCGGGCGGCCCCCCTGCGTGCGTGACCCTGCCAGCACCCAGCTGTTGCTGCCCTGTTCACCCTCGACTGCGGGATCCGGGAGGATGACCGCGTCAAGATTCGCAGGCGGTCCCCAGGCCCTCCCTCCCGGGGGCACGATCAGGAGCGAGTCACCGGACAGCATCCGCACCAGGTCCGTGAGCGCGCGCATGCCGGCTCGCCGCGCCACGCGACTCCACCAGAGCTTGCGCTCGACCACGCCCATCAGCAGATGGCGGGCTTTGAACACGGCCAGGCAGTCTTCACCCCGCCACGGCGCGGCCCCCTCGCGGTCCGAGGCCGCGAGCGCAGCATTTACGCCGGCGGTGTAGGCGTCCACCATGGTCCGGGTGGATTTGTCCAAGCCGCGATACTCGTCCGCCACCACTGACCTGAGCGCCAGCGGCCGCCAGAACTGGTCGGACGCGAGCGCCGACGGTCCCCGCACGGCGGCCAGCTCCCCGTAAGCCTTGCGACGGTCGCCATCCATTTGGATCCAGCGATCCTGGACGTGCACCCATCCCTGCCCGTAGAAGGCGCCGCCCTCGTCCGGCGCCCGGATGTGGGCCACCCCCCATTCGTCTCGCCGCACCACGATGGACACGTTGCCCGCCCCCCGGTTCTGGCGCTATGAACCGATTCGCCAGTTGTTGTACCACTGATCGGTGGTGAGGGGATTGTACTGCGCCGTCACCCCGGGCACGGGGGGCAGCGTCACCTCGCCCGTGGTGGCCGTCGGCATGTACAACACCCGCCGGTTCTGGGCGGCAGACGGCTGGTACTGGTCCATAAGGCGGTGCCTCTCGGTGCGCAGCGTGGCGGCATCGCCCTCCCAACGCACGGTCGCAACCACAGTGACCGACGTCTGTCGGCAACTGGGTGCCACAGTCGTGGCGGAGGGGGTGGAATCCCCCGATGACCTGTGCGCCCTACTGGACATCGGGGTAGAGCTGTTCCAAGGTTTTCTCTTTAGCCGGCCCCGGTTTGAGGGGCTGCCGCTGCCCAGCTGGCCTTGCGATGACCGTTCATTCGGTCGAGCACGCCAATCCTCCGGCCTATTTCGCCACGCCGTCAGGGCACAGGGACAAAGAGCCCGGCTAGTCAGCCGCTGACCCGCGCCAGTCGTCTCGGAGGGCATGCGCCTCCACCCCGACCTGCCCTTCTCCCTCGGGCATCCGGTGCTGGTTGTGCTACATTGATGTACATGAAGACCGTAGGGGTGGCGCAACTGCGCCAGCGTCTCAGTCACTATCTGGAGCTCGTGGCCCGGGGCGAGCGTCTCTTGGTCACGGATCGCAATCGGCCGGTGGCCGAGTTGGGGCCGCCCCCGGCGACTGGCAATGCCTTGGACCGGCTCATTGCCGAGGGACGGGTGACGCGGCCCCTGCGGCGGGTGTTGCCCGAACCCTTGGATGGACCGGGCGATCCCTATACGCTCAGCCGGGCGCTGGACGAGGTGCGGCAAGAGCGGTGAGCGACGGCCTCTATTATTTGGACACCTCGGCGCTGGTGAAGCTGGTCCGCCGGGAGCCCGAGACGCCTTCCCTGGTGCTTTTCATGCAAGCCGCCGAGTGGGTTTCCTCAGAGCTGACGCTGGTGGAGTTGCCCCGAGCCCTGCGGCGCGCCGCCGCCGGGGACTCGTCGCTCCCGTTGCCCGAGTGGTTGGAGCAGGCCAACGATGTGTTGGCCGCGATCGCCCTGGTGCCGGTCACCACGGCGCTCCTGCAGGCCGCCGGTGCCGTGCCAGAGCCTCGGTTGCGCTCCTTGGACGCCGTACACGTGGCATCGGCGCTGGAGATCACCGCTATCGCCCCACTGGACGGGTTCATCAGTTACGACTTGCGCCAAGCCGCGGCGGCGCGACTGTGCGGGTTGCAGACCTTCGCGCCAGGCACCGACGGCCCGCTGCCCGGGATCCCCTGAGAGGACCGCACTTCAGGCTGGATCCGGCGCGGGAGCATCGGGTCGCCGCGCCCCCAAGAGCTCACCCTGGAGATGCAGATGGCGCGCTCCGTACGCCGTGTAGGAGTCGAGACCTTGGGCAGCTCGCTGGGCCGCCGCGCGAAACTCCTGCCGGCCCCCCCAGACGGCCTCCACCGCCTCCACAAACGCCGCGACGGTGTACGCCGATGCCACCACTCCGGCGCCCGTTTCCTGCACGCGGTCGGCGGGAGCCCCAAACGGAGACACTACCGCCGGCAGATGGGCCAGCCACGCTTCGGACAGCGTCAGGCTAAAGGTTTCGGCGTAGGCTGAGGGCAGCACCACCGCAAAGGGATTGACCGCCGCCAGGTGGCCATAAACCTGGCGGGGGGTGTACGGTCCCCCGAACGACACCCCGGCGAGGTTTTCCAGCGTCGGCCACTGATGGCCCGCGGTGCCCAGGAAATGCACCGCTACACCCCGGCGTAGCAGCGCGGGCACCAGATCCAACAGGAGCGCCTGCCCCTTCTGTGCGCCCTGGTACCCCAGCACCACCACCACCCGATCCGGTTCGCGGGCGGGGGCGGCGCGGCGCGGAGGCTCGCGCCACGGTGGAATTACGACAGCGGGCGTATCGCCCAGCCTTCTTTCCACGTGGTGCTGCGCCGCCCGCGAGGGATATTCCACCCGATCGGCCATGGCTAGGAGCTCGCGGCTCGTGGCGCGCCAGCGCCGAATGTCCCCATGCTGCGGCGCACGGTCGTCCACAAGCTCGCTTTTGCCGGCCAGGCACGCCCGGCAGCCATCGGGATCGTCGGGCGCGCCGCAGTGGTGGCCGGCGGGACCCATCAAGGTGTAGTCCGGGCACAGCAGAGCGTAGTCATGCGCCGCCAGGAGCACCGGCAGGCCCAGCGTCTTCGCGGCCGCCACCGCGACCGGGGCGGCCCCCAGGGTATGCAGCGCATACACCGCGTCCACGCGGTAGCGGGTAAACATGTCGGCCCAGGCCGAAATCAGGTGCGGGTCGGCCACGAGACGCCCCCCGTCCCACGCGGCCGGGGGCAGCGGCCACGACGATCGCGGGAGGTGGCGCTCATCAAGACGAGCGGCCGGCTCGTCCAAATACACCCGCCGCGCGTCCGTCCAACTCACCAGCACCTCGTACTGGGGCGACAGCAAGACCACCAGGGTGCGGCTCACACTCTCCACGCCACCCGACCCGTGGTGCGGGTCGGTCCACACCTGCAGCCAGAGCCGCGGCCGCTGCTTGGGCCGGTAGATGCGAATCTGTCCCTCCCAGGCCTCGCGAATCGCCCGGACGTGGCCGGTCGCCAAAAAGCGGGCCACCGCCACCCTCAAGGCCGGGTAGCGCCGCAGCAGTTCCTCGTCCGCCGCCCGCTGGCCAACCGGCGTGTCCCGGACCACCCCGCGCTCGTCCATCGACCGATGGCCGTGGTGATACACAAACGTGCGGTCATCCAGCAGGTTCAGAAACCCGTGGGCGTGCGCCCGGCGGCAGAAGTCCACTTCTTCCCCATAGCCCAGCCCAAACGCTTCATCCAGAGGTCCGACGGACAGAACCGCCTCGCGGCGGATGTACAGGCAGAAGCCGACGCCCGACGGCACCTCGGGGAATGGCCGTCCCGATCCCGCGGGACGGCTCTCCAAAAACTGCGAGCACGCGGCGGCCAGGCGGAGCGAGCACGGAATGGACAGGTCCGCGGCCCAATTGGACAGCGGCGTCACGGTCGCCACCCCGGGACGACTCCACGCCGCCTCCGCCAATTTGGCCAGCCAGTGCGGCGTCACCACTGCATCGGAGTTGAGCAGCACCACGTCGCTGCCCGGTGGCCTGAGCGCCATGCCCTCGTTGGCCGTGGCGGGAAATCCGCGGTTCTCGTCATGCCGAATGAAGTGCGCGCCGGGCCACGTGGCGGCCAGCTCGGCAATGCGGGCGGCGGCGGGCGGGTCCGGGGTGGCATCGTCGATGATGGCCACCGACAGCGGATGATGGGTGGTGGCCGCCCCAAGGGCTCCGAGGCACTCCTCGAGATACGCCACCGCGCCATACACAGGCACCACCACGTGCACGGGCCGAAGCCGGCGATACAGCGTGCGACCGCCTTCCGTCAGAGACTCCCCCGGCGTGAGCCCGGCCGTGAGACAGGCTGTCTCGACCTCCGGTCCGCCCCACACGAGTCCCAACGTGGGCAGGCGCGCGGCCCACTCCCCGAAGTCCGACGGCATGGCACCGCTGTCCAGCAGAATGGCGTCCACCGGGCTTTGGTCTTCATGGGGCCGCACGACCTCGAATCCCCGTGCTCGCCAGTACTGGGCCGACAGGCCGAGGTCCGGCTCAGACTCGCACACCAGAAGCCGCCGGCGCCAGCCAACCGCCGTCAGAAGGTCCAGCAGCGCCCGCCGATCCGGACCCTCGTCAAGGAACGCCCGCGCAGCCATCAGGGGGCGATCCGCTTCCTGGGGATCGAGCAGTCGTCGCTGCACACTCTCGGCCGTCTCGGCGCCGCCCAGCCACAGGGCGATCTGCTGCGCCACCGTGCGAACGTCGGCGGGGTCCACCCCCCGCCGCTCAAGCATGACTGGCCTCGATTTCGTTCCAGACCAGCGCCCATCCGCGTTCGCGGTCGGCCCCACCCGCGCCCACGACCGGGGTGCCCCACGGAGCCAGGCTCTGCTGGAACCAGGGATCCATCGGCGCGCCGCCGAGCACGAGGGTGGAGCCTGGCACCGCCAGACGCGACAGGTATTGCGCGTACGGGTACGATTCCACGTGCAACGCAACGTGGGGACCCCACGAGAGGCCCAGCGCCCCGGCGGCGTCAGCCAATTCGCGCCGAACCGCATCGGCATCCTCGAGCGCGGGGTCCAGCAAAACCACCCAGGGCCGGGCAACCCCGTACCGACCCACGGCATACGCCCAGGCGAGCGCCCGACGCGCCGGCGGCGCAAAATCCGACGCCATCCCCATCACCGCGGAGCCGGCGGGCCGGATAGCCGGGGCCAGTGGGAGGGAGATGGTGCTCGGATGAGCTGCGTTCTGGCGTCGCCACTTGCGTTGAAAGAGGCGGCCGTTGTGGCGCAGCAGGGTGCGGGTCCCGTCCAGGTCCTCTCCGAACGATACGCTGCCTACGTGGTGGACGTACACCCGGGTGCAGATGCCAAGTAGGTAGCCGGCCATCTGGGCCCGCACCCCCCAATCGTCATCTTCGAACATCCCCGGGCTGAACCGGGCATCCAATCCTCCAATGCGCTCCAGGACCTCGCGGCGCGCCATGAGACAAAATCCCACCAGACGCGGCACCGGCTTCACCGCGTGGCCGCCCTGGGAGCGCCAGAGCGCCGCATAGTCCAGGAACTCAGGCAGTGCATAGGGAGCCGACCGCTGCTGCGGCCCGGTGACGCGGTTGGTCACCGGGCCGATGAGGCCCAGCTCGGGATGGGATTCAAAGGCCTCGACCAAATCACGGTCCCACTGCCGCGGCACCAGCACATCGTTGTTGAGCAACACCACGTAGTCGCCGTCCGCCAGCGCGAGCCCCTGATTGACCCCGGCCGGAAACCCCACGTTGACCAGGTTGTCGACGCGCTGCACGGTCACCATCCCCAACTGGCGGGGCAGGCGGTCCAAGAACGCGCGGGTCCCGTCGGTCGACGCATTATTGACAATGACCAGCTGGGTGGGCAGCGCGGCGTTCATCAAGACGTGCCCGACGGCCTCGGCCGTCATCTCCACGTGATTCCATGCCAGCATCACAATGGTGACGCGCGGTCCCATCATTGCGTCGTCGCGGACGGGAGGCCCAGCCGCTCCAACAGCCGCCCGGTCACCGCGGCGGCATTGGGGGGATGCCAGTCGGCCAGCCCGTGGTCCAGCGCCTGTTCCATCTGCGCCGTGGCGCGGGCCCAGGAGTGCTGGGCCGCCTCTTGGCGCGCCCGCTCCCGCATGGGCCGCGACGCGGCCTCGCCGTCGGCCAGCACGCGGGCCACGGCCCGCGCCGCCGCGTCCACATCCCGCGAGGGCACCACCCAGGCCGTGTCCCCATCCCGGGCGCATTCCTCCGTGCCCACCGGCTGGGTGACCACCACGGTGCCCGCGGCCATCGCTTCCAGCACCGGTAGGGGATAACTTTCGGCCCACGACACCGACAGCACGACCTGCGCTCGCTGATAATGCTGTCGCAGCTCGTCGTGCGGCACCATCCCCAACCGGCGGATCCACGGCCGCTCGGGGATGCGGTCCGCATGGCCAAATACCTGCCACTGCACATCACGTGACGGCAGTGCCGCCCGCACCAGTTCCATCGTGGCGAACGCCTCGCGGGCCCCTTTCCACAGAAACGTTTGGGCGGAGCTCAGCACGACGCTCGGGCCCGTCGCCCAGTCGGTCAAGGGTCCCTCATCCGGTGCATCGACGCCGTTGTGCACCAGCACGGGACGCGAGCCATAGAGGCGCTCGTACTGCCGCTGCAGCCAGCGCGAGTTGGCCAGGCGATAAAGCGGCAGCCGAAAGCAGTAGCGGGCCGCCTCCACAAACGACCCCGGATCCGGTTCGTCCACGGCAAACAGTTCCTCCAGGTGCTGCATGAAATGCACCTTCAACCTCCCCGGCGCCTGCCCCACGATGGGCACGGTGGTGAAGTGCGTCGCCACCTGCACATCGGCCGGTGGGAGCCCGTCCGCGGTCAGAACCGCTATCGGCAGGTTGGCCACCGCCGCCGGCAGGACCGCCCGGATGTGGGGGTTGGGCGGCTTCATGGTGACCACCGCCACGTCATGGCCGGATCGGGCCAAGCCGTCCGCGTGTCGCAAGATCGAAAAGACGCCTCCGCTGGGACCCACCGAAGGCAGTAAGAATTGGATCCGTGCCACCGCTGCCACCCCTTTCGGTGTGGCGCATCCGGCCACAGCCACCCAGACGGATCTTGCCGCTCGCGGTGGACGGCGTCCATCCTACGCGCGGTTTTGGCGCTTACGACCCCGTGGCCAGAAACTCCGCCCAGCGTTCTTCCAGGCGGTGCCGATCCGGCGCGAGCCCCTGCTGCGACGGCACCGTGATCCTCGCGCCCGCAAGCTCTTTTAACCCGTGCTCCAGCATGGGTCCGTCCTGAATCGCGGCAATGTCGCGGCGAACGGCGACGACCAGGTCGGAACGGATGCCCACCAGATTCTGATCAAACGCCGCGTGGTGAATCTTGCACAGCGCGAGGCCGTTGGGCACCACGGCAAGCCCGCGTGGATGCGCATCCGGCAGAATGTGCGCCGCGTCCAACAGCGTAGGCACCCCCAGTCGGCACATGGCGCACCGGTATTGATAGGCGTTCAGCACCTGGGCCCGAAAGCGCGCCTGATGCAGGCGCGCTTTGGTCACCCGGTCCACCCAGCCCCGCTGGTCCTCGGACAGGGATTGCCCCACGGGCACGAACAGCTGCTCCTCAAATGCCAGCACAAACCGGAGGGCGCGGGGCTCCTCACCCACCACCCATACCGGGTAGATAGGCAGGTACAGCGCCGGCGCCACCCCCAAAAACCAGATCAGCGGGAGCCCCGCCTCGTGGGCCATTCGGATGGCGCGGTTGGGGGCGGCGGCGGGGTCGGTTCCCCGGTACATGTAGCGCTGCAGACCCTCCTGCCCCGGCTCGTCCGCGTACGGCGGCGTCCCGCCCGGCGGCGTGAAAGCCGTGCGCATCGACAGAGCGGCCTCCAGCTGCCGCGGCTTCATGATGCCGCCCTGTTCGTTCATGAGGGCCACCGCTTGGCCGTCGACCGAAAAACCCCGGAGCGCCTCACGACGAAAGAGGCGGGCATGGGCGGGATCCAGGGCATCCAGCCACGCCATGGCGAGCCTTCGCACCCGCCGCTCATACTCGAGATTCACACGCCCGCCCTCCGCTCAGGCACCTACGCGGACCGCAGCCGATTCATGGCCTCGGTGGTACGGCGGAGCCGCTCCGACACCACCCGCGCCAAGTCCAGCAGCACCGTCTGCGCCAACGCCGGTTCGTGCGCCGAGAGGCTTTGGAATCCCTCCCACGTGAGCTCCCGCACCCGACACGCCGTCCCGGCCCGAATCGAGGCGGACCGTGGCAGCCCGTCCAAAAACGCCTGCTCGCCAAACACCGAGCCGGCCACCATCTGCGTCAGCCGCTCTGCGTGGCCGTCCGCCGACGACACCAGCACATCCAGCTCGCCCGCCTCCAGCAGGTACACGGTCCGCTCCGCTGCCCCA
This sequence comes from Bacillota bacterium, assembly GCA_021846565.1. GTDB lineage: Bacteria > Bacillota > Sulfobacillia > Sulfobacillales > JAIMBI01 > JAJZWV01. The sequence goes on from JAJZWS010000016.1 coordinate 10,347, forward strand.
GCCTCCACCAGCATGGCGCCGGCCGCCACCTCGCGCGTCGAGCCGTAGCTCCACACCCGATCCCCTTCGGACGGCCTGAGCGCCTCCAGGAACACGATGGGCGTGGTGTTGACCGGCACCCCAAAGATGGCCGTCTCGGACACGCGGGCAATGGGGAGAATCGCTCCACCGCCCTGGAACATGGGCACCGCGGCCAGCTCGGCGGCGCTGACCGCCGGCTCCTCGAAGCCCGGCGCCCGCACCCGCACGTCGGGCTTGGCCAGCTGACGCTGGCGCAGCGCGCCGGTGCTGCCAAAAAACGCCCACGCCCCGGCCACCGACACCACGATGAGCCCGCCCCACAGCACGTCGGGTGCCCCCCGCAGCAGCGTGGGACCCAGCGTCAGGCCCAAAAACATGGCGCTGGACTGTGCCATGCCCACGACGCTGAAATAAAGGGCCTCCCGGCCGGGTAGCGGCAGCTCACCCAGCAACTGATTTAGTTGGGTGGCCCACAAGATTTCGCCCAGGCCGTAGAGAACCATGGCCGCCACCCACAGGCCGACCGAGTTGGCCACCCCCCCGAGCCCCAGCGCAGCCGCCCCCAGCACCGCCCCGGCGAGAAACACCCGCGTGGGGCGAAATCGCCCCAGATACCTTCCGACTAGCGGCTGGAAAGCCAGCACCATCACACTGTCGATGGCCAGCAGGGGACCGAGCAGCTGCGAGCCGTTGGCAAAGTGCCGCGTGAGGTCCAAGGGCATCGTGGCGTTCAGCTGAGCCTCCACCAAGATGACGGCCAGCATGGCGGTCGCCCCCAGCATAAGGGCTCGGTCGCTCGTCAAGGTTGCCATCGCGGCGCCGAACCCCTTGTCGGCACCGGACTGGCCGTCCGTATCGCGGGTGGCGTGATCTCCCCCCGCAAACCCCACATAAATCGGCACCACCTGCAGCGCCAGCACGCCGGCCACCACAAAGAGGGGGGTGGCGCTGTGGCCAGCCGCCAGCACCTCGGCGGCTACCAACAGCCCCACCATCACGCCGGCATTGGACATCCAATACAGATAGTTTTGCATCAGGCCACGATGCTCTGGCTTAGCGTTTTGGTTGGCCAGCGCATCGATGGCATTGCGGCCCACGGGCCGCAGTGCGCCAAATACAATGAGAATCACCGCCACGGGCAGGAACGCATGCACCAGCCCCAGGGCTGCCACGGTCACGGCCGTGAGCAAACCGCCCACGGCATAAGACCGGACCAGGCCGAGCCGGTCCACGAGATAGCCGCCCACGACCCCCAAGAGCCATCCGGAGAGAAACGGCAGCCCCGCGAGCAGGCCGGCCAGCGGCAGGGAAAACCCAAGCGCCACATGAAAATAGATGGCCAAAAACGGCATCAGCATGTAGTTGGCTAGGACACGGAGGGCGTCCACCACCAGGAGCAGCGCCAATTTCGGGTTCAGCACCTCACTCATGCGGGGTGCCACGGGGCGGGGCGCGTCCAGCGCCGGTTGACTCACGAACGGTTGCCTCCTTGGCAGCAAGTAAACTTGTCCACCCCGAAGAAATCACCAGGTCATTCGGCGCGCGCGGGCAAAACTCCTGCAGGTGTCGCGATGGCTCGCCACGCCGAGGCGCCGCGCTCCCGTCGACCACCCCTCATAGGTTCCCAGACGCGCCCCCCACATCGCGGGACGAAGCCGAGCCCCGGGTCCAATCAGGACTGCGGAGCGCGAGGATACGGCGCACTTCCGGCCCATGCGCGCCGGTCGTGAAGCACAAAGACTAAGATAGCCGCGACGTAAACGCCCGCCATGGCCAGATACAAGCGTGCAGGCGCACTGGCCACGAACAGCAGGCCCCCGGCCAGCGGGCCGAACGCCCGCCCGATGGCACCCGCGCCCGCGATGACGCCCTGGTACAGTCCGCGGCGGCCTGGCGGCGCCAGCCGGTCCGCGGCGGCCGGCACGCCGGGCCACACCAGCATCTCCCCCAAGGTGGCCAGGCCCATGGCCCCCACGTAGGCCGCGTACTGGTGGACGACCGCCAGACCCAGGTAGGCCGTCAGGAAGCCCGCATTGCCCAGCAGGATCTGCCGCTTCACGGAGGGAACCTGCCGCGTCACCCACGAGATGAGGGGCTGGCCCAGCAGGACGAGGCCTCCGTTGACGGTCCACAAGAGACTGTAGAGCGGCAGGGGGAATCCTTCGGCGTGCATGAAATTGGGGGCGGTGGTCTGCCACTGCACGTAGGCCATCCAGTCCAGAGCCAGGCCGCCGGCCAGCATCAGGGTGGGGACACCCAGTGTGCCGCGGGCCCGCGGCGCCGACGGCGCGCGCGTTCTGGTCGGCTTCGTCTCCCACGCGGGTCCGCGGTACACCAGGAGAATGATGACGGCGAAGGCGCCGACCAACACGGCCGCAGCCAAAAACGTCCAGCGAAACCCCAGTGTCGCCACCAGGCCCCCCAGGAGCGATCCGAGTGCCACGCCAACGTTCTGGGCGACATAAATGGCATTGAACGCCCGACGGCCGCCTGCCGGCCACAAATGGGCCGCCAAGGCGTTGAGGCAGGGAAACACGACCCCGACCGCCAGGGACGCCCCCGCAGTGGCGACGGCGTAAACGCCAAACGCATGATCCATGAGCAACGCGGCAAAGAGCGCCGTCGCCATTAGGGCGCTGACCAGCAGCGGGCCCCGAGCGCCATACCGGTCATAGAGGGATCCCCCCCAGACGGATCCCGCGAGCCCGGCGACCGACTGGACCATCAGCACCGTGCCCACGATGGGCATGGGTTCGGCCAGCACCTGATGGAGGTAGATCGCGGTCAGCGGCCACAGAAAGGCGAATCCCAGACTGTTCAGCACGACGCCGGCAATGAGCCACCAGAGCGTGCGGGGCAGCTTGTCCATAATCGCATGATAACCGGTGTGGGCGCCAACCGGGGCGCCCGCGGCCAGGCCACCGGGCCACGGGAATGCACCCCCACGGCTCGGCATCCCCTGCGGCAGGATCCGCCTTCAGAACGAGGCGGTCTTTCCACCCCCGCGGTTTCACACGGTGGCGGGCGGCCGCATCCTGCGTGGAGAGGGAGCCGAAAGGCTGCCTCTCCACACACCCCCTATGCCAACGCACCGCTGGAACAGCTACCGGGGAGTCGCCACCTCCGTAGGCGCCAGAACAACGTTGCTCTCCGTGACGGCCCGCGTCGCGAACGTCAGCAGCAGGGACAAGACGCTGGCGAGCCCCATGGTCACAAGCCCCGCCGTCACGAAGCCATGCGACAGCAGGGCGGCAAAAATCGGGCCACCCAGCAGCGCCCCCACGTTGAAGGCCAGAAACAGCCAGCCCGTGACGGTTCCCGCCAAGTTGTCATCCACCGAGTCCTGTCCCAACGTACACACCAGATCCACATAGATGCCCCACCCAGCGCCGAACGCAAAGGTAAACACCGTGAGTGCCGCAATGCTCGGGGCGAACAGGAAGATGCCGAGGCTGCCGGCCGCAATGAGAAAGGCGGCCAAGCTCACAATGTTCTTGCGCCCAACCTTGTCGGCCAGATACCCGATGGGAAACGCGCAGATGAGTCCGCCCAACCCCCCCATCGACGCAATCGTGGCGGCCTGGGCAGGCGGCAGCGAGAGCCCTTTCAGGAGAAAGTCCGAGTAATACCCCAGGTACCCGAACAGCACGATGCCGAAAAGAAAGATGGACCCCGAGAGCACAAACACGTTGCGGTTGAAGATGCCGCCAAAGCGCACGGTCCGCTTCTCGGTCTCCTTGTAGGTTTTCGGGATCACCAGGTAAAACACGACCATGACCAGCAGCGAGAAAATCCCGGACAGGACGAAGGGCGTCACGTAGTGCGGAAGAAACGGCGTGATAAGATACGGGCTCACGAACAGGCCGCCTCCGAAAAACACGGCAAAGGCGGACACCGCCCGCCCCCGCGTTTCCCAGAAGATGTCGCCCAGCAGCGCCACGATCGCGGGCTGAAAGATTCCGATGCCCACGCCCACCATGAAGCGGGTGACAAAAAGCCACAGCGGACTCGCGGCCACCCCGGTCATCACCGTAAAAATGGCGAAGATGGCCACTGATAGCAACACGGTGTTCTTCACCGAGAAGGCATCAAACAAGTATCCCCCCACCAGGCTGAAGATGGCGATCCCGAGCGCAAACCCGGTGGCCACCGTACCCAAAAACGCCGCGCTGGCATGCACGTTGTGCACGATGAACGGCGACCCGAAGAAGTATAGATTGCTGTCGAATCCCTCCAGAAACGCTGGCAGCGCCGCCACCAGCACAATGAGGAGCAGCAGTCCCCGGCTCTTGCCCGCCATGGCACGCACCGTCACGGTTCCCGCGCCCCGGGCTCTGTCATCAGTCGACACGTTGCCCAACTCCCTCCTTGCTTCCTTGGGACAGATGCCAAGCGGCTTGCCCCCATATAGTTTGGTTCATTTTCGTGGTTGGTCCCGGTATCTAAGGAAACTTAGTCCAGGTTGGATTCCGTTTGGCGTACCACCCCGGCGACGGTCTGTCAAGGGCATGATGAATCGCCGCTGCCCGCGGTTCCGCCGGCTTGGGTGCTCCCCGTGCTAAACTTTGGCGTCACTGCGGCACCCGCACTCAAGGGACGTGGCGCTTGTTCAAGGAGGTCCTCATGATTGTCCAAGTTCGGTGGGGCATCTTAGGGACCGCCAACATCGCGCGAGCGTCGTTTCTACCCGGGGTCCGGGCTGCGGGGGGACGCACCGTCGCGGTGGCCGGTCGGGATGCCGAGCGCACCCGGGTGTACGCCCAGCAGCACGGCATCGAGCGCGTGCATACCGGATACGAGGCACTCCTGGACGATCCCCTGGTTGACGCGGTGTACGTACCGTTACCCAACGCACTGCATCTGCCCTGGGTGCTGCGGGCGTTGGAGGCGGGCAAGCCGGTGCTGTGTGAGAAGCCCTTAGGCCTCACCGCCGCCGAAGTGGACACTATGATCGACGCCTCACGGAAGACCGGGGTCCCCCTCTGGGAAGCGTTCGTGTTTATGTTTCGACCGCACTTCGCGCAGATCCAAGCGTGGATCGCCGAAGGCGCCATCGGCACGCTGCAGGAGGTGGACTCGCGCTTTCGCTTTGCCCTCAGGTCGCGCGACAACATTCGTTTTCGGCCGGAGCTGGGTGGCGGAGCGTTGTATGACGTGGGCTGCTACCCAGTGCACCTGGCGACCCAGCTGTTTGGCGGCCCCGGCCTCCAGACCGCGGTCCTGGCAGACTGGGATGCGACCGGCGTGGACGCCACGACGGCAGGGGTGGTGGCGTTTAAGACCGGCCACCTGCTGTTTGGCGCCAGCCTGGCCTCGGGGCGCGACACCTTCACTCGCCTCGTGGGCAGCACAGGGGCCATCACCGCGTCCAATCCATTTCATCCCATCGACCGTGACACGTTGACCCTGTACCAAGGCGGCCGCGTCACGACCGTCCCGGCGGGTGACGGGACACCGTCGTTCACCGCCCAGATCGCGCATATCCAGCGGGCGATCCGCGGCGAGGAGGCGGCCCGTGGCACCGCGGCCACCACGTCCCGAGCGACGGCCGCCACCCTGGACTTGATTCGTAAGACGGCGGCGCGGGAATCGTGACCCAGCGTCGTTGACCGCACGGGGCCCGCGTGCCATACGGGGGGCTGACCGCGTGCAATTCGCAGCGGCTTCCCAGCCGGTGGGGGGAAGGGAGACAGGCGGCGCTCATGGCCTATACATCCGAGGCCAAGGGGAGGGAGCTCACGACCGTCATCCGTGAGGCACTGAATGCCTTCGACGTCGTCGGGGCGGCGGCGGCCATTGTTCACCACGACGCCGTGCTGATATCCGACGGCTTGGGCGTGCGCGACCTCGACAGCGGCATGGCGGCCGACCAGGACACGCTTTATCAGATGGGGCGTAAAACCCCCGGATTTAGCCGTGGGGATATAAGCCCTTTGGCCCGCGAGGGCCAACATGTCCCCCCCAGCGCTGGCCAATTCGTCGCGAGAATGTGGCCCCCGGCCGGCCTCGGCATTAGAATGATGGCGGCGATCGACCATATGTGCGCAAACAAGGGGGGGACGAGCGGCATGGTCATCCGGCGCGGCTATCGGTTCCGGCTGGACCCCTCGCCCGAGGTGGACCGGCGGCTCACCACGTTTGTGGGGCACGCCCGCTGCGTCTAGAATCAGGCGCTGGCCCTGAATCGGCGTCGCCTCGCGCAGGGGGGGCCCTTGCTGGGGTACGACGACTTGGCGGGGATGTTCCGGTTCTGGAAAGGCACCCATGAGCGCGGCTTCTTGGCCGACGCGCCGTCCCAACCGTTACAACAGCGGTTGAGGGATCTGGCCCGCGCATTCCATGAGGCTTTGACCCCACCCAGCCGCTGAAACACCTGCCCACCTTTAAGAAGCGGGGCCGCGATGACACGCTCCGGTTTCCCCAAGGCGTTGAGATTGTCGGGAACCGCGTGCATCTGCCCAAACTTGGCTGGGTGAAGTTTTTCCAGGGCCGTCCGATTCCCGGCGTGCTCAAGAACACCACCGTCAGCCGGCATGGCCGCCACTGGTTCGTGAGTTTTCAGACAGAACAGGTCGTGGCCGATCCCCTCCCCCAAGACCCGGCGGACTGTATCGCCGGGGACTTGGGAGTCAAACATTTTCTGGTTCTCTCTGACGGGACGATCTACGACGCCCCCCGGGCGGCTTACGCGCACTTGCGCCAGCAGATCACCCGTGTTCAGCGGAAACTGGCGCGTCAAGTGAAGTTCTCGAAGAATTGGCAGAAGACCCAGCGGCGCCTTAATGTCCTGTACGCCCACGTGGCGGATCTCCGCCGGGACTTTGTGCAGAAACTCAGCACCACCGTCAGCCAACACCACGCGACGGTGGCCTTAGAAAATCTGCGCATCGGTAATATGACGGCCTCGGCGAAGGGTACCGTGGAGCAACCGGGCACGCAGGGGCGTCAGAAAGCGGGGCTGAATCGCGCCATCCTGGAGATGGGCTGGGGACAATTCCTCACCGTGTTGGAGTACAAATTGGCGGCCCAGGGCGGTCAGTTGGTGTTGGTGCCGGCCGCCTATTGCTCGCAAGCCTGTCCGCAGTGTGGGTACACGGCAAAAGCCAACCGGCCGACTCGCGACCGGTTTTGTTGCCAGGCATGCGGGTACGCGAAGATGGCGGACGTGAAGGCGGCGGAGATGCTGGAAGATCGGGGGCGCCAGCGCTTGGGCGTCCCCTTGCGTCCCCATCCCGCCTGATCGGTTTCCCCCGCCCGGGGGCACCGGGGGGCTGCCTGTGGAGGGATAGGGCGTTGGCCTCCCGATGAAGCAGGAACCGCGCCACGGCTCGGGGGAATCCCCCGGCTTCAGCCGTGGGGAGGATGTCAAGCCATCGGGTCCTCCACCAAGACGTTCACCGCGCTGTCCATCGCGCAGCTGCACGAGGCGGGGTGCTGGATTGGGATACCCCCCATCATCTGATAAGCGTGGTTGGGGTGGATGACCTTGCCGCTGGCCAGGCAGCACAGGCCGTGACGCAGCCGTGAGCCATGCCCACACCCCCCTGCGGCCCAAGGTCCACTCCTCCTGATGCCTACCGGTGTCCAAAAAAGACGATGGTGGGTATCACGTCGCCACGCCGCCGCTGGACCACGGGCTCCTGCCGTGGCCACGGTCCTCAGCATGCCGGGACGTTTGGCAGCCGACGCCTAGCCACCACGAGACTAGAGTTCGCGGGCAAACCACTCGTTCATGCGGCGCACGACATCCACCCGGAGACTGGGCGTGGGTCCAAACCAGAGCCCCACGTGGCTTTCCCGTGGATAGCGCACAAACGTGACGTCTTGGCCGAGTGCCTTAAGTGCCGCGTAAAACTCCTCGGTTTGCCCAATCGGGCAGCGGTCATCGCCTTCCGCATGGTACAAGAGGGTCTTGGTGTTCACGTGCTGGACGTACGCCAGCGGCGACATGGACCACAGATGCGGCATGTCCCCCCACACCGTGGCCGCATGCTGCAGCGGACCCCAGTACCACCCGATGTCCGAGGTGCCGTGAAAGCTGACCAGGTTGGTGACGGTGCCGCCCGGCGCGGCCGCCTTGAACCGGTTGGTGTGTCCAATCACCCACGTGCTCATGAACCCGCCGTAGCTGTACCCGGTCACCCCAAGGCGAGCGGGATCCGCGATGCCGCGCTCCACCGCGGCATCGACCGCGGCCATCAGGTCCTGGTAGTCTTTGTGCCCCCAGTCGTTGATGACAGCGTTGGCAAAATCTTTGCCGTAGGCATCGCTCCCGCGCGGATTGACATACAGCACCGCCAACCCCCGCGCCGCCATCGCTTGGACATCAAACTTGAAGCCGCACCCGAAGCTGCCGCGCGGGCCGCCGTGAATGTCCAGCACCAGCGGGCACGGGCCCGCGCCCACACCCGGCGGCCGCTGCAGAAAGCCCTCGACGGGCCATCCGTCGGCGCCGGTGAAGGCAAAGGGTTCCGCTGCTCGGAGGTCCCACGAGGCTCGCACCTCCTGATTCAACGTCGTGAGGGCGTGTTGCCGACCCGCGGGATCGAGCCAGTACAGCTCGTCGGGCGTGGTCGAATCGCTGGCCGTGAACAGGACCGAGCCGTTGTCGGCTGGGGCATACTGTCCCACGGCCTTTTGGTCCTCGGGGGTCACGGTGGTGAGCTCCCCCGACGCGGGGTCCACCTCGTAGAGACGCGACACCCCCCGGTCGGTGGCCAAGAACCGCACCCGGGTGCGGCCCGACGTGTACGACGGGCCCGACGCGCTCATCGCCGAGCGCAGGTCGCTGCCCTGACCCATGGCCGGGCGATCAAACTGGGGTACCAGGTCCTGGGCGGAGCCGCGGGCCAGATCTACCTCCCACACCGCCACCGTCCCGTCCGTCACCAGATCGTCCCGGGACGCCAGGACCACAATGTGCTGACTGTCAGGGGCGAACGACGGGAACATGGTCATGCCGCGTCCCACAAAGGCCGCACGGGTTTTTCCGCTCATGACGTCCGCGAGGAACAAGTCCTGGATGAACACCGAGGTTTCATCGGCGTGGGCCGCCGTGAACGCAAACTGGCGGCCGTCCGGCGACAGAGCGGAGGATGCGATGGCCCCGGCGTGGCTCAGGATCCGGCGCTGGGAAGCGCCGTCCACGGACACCTGCCATACCTCGGTGGTCACAGGGTCGACCATGCCCGACCCATCCGCCTTGAAGCGCGGGGACGTGTAGGCGCGAATGCCATCCGGCTGCTCGTGAACCTTCACCCGCGCCACCACCAGGGATTGCCCGTCGGGGGCCCAGTGCAGGACGCTGCCCAACGCCTTCTGCTCGAATAGATTTTCCCCGTCGTCCGCCGCGGAGGACTGCTCGCCTCCGGTAGCTCCGCGCGCCAGGATGTCGTCAAGGTGCGCCAGACGGACGTGGGCGAAATCCTTGCCCCCGGCGAGCCAGGCCACCCGGGTACCGTCCGGCGACAGGGCCAGAGTCCGGGCGTTCTCGCCGGCCTGCGCCAGGATCCCGGTTCGGTCGCTGACGAGCTCTCGCACATGAATCGCTCGACGGTAACGGTCGTGGCTTTCCTCGGCCTGCTCCACGAAGTACACGGCCAGCCGACCGTCCTGGCTGATCCTGGGCTCATGAATCGTCTTCAGCTGCCAGTAGTCTTCCGCCCGCACGGGGCGCGGCGAATGCTGTCCTGCCACTATGGACACCCCTCTTTAGGGTCATTCGGGTCAGCGTCGGGCCATCCTTGGACCGAGGGTCCTGGTGGTCTTGGCGGCTTGGCCATGATGGATTCCGGCCTGCGGTGAAGGATTCCCTGCCATGGTATCAGAAGGGCGTCGCGTCCGTCGCGCCCCGTGGCGATAGCGTCGGCGATGCTTCGGCTTCGGTCTGTCAGACGCGCACCCTGACCGTGGCCAGGGCGGGGTCAAGCTCCCCGGTGACCACCGCGACGCGCGGGGCCTGCCCCAGTCCAAAGTGGACACGCGTCAGCACGGCGGCCCAGACGGCTCGTCCCGGGGCGTCCAGGTCCTTCGCGCCACCGACCACCAGCCATACGAGGGGATCCGGCAGGAGGCTCGCCGCCAGTAAGAGGCGCCGCATCTCACCCCCCGACAAGTGGCCGAGCCGCCGGCGACGCAAAGGATCCAAGCCCCAGCGGGCGCTTTCCCGATCGATGGCGTCGCGCGACCGGACCCCCGTAAGGTTCCATAACAGGGCGGCGAGCCGCAGGGCGCCGCGCACCGAGAGGTGCCCCGCCTCCCAAGGCCGGTCGGGCACCAGAGTGGTGCGGCGCTGCCACCCCACCAAGTCGGCGGCGGCCGCCGGCCGGTCGTTCCACACACGCGTAACCCCGGCCGGCTGCACCACGCCAGCCAGGCACTCCAGGAGCGCCGGTGCCGATCCGCTGCCGTCGTCCACCACCCAGGTCACACCCGGACCGGCCCGAAAAGCCCGGGCATCTGCGCAATCGACAGTGTCCACCCCAATGCTGGCCAGCTCACGTGTCATGCCGTCCGCTCCCCTCCGGCGCCACGGGCGCGCCAGAGACCAAACGCCAACACGGCCGCACCCAGCGGCCCCCAGACGGCCACCGGCGCCCTTAAGAGCGCCAGCACCGGAACCCACTCGGGTCGGCCCGCCGTCAAGGCGATCACCACCGCCAAGAAGTTGGCCACCCCCAGCGCGGTGAGCGCTCCGTTCAGCCGGCGCGGCGGTAGCAGGGCCGAGCCGGCCAGTCCCAGCGCCAACGACGCGCTGAATCCCACCCCGGCCTCGGCGGCCCAACGACCCAGCTGGGCCGTATCCGCCAGTCCCCCGTACCCGAGCGCAATCGCCAGCGCCACCACCCCCGTCAACGCCGCCCCTACCCAGCGGGCAGTGCGGGCGCGCGCCGCGGACAGCGGCGCGATTCGTGTCCACGCATCCACCACCCCAACGACCTCCGCGCCGCCTCGGCCCACCGCCCAGAAACCCAGCCACGGCGCCATGATGGCCCATAAATCGAGACCGACGGGGCGGTGGGGCAGGAGCGTGGTAAAAAGCTCGCCGGCGATAAGTAGCAGGGCCGCCAGCGCGGGTGCTACCAGCCGACCGGGCTGGGCCACCACTTGCCACCATGCCAACCGGACCAGGGCACCCCGGCGCGGCCCGGCTTCGAGGGGGAGCCGCCACCCCGAAGCCCGCTCAGCCTCGATGCGCGCCCACAGCGTGGTGGAATCCGGGTCCGGGCCGACTGCCGGCCACTCCTCGCGGTGCTTTGCCAAAAGCGCCTGGTCCTCCGCTGACAAGCCGAGCGCGGACCACTCCACCGTGCGAGCGCGGCGCCGTCCGTCCCCGGCATCGCGTCCCTCGGCGCCTGGCGGCTGGTTCACGATCCCTCCCCCTTTCGCAACTCGGCCAACAGCCGGGGATACGCCCGCGCCAGCCGCGTCTTGACGGTGCCCACCGGCACCTCCAGCACCTCGGCCACCTGTTGGACGGGCAGATCCGCGAAGTAGTGCAGGGACACCGCCGTGCGCTGCTCCCGCGACAAACTTTGCAAAGCCTGGTGGAGCGCGTCGGCGGTTTCCACCGCCTCCGTGAAGGGCGGGTCGGGAAAGCGGGCCCCGCGGGCCACGTCCCCGAGTGTCTGCTGTGCATCCACGACCGTCTCATAGCCCCGCTGGCGAAAGGCGTCGCGCACCCGGTTCATGGCGGCCCGGTAGAGATACGCGCGAAAGCGAAAAGAGGTCGACCCCATCGGACCGCGTGTCATCACCGCGACAAACGCGTCTTGCACGACGTCCTCGGCTAAGAGTCTCTCGCCGCTCCACGCCACCAGAAACCGATACAGCCCGTCGCGGTGGCGCGCGTACAGCACTCCAAACGCCTCGGCACTCCCTTGCCGGGCCGCGCGGTACAGGGTGTCGTCCCCACCCCGTTCGTCTGCCGCGGTCGTCATAGCCGTCGATTCCAACCCCCGAGCCGGTTCCGCCTTGTCCCTCACAGTAGCAGACCAACCGGAAATCGGTGGCCCAGCCCACTCGTCACGCATGCGGCGCCTCCCGGCGCGCCACGGCGTGCCACCGGGCCACTTGGCGGGCGGTGGGCCACTGCCCGTGCGCCGCGGCCGCGGCGAACTGTCGCCACAGCGGCTGCACCTGGGTCCGCGTGAGCCCCGCAAAACCGTTCACCTGGGTGGGAAACGGTCCGCCCACACCGCTGCCATCCACGCCCGCCAGGCCCGGCCAACGGTTTAAGAGCCAAAGCAGCACGCGATCCGCGGGCCGCTGGTTGACCGCCCACGGCCGGTCCAACGAGGCGAAGCGCGTCCAGTGGGGCGAGATGGCCGACCACAACAGCGCCATCTGATCCACCGACCCGGTGAACGCGATGGATAGGGCGGGGTTGGCCGTGAAAGCTACGGACATGGCCGGCAGCCAAGGGGGCGTGCCCGAGAGGATCAAGGGGCCGACCGGGGCCGCAATGGGGTTGGGATTGTCCAAGGCCACCAGGCCATTGGGCACCGAACCAAACGTCACGTCCATGGCGTTTAAGCGGCGGACCGACACCCCGGCCGCTTCCGCGCGGAGGGCCCCGGCCGTCGGCTGATAGTCCTCCGCGTAGGGCAGGATCATGCCCATATGCCCGTAGGCCCGTTGGAAGGTCGCTTGCTCCGACGGACCCGCCCACAGCGTGATGCCATGCGTCACCACCGGGGCGAAGGTGCCGGCCACCAGCGTCACCCCCGTGGTGGCACGGCCCACCGCCCTGAGCCCTAGTCTCCCCAGGTTGCTTTCCACGACGGGCCAAGGCGCCCGGACCGACACCGTGTACCGGGCAACTGCTGGCGTGTTGACTTGGGTCGGGTCTGGGGGCACCACCGGGTACCAGCCGCCTGCGGGTAGGTACGCCCCCGCCCCTGAGGTGAACGCGGTAGTGACCGGGTTTCGGCCGTTGCCAGACCAGCCCCACTCATCCAAAAGCCCCCCGTAACGCACCACGACCGCGCCCGATCCGGCGCGGTGGCCCGCCACCCGAATGTAGCCTCCCGACCGGAGAAACGGCACGGACCGCCCATTTACGCTCACCGCCGACACCTGGAGTGCCGGGTTGAGCCACAGGTCCGCCAGTGTCGATACCGGACGAATGGTCGCCGTGGCGGCCACGGTGCCGCCCCGGCGAACGGCGAGCGCAATGCGTTCGCTCGCGATGGCGGGTTGACGGGCCCCGCCTACGGGCGGAGTGGGCGACGGGGAGTGAGGACGCCACGCCGCCGCCAGCGTGATGGCCAGCAAGGCGAGGGTGACGAAGGCGCTGGGCCCCCTCATCTGCCACCGGCGGTCTGGCAGGTTCAGCCGCCGAAGGAGAGAGGCCCCCACCAACAGCACGGTGGCGGCGGCCATCAAGCCCATAACGGCGTGAAAAAGCCCGGTAAACCCGCCAAAGCCCCAGGTGTCGGACCCGGCGCCCGCCAGCACGGTCCATGGCGTCATGGCCGTGAGCCCGGTGCCTAGGATCCAACCGGGCGAGGCGCTTCTTACCAACAGGGTCGTGTTGGCCACGACGCCCGCCAGCGGCACGCCCACCACGACCGCCATGCCGGCGGGTCCCGGCCAAAAGCTGCCCACCCACGCGCCGAAACTCCACAACAGGGCAAAGTCCAGCCACAACATGGCGGCGAGGTCGCCGGCGTCGGCCCATCCCTGCAGAGCGTTCGCCGTCACGGCCACCACCCCACCAGTCAGGAGCAGCGCGGCAGCCCCGGTGACCACCCCGATTCCCCCCAACTCCGCCACCCAGGCGCCAGCGCCGGAGCTCAGCCACACGGACCGCAGCGTGCCGACATCCCCCGCCGCGCGCCGATAGCCCGTGTACGCCCACACCAGGCTGGTGGGCAGCATGCACAGGATGGGCGCCCACACCAGCCAGGGCAGCGGCCCCTCGCGCAGCGTGGCGACCGCCACCACACCCACCGGCGCGGCGACGGCCACCACCAGGACCCACCACAAGAGCCGGGTGTGTCGGAGCCAGCCCGCAAGCATGCGGATTTCCAAGCGGATGAGCCGCGCGGTCATCGAGACACCACCCGTCGGCGTGCCAGCACCAACGCCTGGTGGCCGTCTTCGACTGTCGGAACCGCCAATTCCTCGGTCACGTCCGGGGGCACCGGCACCGGGCCCACCACTCGCACCGCCACCCGGTCCTCGGCCGGGTAAATTGCCGTCGCCGCAGCTCCGGCGAGCGGCAGGGCCGCCAGCCATGACTCCCCCGCACGGTCCCAGAGATCGACGGGCCAGTGCGTCAGACGCACTTGGCCCGCGCCGGCAGCGGCAACGGCCTCGGGCGACCCGTCGGCCAGCACCGCGCCATCGGCGATGACCACCACGCGCCCGGCCCGCCCCATCACCGCGGGACCGACGTGCATCGCCACGATGACGGTGGCCGATTGGCTGCGTTCCAACAAGAGAGTGCCGAGCCGCTCCTGGTCTCGTGGGGGCAGGCGCTCGGTGGGCTCGTCCAAGATCCACACCGGCGGCGCGCCCAAAAGAGACTGCGCCACCAGGGCCCACTGCTGCACCCGTCCGGGGGCGCGAGTCAACGACACTGGGTCCTGCGCTGCGACCCCCAGCGTTTCCAACAAGTCTTCCGCCACGCTGGCGGCCGCCCGCCACGATCCGAGTCCCCGCTGGACGGCGGCGGCCGCGACCCAGTCGCGGGCCGTCAAGTGATGATCTAAGTGGGCCCCCTGCGGGACATAACCAACATTCGCCCGCAGGTGTGCCACGTCGCGCGGGAATTCCCAGCGGTCGAAGCCCACGCGTCCCTGGGTGGGCGTGAGCACCGTGGCCATGATTTTCAACAGCGTGCTTTTGCCCGCGCCGTTGGCCCCCAGCACAACGTGCAGGCCGGGGCCAAACGCGAGCGTCACGTCCGCGAGCACCCGGTGCGTGCGAAAGCGCTGAGACACCTGCCGCACCCACACCTCCACGGCATCCCGTTCCTTTCACGTGGTCGGCCCCGGCACCGGTCAGGCCGCACGGGCTTTTGGATGAGACGGGTGGCGCGCCGTTCTGGTTTCACCGATTTCGCCTGGCCCGGGCGAGCGTCGCTCACGAGTCCGGTGTCGGGTGAATGCCTCGCCGCTCGAGCGGCCGTTCGCTGGCGGTACCGGCCAGCAGGGCGGCCGCAATTTCCGCCCAACTGCCGCTGCCGGGCAACTTCAGAGCCATGAGCGCATACAGTTCCTGTTCCGTACGGTGAATGGCGTCGACGGCGGTGCGGCCGGCGGCGGTCACCCGAATCGCCAGGCGCCGACGGTCCTCGGGGTCCGGCGAACGCTCGAGGAGCCCTTTGGCCACCAAGGACGCCACCAGCCGTGAGGGACTGCCGGCCTCGCATACCAACAGGCCCCCCAGCCGCCGAAGATAGAGCGGGCCCCACGCGTCTACCACGGTCAGCACCTCCGCCTGAGCCGGAGTGACCCCCACCGGGCGGAGTTGGGCGGCTAACAGCCGGTTGCCCTCCCGCTGCACGGCCAGGATGGTGTACCTGAGCCATGCCTCTCGGCTAGGCATCGGCGAAGTGCCTCGCGACCAAAACCTCCTGCACCGCCGCGCCGCACAGCGCGGGGTGGCTGAAGCGAAACATGTGCCCCGTCTTCGGCAGGATGTTCCACCACCCCGGGGACAGGGCGCAAGGGGTGCACGGACGCCGGCGCAATGAGATGGTCGTCCTCGGGGGTCACCAGCAGCGTCGGCACCGCGATGCGCGCCAGGCCCGGGGTCAGGTCGCAGGTCACGGCGGCCTGAGCCCGGGTCCAGTAGGCGCTGGCGGAAGTATGGCGGCGAAACCACGCCAGGGTGTCCTGGACCGTTCACGGCCGGTCACCGGCCAAGTCGTAGCGCGAGGCCAGCAGCCACCCGTGCAGGGGAAGCACCCCATGACGATCGGCCGCACCCGCCAAATGGAGCCCCGCCGCACCATCGTCCCCAAGGCACGCGCGCAGCGGGTTCATCGCCAAGCCGCCCGACGCCACCACGGCTTGGAGGCGGGGAACACCGGCCGCGGCCGCCGCCAGCGTGACGGCCCGCAGCCACGCCACGTGAGCCGCCGAGCCATCAAGCACGGGCAGCACCGGTGCCAGTGCGGGCCACTCATGCAGCATGGGAAAGGCGCCGCGGTCCCAGGCGGCTCCGGAACAGCACGGCACGAGAACCAGCGTAGGCTTCATAGCCAACCGCTTGCGTGATAGGTCACTGCAATCGTGATAGATCATTGATGATATGTCACGAATTTCGGCCCCGGGTGGCGAAGATTTCGGTCACCGCCCTGATCCGCAGCGGCTGGCACTCGATGCCACATAGTGTCTGGGACCCACCTGGGCGGCGGCGGGCGCCTAGTCGGGAAACAGGGACAAGTACTCGCCGTAGCCCTCCGCCGCCAACTGGTCCTTCGGCACGAACCGCAGGGCCGCCGAATTGATGCAGTAGCGCAGACCCCCCTGATCGCGGGGCCCATCGTTGAAGACATGGCCCAGATGGGCCCCGGTGTCCGTGGAGGTGACCTCGGTGCGCACCATGCCGTGGCTCAGATCCACGTGCTTGCCAATCCGCTCCGTGCTCATGGGCTGCGAAAAGCTGGGCCACCCACAGTCGGAGTCAAACTTGTCCCGCGAGCAAAACAACGGCACACCCGAAATCACGTCGACGTACAAGCCTTCTTCATGATGGTCCCAGTACGGATTCTGAAACGGCGGCTCCGTGCCTTTTTCCTGCGTTACCTCAAATGCCAGCGGGCTGAGCCGCGCTCGCAGGGTTTCACGATCCGTCGCCATCGTCTCACCTCCGGGCTTTATGGTACCAGTGCTGCGCCCCTCGGGCCCATGCGACGGGTCAGCACCGACGTGCGCGGATGCCGAGGACGGCCGGGCATTTGCGGTTCTGGGTCAGGCGCCCGGGCGACGCCTGCCACCCGGGCGCTGTCCCCGTCGGCTCCACCATCGCCTGAATCGCAAACCCGCCCGTCAAAAGCGCAGTGACCCACGTGCTCACCGTTCGATGCCACCGCACCACCACCAAGTCTCCCCGCTGGTCCCGCACGGGTCCCTCCTCTAGGTAGCGGTCGACGGGCCACGCCGCTTGGGGCGTGCCGTCATCCAGCCAGCTGTCCCGACGACTGGCTGTCCCCAGGGGATGTTGCACCGTAAACGCGAACCAGCCATCGTGGACGAGCCATCGGTTCACACGCTCAACAACCAGCGGCAGGTCTTCTACATACTGAAGCGCCATGCTGCTGAACACCCCGTCCACGCTTTCGGCGGGGAAATCGACATCCTCCATGCGGGTAACGGACGCGCGGGTGCTCCCGCGCCAGAGCCAACATGGCGCTCGACGCCTCAACGGCCGCGACCGACCGGGCTCCGACCTCGGCACATTCGCAGGCAAAGTCCCCCGCGCCGGCCCCCAGGTCCACCAACGCCAATCCCCCCACCGGGCCCATCAAGGCTCGCAAAGCGGGCTTTTCGATGTACTGGTTCACCGGGGATGACCCACGCACGGCCGCGACGTACTCGGCCACCGCCTCGGGATCGTGCCAAGCGTCCCGCTCCACCGGTCCTCCTCCTCCCGGGCCTGTCGAGGAGACGCGGTCTCCCCCTGGACCATCCTACTCGCCTGACGCTCCCTTCGATTGTATCCCCGTCAGTGTGAGGGGGATGGCAGGACACGCGGGCCGCGGCCGACGTCTGCGGTCCCCCACAGGACCGTCGCGGGCATTGCCCGGTCCCGCTACGTTGCCACGGACCGCGGACGCCTCCGTGCAGCCCCCTACTGCGCCGCGAGCGGCGCACCCGCCGAGGACTCCAACACCGTGACCTGCTGTCCTGCGGCCAGATGCGCCAGCCGCCCCGGTGGTCCCAGGAACGGCAGCGACGCCGTGTCCTTGCCGCCCACGGAGGCCACGATGGTGGAACCGCTCTTGCTCACCAGCGTGCCATGAACCGGCGTGGGCACCCCGGCCAGTCCCAGCAAGGCGGCGGGATGGGACCGGGTCGCCAGGATGGCCACGTGAGCTCCCACCCCGAGGGGTTGTCCCACGTCCACCGTGTCCCCGGAGGGATAGGTGCTCGGGAGGCTCACGCTCAGCGACTTGTGCTTGGCCGTCGTGACCACCAGGGTGCTGGAACTCGCTTGCTGAATGGTGCCGGTAGCCGTGGGGAGCAGCTCAAGCAACGACGGCGAGGCGGTCGTTCCCACGACACGCACGCGCTCTCCCGCGTGCAGCCACCCCGTTGCGGGGATCCGCGCCCCCTCAAAGTACAGGGGCACGCTAGTGGACACGCTGATCGCGGTGTGGTGGCCCTGCTTGAGCGTAAGCGATGACGCGGCCACCCCCACGACCCGATACGCGGCCAGGCGGTGTGTTTTCCGCCGATGATGCGCATGGGTCTTGCCGGTAGGCGGCGATGTACTATTGGTCGCGGGGGGCGTGCTGGACGTAAAACCACAGGCACTCATCAGCACGGCGGCGGTCGCCGCCCCAATCACGCGGCTCCCAAGTTTCCGAACGCTGGTCATGCAGCGCCTCCTTCAGTAGGCAACACTTGTCACGAGTAGGCAACGGTCAGCAGCAAAAATTTCACAGCCCCGACGCGCCGGCGGCGGTCCTACCCCCGCCCTGTTGTCCGAAGCGCCATTCCCCACCCAGAATTACCAGAGACCTGTGGGAAAAAGATTAAGACGCGATCCCCGTCGTGTGCGAGATTTGTGCAGGGGGCAGCACCGCGCTCTCGGGGCGCGCACGCCGTCGCGCCGAGACAACCGCCCCGGGGAAATTTTTCGCGGGTCCAGCAGGAAAACGCAAGCGAGGCGCGAACCATCCGCCGCGCACTGGGGCGCCCCCTTGATCGCCGGAGGATCAGGGGGTGCTGGCGCGGGTAAAAGTGTCGGAGACAGGGAGGCTCGCCGCATGTCAACTACCTATAAGGGCACGGGCGCAGAGATTTTGGTGGAGGCGCTGGTAAGGGCCGGGGTGATGGTGCTGTTTGGCTTCCCGGGCGACACGGGGGTGGCCCTGTATGACGCCTTGGCCCGCCGCCAGGACCAGATCACGCACGTGCTGGCCCGGGATGAGCGGGCCGCCGCCAGCATGGCCGACGGTTACGCACGCGCGAGCCGCCGCATTGGGGTGGTGGAGGCGTCGAGCGGCGGCGGTGCCACCTTTCTGGTGGGGGGGTTGGGCGAGCCGTTCGCGGCGTCCGTGCCCCTGTTGGTGATCACGTCGGACATTCATCGGTCCAGCCGTGGCACCTCCGCCATCACCGAAGTGGACCAGCAGAAGCTGTTTTCGGCTGTCACCAAGGCCCAATGGGTGGTGGAGCGGGCCGATGACATGGCAGACCGCGTGATGGCGGCCGTGGCGCTGGCGTGGGACGGTCGACCGGGGCCGGTGAGCCTCATCATCCCCGAAGACGTTTTTGACGAACCGGGGACGGCCGACTTTGCGACGGTGGCTCCTGGATCGGGAAGGGACGCCCAAACGGTTCGGCAGCCCGCCTGGCCGAGTGCCGCCACGGCGGCTGCCCAGGCGTTGAGCCGTGCGCGGCGGCCGGCGTTGCTCTTGGGCTCAGGGGTGCACTGGAGCCAAACCTATTCGGTGGTGCGCGAGTTGGCGGAACACGCGGGAGCCGGCGTCGCCACCACGATTCATGGCAAGGGGGCGTTCGATGAATCCCACCCCTTAAGCCTCGGTGTCGTGGGTGCCAACGGCGCGCGGGACTACGCCAATCGCTTCCTAGCAGATGCCGACGTCGTGCTCATGGTCGGGACGCGCGCGAATTCGACGGACACCGATGGCTTCCAAAGCCCGCGCCGTGGCGAGCCCCGGGTGTTCCACCTGGACATCGACCCCACCCGGGCCGGCCGAAATTATCCCGGATCGACGCCGCTGGTGGGCGACGCCGCCGTGATCCTCCCGCACGTGCTGAAGAGCCTCCCCGAGGACTCCGCACGGCGGTCCGCCACCCAACGGGAGATCCTGGCGGAGCGCGCGCGCTTTGAACAGCAGCGCGCGCTGCCGCCGCAGAGTGGCCTGTCCCCACGTGATGTGGTCGAGGCCCTGCAGGCTGCCTACGGTCACCAGGCCGTGGTAGTGGGGGATGCAGGGACGCCCACGCCCTATCTCGCCGCGTATTGGCGCACCGAGGGCACCCGGCGCGAAGTCATCCTGCCCCGCGGCCATGGGGCCATGGGGTTTGCGCTGCCGACCGCGGTGGGACTGGCCTGGGCCGAACCCGAACGCCCGATCATTGCGCTCACAACCGACGGCAGCCTCGGCATGGCGTGTGGCGAGCTGGACACGATCGCGCGGCTCGACAGCCCGGTGCTCATCCTGCATCTCAGCAACGGGTCGCTGGGGTGGATCAAGGCGCTGCAGCATTTCTATTTGGAGCGCCGCTACTTTGGGGTGGATCTGAAGCCCGTCGATGCCGTCAAGATCGCGGAGGGGTTCGGCATTCCCGCCATCCGCACGCCCACGCTGGCGGCGCTTCAGGAGGTTATCGCGCAGGCCAAGGCCGGCCTGGTTCCCCGCTTTGTCGATATTCCCGTCCCGGAGGAGTTTGACTACCTGCCGCCCGTGGCCCCGTGGGCGGCCACCCTCGTTGGAGCGGCGGAGCGTCCCGTGTATTGAGCTCGGGCGGCGGCGGTATAGCACTCACGTCAGGCCGCCCAACACCTTTCAAACCGGGACTGTCAAGGGTGTTGTGTAAACTCCCCGGCGGTTAGGGCAGGTAGGGGGTCAGGCGGTCTCAAAAGAGATGACCAACTGGCCCAGGGTCTCGCCCCCGTTCGGCAGCCGCTTCGTCCAGTTCCGCTGGCCTCTTGGCCCGCGCGGAACAGCAGGGTCGTCAGCGCAGCGCCCGTCGTGGAGGCTCTGGCTCTGGGTCACCTGGCGCAGTTGCCGGTGGAACCCCTCCATCTGTTGCGAGGGTTGGTCGCGTAGATCGTCCGCCGCCACCCCTCGGGATACCGAACCGCGACACCCAGCTGGGGTCTCTACACATCCCCTACGCCTCCAGGCGGTGGGCGACCGCTCGAACGCGATGGACGAGGGGATCATCCACCCATGGGCGTGGCCACCTGAGTGGATGAGCACGCCATCGCCATGCCCATCATCAATGGGTGGGAGGCGCGGGCCGTGAAGTCGATGGGCGTCCTCCAGCACGGCGCCGTACGGGGTTTACGCCGATTGGGCCGACTGTCACGATCCGCATCACGTCTCGCCGGGCCGTCACGCGCTGGAACCAGCGCCCGACGCGACCTGCGCGCATCGGCGGGAACCCGCGCTGGTCGGCACCCCGGCCAGCCAGCAACGCTTAGCCTCGTCATCTGCCCGCTCGCAAGCGCGTGGACCGCTGTCCATGGCGGCGTGACGCACGCGAAAGGCTGCAACCGCGCACCAGCGGCATCGGGGAAGCCCCACCCGTAAAGGCGGGAAGGTTCCCTCCCCGAGAAAAGAGGAGTCCACCCATCCCCCACGAAGTGGTGGCAACACGACAGGATCCGCATCGGAGAGGAGACCCGAGCATGGACCCGTTGGAGACCCTGTGGGTGGCCTGGCAACCCATCATCGACTTGGCCGCTGGCGCCGTGATGGGGTACGAGTCCCTCATCCGCGGACCCGAGGATACCGCCCTGGCCATGCCAGCCGCGCTGTTTGCCTGGGCGCATGACGCAGGGCGAGCCGCCGCGCTGGACCACGCCTGCAAACGCCTAGCCTACGAGATCGCGCGGAATCGGTGGACCGACCCAGGCCACCGTGTGTTTCTCAATATTGACGCCCGCTGGGCGGTGTTGCCAGAGCCCTGGGAACAGGGGCGCGCCGGGGAGCTTCCGCTGGCGGTGGAGGTGTCCGAGGCGCGCTCGGTTCTCGAGGACGAGGCTCTGCTGGCCGCCCTGGCCCGCTGGCGCCGTTTTGGGCACCTAGTGGTGGTCGACGACTATGGGACGGGGTATGCGGGACCGGGGGAAGTGCTGGCGCTGCAACCCGACATCGTCAAATTGGATCGGATCCTGATCGCGGGGATTGATCACGATGTCCAAAGGCAGTCGCTGGTACGGGCAGTGCGCACCTGGACCGATGATCTGGGCATTGGCCTGCTGGCGGAAGGTGTGGAGACGGCGGAGGAATTGGCCACCGTGCGTCGGCTGGGGTGCGACTATGCCCAAGGGTTTTATCTGGGGCGACCGGCGGCCGCGCTACTCCCCACGGCCGCGAAGCCCGTGGGTGCCGACCCGGGGCGTCCGCGCCCGGGCGTGGTCCGCGAGTCCGTGCGCCCGGCCGCACACCCGGTTCTGGCATGGTATGCGCAGGCGGTGGCGGAAGCGCCCATCCCGAGCTACGTGGTGGGTCGGCGACGCGAGATCGTAGCGTGGAATCGGGCGGCAGAGGTGCTGCTGGGGTATCCGGCCAGCCAACTGGTGGGCCAACGGTGCATGCAGGGCCCCTTAGACCATCGTGATGCGGCAGGCCGGGCGCTCTGTCGGGGATTTTGTCCGCTGGTGCACAGCATGGCGGACCAAGCGGTTCACGCGGCAGTCGTCAGCGTGGCGCAGGCGGACGGGGCGCGCCAAGACTTGGAGGTCTGGGTGATTCCGTTAGTAGATGGGGCCTCCGGGCGGGTCGTCGGGGCGTTGGAGCAGTTTCGCCCGGTACGGGGTCCGGCAATGGCGCGCCCGGCGCGCGCCGGGGACACGCCTGCCGGCCCCCCGGAGGGGCCGGGCCCACGCAGCGCCCCCGTGGCGAGAGGCGCACCGTTGCGGACGGGGAGGCCCAGCAAGGCAGGGACGCAACCTCCACAGGCAGGGACGGACTCGCTGTGACGAGGTGGGCCCGGCGTGCCGGGCGAGCGCCAGGGTCTACCGGTCGCTTGGTGGGCATCGGTGCGCCGCCACAGTGCCAAACGAGCCGCTGCGCTGTTCGTGAGGCGCCTTGGGAGATCCCTGCGGCCGCGCGACCTTTACCACCACCCTACCGAGCAGCATCGAACATCACGGTGTGGCCCGAGCTGTACGGCGGGGGGCGTGGGTGCCGAAGGGCTCCGGTCCCCGTTCCCGTGAACCTTTCCCCGCTTGTGTTTGGAGGTTGTCCCCCACTCGCGGCACCGGGCGGGCAACCACGTATTTTGACCGCAGGACCTGGGATCCCACTGGACATGCTGAGCCTGGATCTGACCCGCAACGATCCCACCAAGCGGGAATCCTCGGCCAGCCCGTGACGCGCGCCAACACCGGCCCGAAGGGTACTGCACGGTGCGTCTCGGGGTGCGTGCGCCAATAGTCGCGGAAGCCAAGATGCGCCATCGCTTGGGGATGGCTAGCCCCCAACAGGTACAGATGATGCGCCGGGTCACCCACGGGCGCGCGAAACGCTTCGCGCGCGACGATGCCCCGATCCCCTTCGGCCTCATAGCCCAGCCGCGTGAGCACCGCTCGTGCGGTGTCCCGCTGGGCAGTTTCGGCGACCAGCCCACCCACGTCGATGATGAGTGTTGCGGCCAAACCCGGGACCGCCGTGCTGCCCACCTGCTCTCTGGGGAAGTCCAGTCCCCCGACGCGCCCGACGTTCAGAACCCGCTCTCGCAGGCGGTCAAGCAGCTGCACCCACCGGGTGTCCTACAACAGCACCTCCAAGGCGTGCGACATGTCGGCCTCCCTTTATCTCCAGGACTCGAGCAGGCCCGACCCGAAAGGTCGGGCCTGCTTCGATGGTGCCCGATCTCAGGAACCGAGGGTCCAGTCGTTCGGGTAGTAGAACCCGGTGATGGGGTTGTAGGATGCCCCGAACCCGGTGAGTGACTTGCCGGTCTCAAACAACTGCGGGGTGTACGGCATGTACAGCACGGGCAGCTGCTGCGCTTCGTACGACAGGAACGCATCGAAGCGCGACTTGAGTTGAGCGGGTGTGCCCGACACGTACGTTTGGTGGATCAAGTGGGTCATTTGGCTGCTGTTGTAACCCTCGTTGTTCGCGCCCGCGTTGGGCAGGTAGAACTCGCCACCGGTCGGGTAGAAGTCGGGGCCGTAGATCCAGCCGATGGTGTTGGCCATCGACCAGGTGCTGGGGCTGGACTGCGTGGCGGCCCCAAACACGGTGCCACCCGATTCGGCCCGCAGCGTCACCTTCACGCCCTCTTGGGCCCACGTCGTGGCCAGGTACTCCATCGCGTTCTGGAACGTGGTGGAGGCCGACGGATACAGCAAGGTGAACGCGAGCTGCATCGACCCCTTGGTCATCACCCCGGCACTGTTCAGCGACCATCCATGCGACAGCAAGAGCTGCTTGCCGCCCGTGGGGTTGTACGTGATGGCCGGCACGTTCGGGTCGTCAAACACCGTAGGCGGCTGCGACGGCACCTGGTCGTATTCCGGCGTCCCCAGTCCATGGTAGATAGACTGGATCATGGCCTTTTGGTTAATGCCCATCTCCAGCGCCTGCCGCACGTAGGTGAGTCCGAACGCCCCCTTCACCCCAGGGGCGGACGCGCTTTCGTTGGGTGTGATGTAGCTGAACCCGTACGGGTAAATCACATGCAACTTGTCGGCCGTCAACTGGTTTCGCGCCGTGTACAGCGACATCGGGAGCGTACCCACCTGGATCTTGCTCCGCTTTAAGGCCGCAAACTCCGCGGGCGAGGATGCAAAGTACTGGAACACCACGCGACGGGTGGCTTTGTGTCCGTAGTACGTGGGGTTTGGCTTAAAGGTCCAAAACACGTTGTTGGACGTGGACTGGAACTCGTAGGGGCCGTCCACCGCCTTGTAGACCGCGTTGGTGGGCTGGCTCGCCACTTTCAGAATGAACTTTAACTCCTGGGTCATGTTGCTGGGATAGCGGTTCCACACGGATGCGGGCATCGGGAAGATCTGGCTGAGCCCGTTGTGCTCAAACCACTGCGGGTTGGAGGGCGTGTTGAGCGTCACCACGACCTCGTGGCTGCCGTTGGCCACGACGCTCGTCCATCGGGTCGGCACGCCGCCCATGCCGGCCGCGCCGTACGTCCACGGGGGAGCGGGCTTGCTTTGACTGGCCGCCGCCATCACGTTCCACGAAAACACGACGTCGCTGGCCGTCACCGGCTGGCCGTTCGACCACTTGAGATTGGGCTTCAGGTAAATTTTGTAGACGGTGCCGCTGCTGTTGGCCACGATCTTGTCCGCCACGGCCTGCCGAAAACTAATCGCGTTCGTGTGGCTCACGTTCACCAGGGGCAGGTACATCAGGTGGTTCATCTCACCGTTCAGTTCGGTGAAGTCGGGTGCCGAGTTCATCGGAAACCAGAAGTTGGGCGTTCCGCCCGTAATCGCCACCACCACGGCGCTCGTCGCGCTGGGGGGTGGGGCGGCCGCGGAACCACAGGCGGCCAGCAGCGCCGCCGCACCAGCCAGTGCGGTCGCGCGCGTCGCGACTGTCCGCACCAAGCGACTGTTCATAGCAACACCTCCTTCGTTTGTGAGGACCCTCACTCGTCTGGGCACCTAGCCGGCTTCCTGGCTCCGCCGGCGCCGCCGGTACACCTCGGCCGCCTGGACCACCGCCGAAAACAGGCGGCGGGCATGCTCTTCGTTGCCGGTCAGGTTTTCGGGATGCCACTGCACCCCGAGGCAGAACGGCCGACTCGGAAGCTCCAGGCCCTCTAAGAGCCCGTCGTCGGCCCACGCCACCGCGCGAAAGCCGTCCGGCAGGCGATCCACCGCCTGGTGGTGAAACGAGTTCACGCGGATGGCGGTGGCGCCCAGCGTCTGAGCCAGCTGGGAGCCCGGCTCTATATTGACGCCGTGCGTGCGGGCGTCCCGTCCCATCTCCTGTGCGTGGACCAGCTCACTGGGACGTAGGGTGGGCACATCTTGAATGAGAGTGCCGCCATACGCCACGGCCAAGGCCTGAATGCCCCGACAGATGCCCAGGATGGGCAGGTCTGGCGGGGCCGCGCGCAAGAGCG
Source organism: Bacillota bacterium (assembly GCA_021846565.1). Classification (GTDB taxonomy): domain Bacteria; phylum Bacillota; class Sulfobacillia; order Sulfobacillales; family JAIMBI01; genus JAJZWV01. Next base: position 36,347 of record JAJZWS010000016.1, read on the forward strand.
CCAGTTCTGTCTGGTCCCGTTCGGCAGACACCCCCGCCATATGGGCTCCGCTGGGCGCCTGTCCAAACGAGGCCGGGTCAAAGTCGCCGCCCCCGGAAATCACGAGCGCGTCCAAGAGGCTTAACGCCGCGGCATCCCCGAGATTGGGCAGCAGCACGGGCAACCCGCCCGCATCCCGAATGGCCAGGATGTATGAGGAGGACAGCCGGTCATTGGGTAGAACGCTGTCGGCAACGTGTGATGTGGTAATTCCGACAATAGGCTGGGTCATCAGGCGAACCTCCTCTGGATCGGGTAGACCAGTTTTTACGGGGGCTCCGAATCGTTTCACGAGTTTTTCGCCGGGGACGGCCGTCGAAGGCAACACCCTGGCGTGCCCAGGCTCGCGACACGCGTCATTCAGGGTTATGGTTTGGCGAAAACATTGTGTGCAGAGTAGCACAGAGGCCGTCCACCGTATAGGAACGAAACTTCCAGCCCCCTTCGAGCGCTTCGGGGCAGCCCATCCGAGCGCGCGGGAACGGGCCGTCGGCTGCGAAGGGGACGTCGACACAGACTAGCCCGAACCGAACCGGCGCCGCACCCCGCCTTTCTAACTCTTGCCGGCGGCGTGTTTAGACAAAATTCCCCGCACCGTCCCCGAGTGGAGGCGCTTGTCGGAGAGCACGCGGTCGTTGGCACAGGCGGCCAGTTCTTTGCCCTCGGCGCTCATGCCCGCACGCGCCGCCTCCGGCGCGTGCGGGGTTTACCCCAAACCGGGTCCGCTTGGTCAATCACGCAGGATCCCCGCACCGCGCGGTGCACGGCCAGCCCCCGTCCTCGACTTGCACCCAGGCCACCACGGGCCCTGCCTCCACCAGGCCGTACCCACTGGCGTCCTCGCCACCCAAAACCTCTTGGCTCGCCCACCCGGTCGCGCCCGGGCCACGCCCATCACCTTGAGGGCCTGGGTCGACTGCGGGAGCCTCGTACATCTGGTGATGCGTCGGCGACCGATCCTGGTCATGCACGGCGACTTGTGCCCCCTCCTCCCGTGCATCCTCTGGGACGTGCCCCATCTCTCTGCGGCCTCGGGTCGTTTTATGGAATCCGAGCCGGGGTCACTTTGCTGCTGCCAGTGTTTCGGCCCACGCTCCGCCGTCCACCTCGGCCACATGGCTCACCGCGAGTTGCACCACGCGGCGAAGCCGATTCTCCAGCTGCGCCCGTGCCAGAGACGCCCCGGGGCGTTTGGCCTCCACCCAGATGATGGCGGGCGGGCTCTCCGCGTCGCCCGCGACCAGAATGACGCCATCCAGCTCGGCGCGCTCCTCGGACCCCGCGTACAGTACCGTTTGCCCGCCGTAGGCCAGGACCGGACCGCGTGTGTGCAGTGCCTCGCACACGGCCGCCAGCACCCGTACCTCATGGAGAACGGAGGCGTGGACTGTGTCGGTCGCCGCATCAACCCACTGGCGGAGTGGCGGCGCCACGTCCAGGGCGCGCCGCCCCCAAAATACCGGCTCGGGGTGACCCCCCAGGGGGTCGGACCGCACCGCGGGCACGAGGCGATCGCCCAGCGCTGCGCGCAGCGCGTAGAGATAGAGGGCGCGCGCACTGGACGTGCCGGCACCTGCCGGGGCGGCCGGGTCCGTCGCGCGGTGAAGCACGGCCTGCCAGAATCCCGCCGCCACCCGGGCCCACTGATTCGCAGGGAGACCGGCAACCGGGGCAAATGCGATCCCCAGCGTTTGCGAACTCGCGTCCCAGTCGCACGCCGCGCGAGACCGACGGTCGCTCTTATGTCCCATGGCCTCCTCCAAGGCGACCGTGTTGCGCCACACCGGCCGACGCTCGGCCAGGGTCAACTCCAGCGCCACCGTCCGGCGGGCGTCCACATCGGAGGCCGCCGCCGCCGCCAGCGTGCCGTGCAGCACGTCGCTCAGCTTGGAGCCTCGCTGGGGATAGATCGCCGAGACCCAACCGTCTGGCTGCAAAAGCTGGTCGCGGGCGCGGGTGATGCGGGTGACTCGCTCCCGGGTGATGGCCGCCATCGACAAGAGCGCCAGAGGAGATTGGTACACTAGGCGCCGCATCACCTGGTTCAACTCCAGAAGCGCCATTTGAAACAGCGACGTGTCCAGCATGTACGCCTCGGGGTTGCGGACCAAATCGTCTTCCAAGGTGCCGAACTCGATCGAGAAGGGGGCTGGCGTGTAAAGCGTGTCCAGGGTCAGATACGCGATGCGGCGCACCTGCTGGCCCAACTTCTGAAACCGTCCCCATTTCGGATTCTCGTCCGGCGCCAGCTGGTGCCACAACACCTGGCGGCCGTACTGCACCACCTGGGGATCCGCGTCAAAACTGTGCACCTGCTGGAGCCACAGCCACGCGAGGTACAAGTGGAGTCCGTAGGGGTCAAACTGCTGCAGTGCGATCCCAAACGCGGGCGCCGCGTCGCCCAGCAGGTGTTGAAAGGCCTGGCGCAGGTCCGGATCGCTAGCCAGCACGGCCAGTACCGCGCGCTCCCCCGCCAGCGTCTCCGGGAGATGTCCCACGTTGGCCAGCAACACCGCGGTTTGCAGGACGTCCACCCCGGTGGGGGGCTTCGCTCCCTCCCGTTTCGGCAGGTCCCGCACCCCTCCCGCCAGCCCGAGGGTGGGCTCGCTCACGCTTTTCGCCTTCGCGAGGCGGTCCAAGAGGTACCACTGCAACAGAAGATACTCATACCGCGTATGATGGGCCCCGGGATAGAAGTAGCGGAGGTTTCCCAGCTGGTCCGTCTGCTTGAGCCGTGTGATGAGCTGCCCCTCGGCTTCGAAAAGGTCTGCCAGCGCACGAGTGTAGCCGCCCACGTGAATGCTGAGCCGTCCATGCTTAGGAAAATGATACAAAATCTCGTCCGGCATGCGTTGGTCCATGGCCAATGCGCCTCCCTCACGTGAAGCGGTCTAATTGTGCCACAATATTACACACGCGGTCTTGCCAGCAGGGATTCTGGGATCGGGCAGCGAATATCGCCTGCCCACCGAGACATGACCCGGAGGAGGCGCATTATGGCCACCTTGGTTCGAGAAGGCGAAACCCTGTGGCTCAGGCTGTCGACAGCGGAGAAATTGGAGAGCGTACACGGAGATCTCCACGCGCCAGTGGACAGCGTGGAAACTGCCACGGTGCTGGACGATGCCATACACGCGGTTCACGGCATGAAGCTGCCCGGATCGCACCTGCCTGGGGTCTTTGCCATGGGCACGTTTCTGGATGGCCACGAGCGCACGTTTGCCATCGTGCACCACCACCCCACGGGGGGCGTCCGCGTCACCTTCCGCGGCGGCAGCAGCTATACCCAGTGGATCGTGACCGCAGACGACCCGGCGGCGGTGGTGGCGTCCCTCGGCCTCTAAGGCCTGACGCGGATGCTTCACGCCGTTCGCCGTGTGGTCCATCCCCAAATCAGGTACTGCGGAACGCCGTCCGAATGACAGTTCCCGGGGGTCGCATGACGGTCGAAAAAGGCGGCCAGGCCCCCGGGGCCCGTGCGGGTCGCATAGGTCGTATAGGTCGTATAGGTCGTTATAGATGCAACCGCTCGGCATCAGCGGCTCCAGTCGAGTGCGCGCGACGCCGCGCGACGCTCTTCGCCTTGGCGCTCCAGTGCGTGCCGCGCGCCGCAGGTGTGTGGCCGCGACCGCCGATCCCGAGGGGCCAGGGGAGCTTGACACGGGACAGGTCCGCATCAAACGAGCTGTATCCATGTGGTACCGAACAAGGTCATCAGACGAAAACTTAAGGGGGGGGTCATGGTCACCGCAACCACCTGGCACGCCGTTCTGATCACCGTGGGGTTCGAAACATCAGGGCGGCGGCTTTAAGATAGCACGGGCCTGCAGGGCGGCGGACGTACGATTTCCCACCTGCAACTTGCTCAAAACCGACGCCACGTGATTTTTTACGGTGTGCTCCGTGATGTGCAGCAACTCACCGATTCGCCGGTTGGAGCACCCCTCGGCCAAGAGGCGCAGCACGTCTTCCTCGCGCGGCGTCAGCGGGTCCATCGGCGGAGGGGGAGCGGCCGCCAGCCACTGCAGGTACTTCTGCGCCACGCTGGGCTGGATGAACGTGTCGCCCGCCGCAATGCGCCGGATGATGGCGGCCAGCTCATCCACGTCGACGTCTTTTAGGACGTAGCCGGACGCACCCGCCCTGAGGGCCGCCAGCACGTAATCCTCCACGTCAAAGGTGGTCACCACCAGCACCCGGCTCCAGCCATGGCCCGCCACCTGGCGCGTGACCGCGACGCCATCGGTATCGGGCAGCCGCATGTCCAAGAGGGTCACCGTCGGCCGGTGCTCCTCCGCTAGGCGCAGGGCTTCTTGGCCCGTGGCCGCTTCCGCCACGATCTGAAAGTCCGGCTCCAATCCGAGCACGGTGCGAAAGCCGTGTCGCACCAGCGCATGGTCCTCCACCACCAGAATCGTGATCGGGGTCATGCCCGCTTCCTCCCTCCGACGGGTACGGTGGCCACCAACTTGGTGCCCTGCCCCGGCTGACTCTCCACCGACAGCGTACCGCCAGCCCCTTCGATCCGCTCGCGCATGTTGACCAACCCCCAGTGCCCACCCGACGTGGGTGGATCCGCTGGCGTTGCGAATCCGTCGCCGTCGTCCTGCACCACGGCCGTGACGGCACTGACCTCCGCTCGCACCATCACCGTCACGGTCTTGGCCTGGGCATGCCGCTCGGCGTTGGTGAGCGCCTCCCGCACTACGGGAACCACCAGCGCGGCTTCGGGCGGCAGCACGTCGTCCAGCGCCAGCTCGAGGCGCCATCCGCTGCGCCGGGCCGCCTCGGTCGCCAGCCGCTCCAGCTGCCGTCGGGGGTGGTCCAACGTCGCGGGGCCCTGCCGCAGCCCGCCCACGAAGTCCCGCAAGTCCGCCATCGCCTGGCGGGCCACCGACTGGGCGGCGGCGGCGGCCGCCACGGCCTCGCCGGGTGAGCGAACGACCAGCCGGCGCACCGCCTCCAGTTCAATCGTGACGGCGGACAGCGAATGACCCAGCGTGTCGTGCAGGTCGCGCGCCATGGCGGTTCGGGTCCGGAGCTCCACCACTTCGTCGGCCTCTGCCGCATACCGCGCCAACTCGCGATTGGCCGCCTCCAGCTGCCTGATGGCTTCCTGCTGAGCCCGGCGGGTCACTTGGTTCAGATGATACGCATAGCCGAGCACCATCGGCCACAAGAGGTTTACCAAAACAGTGCCCGCCTCGCCCAGCGTAAGGTGGCGGGTGGAGGGATACAGGATGGCCGCCAGCGTCACCGCCACCACACCGGCAGCAAAGGCCTTGAACTGGCCTGGCGGCACCACCGTGCCGGCCATCCCGAGCGTGATCATAAGGAACCCTTCTTGCAGCGGGAGGGTACGAGCCATGACGACCGCCGCGGCCCAGGCCACAGCCAGCGCCGCGTGACGAGCCTTGGGTACGGAAAACGCCAGCGTCGCGAGCAGCCAGACGGCGGCGGCGCCCAGCCGAAGGTGGCCGGCGGCGGTCGCGAGGTTTTCCCCATAGAGCGCGAGCGCCGCCACCCCCAAGCACAAGAGGTAGAAGGCGTGCGGAGCGCTGGACCACCCCGGTGCCCACCCGGACTGCCGCTCATCCGGCACCCCGTCCGATCCACTCTCGCGCACCGGGATCCCCATGCTATCGGTCTCCTCCCTCCCAGCGAAACGCGACCACGCCCACCACGCCGGTCACCACAATCCACGCCGTCAAGCCAGCGGCGTAATGCCATACGGTGGGCCCCCAGGATTGACCCTGCAGCGTCGGCACCAGCACCCCATCGGCCAGGCGCACCGGGGTCCACTCCGCCACATGTTGCCAAAACACGGGCCACACCTGCAGCCGAATGAACGTCCCATTCAAGAAGAATGACACGATGAGGACCAACCGGGCCAAGGCCGTCGCCGACTGTGCGCGCGCCGTGCGCGCCACGATCACCTGGGCCAGGGCCACCGCGGACAGTCCGCCCAGCGCCACCGCCCCCAGACCCCCAGTGACCGTCGCCACCGTCGGATGCACATGGTAGGCCACCATGGCCACGGTGACCACCACCAGGAACTCGATGAGGATCGCCACGAGCGCCGCCATCCCGCGCACCACCAGGATAAGGCTGGCCGGCACCGGGGTGGTGCGCAGGCGGCGAAACACGCCACGCTCGCGATACCCCACCAAATCTGTGGAGTACCCCAAAAGCCCCAGGACAAAGGCCCCCATCACGGCCGCCCAGGCCACAAATGACCACAGTTCCTGGGTAGGCGCCCGGCCGGATACCTGACTTACGTCCAAAACCAGTATGGCCACCGGCACCGCCGTGGTCCACAGGAGTGAACGCCGATTCTTCGCCATGCCCGCCAACTCGGCGGCGGCCAGCAGCGTGAAGGCCCGGCGCACAGATGGTGCGGGCCGCGGACCGGTGAATGCCTCACTCATTGGGCACCTCCTGTCAGCGTCAGGAACACATCTTCCAGCGTGACCGGCCCTCGCGGGGAGCGCGCCCCCAGCGCATCGTCCTGGAACTCCTGCACCAGACCTTCGGGCGTGCCGGTGGCTCTGACGCGCCCGCGGTGCATGATCACCAGGCGGTCTGCGAGCGCGGCCGCCTCCTCCATCGAGTGCGTGGTCAGCACCACCCCGGTTCCTTCACCCGCCAACCGTTCAATGCGATCCCACAGCTCGCGCCTGGACTGAGGATCCAACCCGGTCGTGGGCTCATCCAAGAGCGCCAGGGCAGGTTCATGGATGAGCGCCACCAATAGGGCGAGCCGCTGCTGCTGTCCCCCGGACAACTGACCAAAGCGTCGCCGGGCCTCACTGTGGAGGCCAACGCGCTCCAACCCCGCGATCGCTTCGGCGGGCCTCAACGCCATCCCCTGCAGGCCTCCATAGAGTCTTACCAGTTGGATGAGCGTGAGATCGGGTTGAAACGCGGTCTGCTGGAGCTGCACCCCCATCTGCGCACGGGCGGCCGCCGGATGCTGCCGTGCATCCACGCCCGCTACCGTCACCCGACCCGAACGGGCCGCCACCAGCCCCTCCACCACCGACAGCAGGCTGGTTTTGCCGGCGCCATTGGGGCCCAAGAGCCCCACGACCTCACCCGCAAACACCTGAAAGCTCACCCCGTCCACCGCGCGCACAGGCCCGTAGTCCACCATCAGCTGGTCAACCTCGAGTACTGGCGGCGCCATGGCCGCCGAAGGGAGCTTGTTGAGACGGCCTCGATCCATTTAGAATCACCTCATGCCGATTGTGGTGAATGGCCGTTTTGGGACCCAGAGTCGTCGGGCTGGTTTTCGGGGCGCTCCAACGAGCGGGGCGTGATGGGTCTAACGAGCGACATGGCGAGCCGAAACCCGGGCGGCCGCACCGACCGAGTGATCGCATGGCGAACGTAGCTGAACCACGAACGCGTGTCTGTCGAGACCCTTCAGCCACTGTTCCAAGCACCTCCAGCTCGCGGGTGATCAGGCGGGTGGCGTCGTGCCGGGTCCAGTTCCGCACAGAGGCCAGATTCCCCGCCGGCATCACGTGACTTCCGCCGAACATCCTTGGTTCAAAAAGGGGTCACGCCAAGCTGTCACCGGCGCATGCGGTACTGCGGGGGGTTGTGCGCCGTCGCCACCACCACGGCCGTGTCGGCAGGCAACGACATAAGCCGCTCCGCCACTTCGACCCCATTCTGGTCTGGCAGCCCCAAGTCCCACAGCACCACATCCACCGTCCCGGTGGCCAGCACCCAAAACGCGTCGGCGGCCGTCCCCGCCTCGGCCGTAACGCATGTCCGGCTGTGCTCCAGAAGGGCACGGGTCCCCTCGCAAAGGGCGGGGGCATTCACCGACAGCACGCGAATCACGTGGGCTCGTCCCTTCGATCCTGGCCAGTTCATCTGGCGCGGGGGCCACCAATTCCACGGTCGTGCCCGCCCCCTCACCCGTCGCAAGGTTGAGGGTCCGCCCAACATGGCGGTCTTGGGGGATCGGGCCCGCATGATTCCCATCAGCTCGACCGCAGTGACCACCGCCTTGGCGCTGCGAGACGGCTTTCTTCCGCCCACGACCCCCAACCACCCGCTGCCAACGGAGTCGGTGGGGACGGACTTCGTCCAGAAACCCGGCCGACACGCGGATTGGCGCTGCGCCTTCAGCCACTCGTTTGCCTTGGGCGGCCACACCGCTTGTCTCGCCCTGGGCCGGGCAAACACCGGGTGAGCATAAAGAACGCGGTAATGTTCCGACGAGCCCGCAAACATCCGATTCGCGACAATGGCCCGGCGGTTCGCCACGTTCCTGGCCGCCCTGCTCCTGACAGCCCTCGTGGTTGGCGGGCCTGGCCCCCGGTCGAGCGGATTGCCGCCGTGTCGTTGGCGCGACCGGCGGTCAACCTGACCGAGTGGGCGGCGTCCGCCGCCGGGCGGCCCGAGCCGCGCAGAGGTGGGGCAGCGTGGTCGGGGCCTCTGGCTGATGCTGGTGGTGGCTTTGCTGTAAGGAATCGCCACCCCCGGAGCAGGCACCGCGCGGTCGGTAGCGATGGGGTTCTTTGTGAACCCTGCGTATCGATAACGCTCGGGGGGTTGAGCCTCCCTAAAAATTGGCCTCCCGACGTTCCTGCGCTACGCTGAATCAAATGGCGGGCGCAGCCGGCGAGAGGACGGGGTGACGTGGACCCCCTGTGGCGGGTGGCCATTGTATGGGAGCCCGAGGACAATGCCGTCGAATGGGGCATTGCCCCCGGTGACGTTTTGCCGGGCCTCGGCGTGGTGTATCACGGCCCTCCACGGGGGCTGTGGAGTCTCTCGGACGAATCGGCTCCCCACGCGGTGGTGATGGCAGCCGAGGCTACTACCATTGCGCTGGCGCGCCGGCTCGCGCAGCGGTGGCCGGCCGCCCGCCTGTTGTGGGCGGTGCGGCCGGGGACCGAGCCCTCGGTGCTCACCGGTTTGCAGCGGGGGGTTCGGGGGGTGGTGCGCCTCCCCACGACCCCGGCGGATCTGTTGGCGGCGGTGGACACGGTGGTGCGCGGTGGCCTCTCCGTCGACGGTGGGCTGGTGGCCAACCTGCGGCATGAGCTGCAAGCCACGCCGCGTCTGCAGGCGGCGTTGGAACGGGACCAGGCCTTGCGTCAACGGCTGCAAGGACTCTTGACCGGACTCACCGTGGTGGCCGCCCACAAATCGGTCGACACCATGCTGCCCGCCGTGGTCGAGCTGGCTCAGACGCTGTGCCACGCCCAATATGCTGCCATGGCCATCTTGGACGCTGACGACCGCATCGAATACTTCATCACGCGTGGGCTCCCGGACGCCGACCGGCGAGCAATCGGCACCCTCCCGCACGGCCGGGGGCTGTTGGGCGAGGTGATTCACACCCGCCGAGCGCTGCGCGTGCCGTCGATCGAGCGTCATGCGTCCTCCAGCGGGTTTCCGCCCAACCATCCCCCGATGGACAGCTTTTTGGGCATGCCCATGCTGTTTCAGGACGAGGTGGTGGGCCACCTGTACTGCACCAATCGCGAGGGGGGGCCCTTCACCGGGGAAGACGAGGAACTTTTAGGCCTCCTGGCCCGCCACGCTGCCGTCTTGATTCACACCGCCCGACTCACCCAGGAGTTGAAGGACGCGGTGGTGGCCGGGGAGCGCCAGCGCATCAGCATGGAGCTGCACGACGGGACACTGCAGGCGCTGTACGGCATCGTGCTGAGTGTGGACAGCCTGTTGTCCCGCCAAGCCGATGGTGACAGCGACCGCCAGGCGCTGGCGACGTTTGCAGACCGCGTGACCAGCGTCATCACGTCGGTGCGACAGACCGTGCAAAACTTGCGCGCCCCCCCGCCTGATCTCCTGACGGCCCTCCAAGCCATGGTGGCCGACCTGTCTGCAGCGGAGCGGGTGCGGGTGCAGTCGGCCGACACCAAGTTCCGCCGCCTGTCCCCGGGGCAAACGGAGCAGGTGGTGGCTTGGGCGCGGGAGGCGGTCAGCAATGCCATTCGCCACGCCGACGCCGATCAGATTGATGTGACCTGGCACGGGGCGGCTGACGGCTTTCGGCTCGTAGTCACCGATGACGGCGTTGGCTTTGACGTCGACGCGGCGCGCCGCACGGACCACTTTGGCCTTGCGCACCTGGACACCCGTGCGGACTGGCTGGGCGGCCGGGTGCTGTGGGACAGCACCCTCGGCCGCGGCACCACGGTCACCCTCGACGCCCCATGGACCCTCCCGGAAGGCGAGACCGCATCCCGGTGATCCCTCCCGGTCCCGCGCGCACGCGACGCCGTGATACGATGGCGCCAAAGAGACAGAGTGGAGGAATCCCCATGGTGGAGCCAGACCCCATTCGCGTGGCGCTGGTAGATGATCACGAACTGGTGCGGGTGGGCCTGGCCGACCTCCTCACGGGGCACGCCGACCTCACGGTCGTCGGCCAAGCCGCCTCTGTGGCCGAGGCGCTGGCCCTCATGGCCGAGACGCCCGTCGACGTGCTGCTGTTGGACGTGCGCCTGCCGGACGGCTCCGGCATCGACGTGTGCACCGCCTGGCGGGATCAGCAGCCCGCGACCCGCATCATCATGCTGACGTCGTACTCGGACCCAGAAGAACTGTTTCGCGCACTCGGCACGGGTGCGGCGGGCTACCTGCTGAAAAGCACCCGCGGGCCGGACCTCCTGGCCGCCCTCCGCACGGTGCACGCCGGTGGCACGGCGCTGGACCCGTCGCTGGCGCCGTTGGTCATTGAGCGTGCGGCGCGCGGCGCCCCGCCGGATCCACTGCAGGCACTCTCTCCCCGCGAGCGCGCGGTGCTGGCCCTCATTGCCGATGGGTGCACCAACCGCGAGATTGCCGACCAATTGTCGCTGTCCGAAACGACCGTCAAGCACTACGTCAGCAACCTGCTGGGCAAAATGGGCTGGGCCCGGCGCGCCGAGGCGGCCGCCTTTCTGGCGCGACTGGCCCCGGATCACCGACCCGACGGGTCAGGCACCGTCTGAGGCCAGCCCGGTTGGGGTGGCGGCCGGAGCCCTGCGCCCTTCGTTCCCACCCACCGCGCCCGTCGGTCCTGCGCAAGTATGAACCGACGATCCTACTGCCCGCCCTGCCTGCGGGGCAGAATAACAGCAGAACCGTTGGTGCGGGGAGTCAAGGCCTAAGCCCGACGGGTGGGAAAGGGGACGAGCGCGATGATGGGAACCGCGAACATTTTGGTGGTGAGCCTGCTGCTGGGCGTGTTTGTTGCGGGACTGGTCATTCCGGTGCATCATAAGTAAGGGCCAGCCGACGACTCGGACCCTCTTTTGTGGGAGACAGCGGTCGTTTCGGGCGGGCCAGCCGGAAGGAGGCTCGCATGAACTGGACCGAATACGTGCGCGACAAGATGGGCGTGCTCCTGTCGGTGGACACTTGGTTGCCGCGTGACCTGCCGGAATATGCATTTGGCCTGCTGTACACGCTGGGGTCGCTCACCGCGTCGAGCTTCGTGGTGCTGGTGGCATCCGGCATTTTGATGGCCGCCAACGGGCCCCAGTGGTGGACGGTGTCGCCCATCGGGTTTTTCGTCCGCGGCGTCCACTTCTGGGCGGTGCAAGCATTTTTCTTCTTCATGGTGCTGCATCTGTTGCGCGTGTACTTCTCCGGTGCCTGGCGCGGGGGCCGCGAAAAGACGTGGCTGTTGGGCACGCTCTCTCTCCTCGTGGCCATTCCTACGGCCTTCACCGGCTACTTGATGCGTGGGGACTTCTACTCGGAGTGGAACGCCGTCCAAGCCAAAGACGGTCTTAACGCCATGGGACTCGCCTGGTTCAACGTGCTGAACGCCGGGCAGATGTACGGGATGCACGTGGTGGTGCTGCCGCTCGTGCTGTCGGTCTTGATTGCGCTGCACATCACGCTCATCCGGGTCAAGGGCGTCGTGCCCCCTTACCCTGCGCGCGACGAAGATGAGGCGGCCCGCCGTCAGGAAGAGGGCGTAGCCCATGCACAATCCTAAGCAGGACCTCACCCATCGGTATAAGTATGTGCGGGCAGACTTTTTGAAGCACCTGACCGGCACCACCGTGGTGGTGGCGGTGCTGGCCGTGGGCCTCTCCCTCTGGTTTCGTGAACCGGTGCGGCCCGCGCTGCACATTCGCACGGTGGCCACCACCACCCCGCTCTTGTTTGAAAAGGTAGCCATCGGGGATCTCACCGGTACTGGCATCATCGCGACGTACGGCCCCCCGTACAACGACGCGGTCGGCCATGTGCAGAGCCCTCTGCAGAAACTGGTGGGCGTGATTCATCCCGTCAACCCGGCCCAAGACTTCATCCTGAAGCCGCTGGGTATGGTGGCGGTTCTGAACCCCCAGGTCGCCTCGGCTATGACCGTATGGCAGGCGGCGTCGGTGGGCCAGCGGGAGATTTGGGCCGCAAACTATGCCCGCGCCCTGGCGCACGCGCGCGTCGTCGGCAAGAGCGTCGCGGTGCCGGCTGGCGCCTACGGCCCGGTCGCCCCCATGATGGCCGGTCTCTTGCGGCTGGGACAGAGCGGCCTCATGACCGGGGCCCTGAACCGCAGTCCGGCGGACTATCAGTTTGACAACCAAAACGCGCTCTTGTTCCTGCAGGGTGCGCCGCTGCATCAGGCCGCCAAGAAGCTGGAACTGCTGGGCAACCAGTGGGGCATCATTCACGAGGAGAACGCCCCATATCCCGGGCCGTGGTGGATGACCATCGTGACGGCCATTTACCAAATTCCGTACATCGCCCACGCATCCGGCGGAGACGCTGTGGCCTTGTCGTTGGGCATGCTTTTGTTCATCGCCTTGATGGTCGGGCCATGGGTGCCGTTCATCAACGAAGTGCCGCGGCGGCTTCGGGTGTATCGCCTGATCTGGCGCGACTACTACGACCGCTACGAGCATCCTGACGGGCCGCCGCCGCCGAGCGCACCGCCGGACGATGGAGCGAGTAGCCCATGAGCCGCCGAGCGACCCCTCGGGTGCCGCTCGGTGCGCGCCTGCGCTTCTCCGTGGGGGCGGCGCTGGGGATTTTGGGGCTGGGCGCTATGGGCACGAGTGTGTTTCCCGTCGTGTGGAGTGCCCTCATTGGCGGCTTTTTGCTCCTGCTGCTGGGCTTGGCCGTGAGCATCGGGACTATTGCACATCGCACGCCAGCTGAGTCGAAGAGCCACCCCTGACGCGCGGTGCCGACCCGTCTCTGCGTCCCCCCGGTCGAAGGGCCCTTGCGAGAGGGAGCCAAATGGCCTAGCGAGAGGCGGTCTTGGTGTTATAGGGTGGGATTAAGCGGCGCCAACAGGCCATCGCACCATCGCGAAAGGGTGAGCCAGTGTGATTCAAGTGCACCCGGAACTGAACGACGACCGCATCCTCAAGCTCTTTGAGAAGGGCATCCACGGGCAGTGGGGCGAAGACGCCATTGCCTGGGACCAGGCCACCGATGTGCCGGAGCGTGTGCGCCACGGACTGGCCCTCACGCTTACCCCGGTGTATCTGGGGGAGCAAACCGCGATGATGGGCATCGCCACCGTGATCCCCCTCCTGTTGCGCGGAGGTGAGACGGAGGCGGTGCTGTACCTGTCCAGCATGCAGCTGGATGAGGCCCGCCACTTCCGCAACCTGCACCGACTGTACGAGCTGTTCGAGGAGGACCCCTTGCCGGCCCGACGGCTGCCGGAGATGTGGCGGTATCACGCGCGGCTGCTGCACTCCCGCGACCCCTTGGACTGGGTGTGGGGCATTCTCATCTCTGACCTGTTTGCCCGCCGGTTCTACGGCGCGATCCGAGACATCGATCCCGAGGGTCTCCTGGGATCGCTGGCACGGCGAACCCTGCAGGACGAGGCGCGGCATCAGGCGTTTTCGGATCGGTTTCTCGAGAACCGCATTCCCCAGCTCTCGCCCGAACGGCGCGCAGGCCTGTTGGGCTTGCGTGACGACCTGTTTCGTTCCATGGACGGACTTGCGGGCCGTTTGGCCGATGCGGCGACCGATGCAGGCCTCGACACGTCGTCGCTGCTGGACGGTTTGTGGCTCGACACCGAACGGTGGGTGGAGCGTCTCGGCATTGCCAGTACCCACAGCGCTCAGCGGCCGATGGCCCGGCAGCCCAAACCAAGCGCCGCGCTATAGCGCCCAAGCCAGCGGAACGTCCTGGCGCCGCACATCGGCGAACGTTTCGCCACGGACCCATAGATGGGCTTCGCCGCGCCACACGGCCACCACCGGCGGGCGCGGCACCCGGTTGTAGTGGGACGCCATGCTGTGGGTGTAGGCTCCGGTGGTGTACACCACGACCAAGTCCCCGACCGCCACCGGCGGCAGGACGGCGTCCCGAATGATGAGGTCCCCCGTCTCGCAGTAGCGACCCGCAAGGGTTACGGTGGCGCGCCCCGGCCGTGGCGGACCCGCAACATCGGCGGTGTAGGGCGCGCCGTACAGGGCGGGGCGAATGTTGTCCCCCATGCCTCCATCCACCGCACAGTACGTGGGGCCGCCGGGCGTCTGTTTGACCACCTCTACGCGGTACACCGTGAGACCGCTGTCGGCCACGATGGACCGGCCGGGTTCGAAGGCGACGCGGGGTCGGTCGAGCGACGGCGGCGTTGCCTCGGCCACCACCGCCACCACCGCCTGGACCACCTGGGCGATGTCGGGGGCGTCGGCCCCCGGCTGATACGCCACGCCGACCCCCCCGCCCACATCCACCATCTGCGGCCAGAATCCCTGCTGTTGCCATACCTCCACCGCAAAGCGCATGAGACGCCGCGCCGTCTCCGCCATCGGTGCGGGATCCAGCACCTGCGACCCGATGTGCGCATGGTAGCCGGCAAGCGCGATGTGGGGCGAGGCAAGCGCTTCTGCCACGGCGGCGTGCGCCACCTCGCCGATAGGGAACCCAAACTTGCTTCCGTCGTGGCCCGTTTTGATGTAGTCGTGCGTGTCGGGCTCAATCCCGGGCGTCACCCGGATCAGTACGGCAATAGGTCCGTTGTCTGGGCATCGGACGGCCGCGGCGGACAGCGCCCGCAACTCCTCCAGACTGTCCACAACCACCCTCAGCCCGGGCGCCGAGACGGCGGCCGCCAGTTCCGCGGCGGTTTTGACGTTGCCGTGAAACAGCAGGCGCTGGGGGGACATGCCGGCCCCCAGCGCCGTGGCCAGCTCGCCACCCGACACCACATCCACCCCCACGCCCAAGCGGTCCATGAGCTCAACCATGGCCGTGCAGAGAAAGGCTTTGCCGGCGTAGTAGACGGTGCCATGCGGGCTCACCTGCGCCATCCAGGTTTTTGCTCGGTTCACGATCGTTTCAACGTCCAACAGGTACAGCGGCGTCCCATATTGCTCGGCCAAAACGGGAATAGAAATCCCACCAACAGACAACGCCCGGTCGTCGCCACGGGCGAGGGTGTCAGGCACCACGGTCGAGTCACCTGCTTTCCTGAGGAGGTTCAACGCGGGCACGGAGCGGAGGATCAGCAACTAGTCGGCGAAGTATACATTGTCCGTGGGGCCCACGAGCCATTGTCAGAAGAGAGAGTCAGATACAGACTGTCCCGAGAGAGCGCGGTCAGGCGTTTTCCTGGGCAGCCGGGTGCTGGCGATACAGTGAATCCGGCCGATAGAGGCCGAGATTCCCGAGCCTGAAGAATGACCGTCGTGTAAGGACGGGGCAGCCGGCGACCACTCCTTGGCGCGTCGTCGCCGGCCCGCTGCAAGTAGCGGCCACCGTACCACGAAGCATCGTCACAGCGGGCCGGGATGGCTTTCGCCCGGCCGTTCATCGGCGGCAGGGGCCGCGGACGCAGCGGGCTGCGGTCCTGACGCACCCTGACGGCCGCCAGCGGGAACAATGTTCGGCTGGCCGCTCCAGCCGCCGGCCCCACCTGACCGCGTAGGGATCAACCCGCTGCCAACGCACGCGCCGCGCTATCGTGCCGCCTTCCGCGGGCATCTGCGATGCCCACCGCGCGAATCCTAAAATGGGTCGAACGGGGCAACTTCGTTCCCTGCGGCGTCGTTGTTTGGGACAGGGACGCCGGACCGCCACCTCGCGCCAACCTGATTGGGGCCCCTTAACGACCAAAATGCGCGTTCACTGCGCTGCGCATCCGCATCACAGGGGGAGGTGCCGGGCGATGGAGAAGGACCGCCCTGTCGTTCCCGCGGTGGGCAACACGCCGAGCGCCGCCGTCCGGCGATGGACAGTCCTCAGCATCAGCACCGCACTGATGCTGGCAGCCACGGGGTGTGGGACAACGCCTGTCGCCAAGGGCATCCCGCCCCGACCCACAACTGCCGAGGCACACACGCCAGTGGCGGTCGGCACCATCCGGCGCATCGCGTTCGCGAATTCATCGAACGGGTGGATGGCCTTCACTCCCCCCGGCGCGCCCACAACCGTGGAGATTGCGTACACGGGGGACGGCGGAGCCGTGTGGGCCCAAACGAAGCGCTTGCAGGTTGGGAGGCCCGGCGGGTGGACCTGGGCTCCCCTCGGACGCCACACCCTGCTGGTCGTGGTCTCGTCCCCCTCGAACACGGGCAGCCTCAACAGTGTCCTCACCACCACCGACAGCGGTCAGACCTGGAGGGCCACGCAGTTCCACAGTGCCGTCGGTCCAGGGTATCTGGTCACCGCGAAGACAGGCAGTCGCGCGGCGTGCGCCTTGGTCGCCTCGGAGCCGAGCTTGGGCGGCGTGGCGGCCACCCTGTACTGCGGTCCTGTCGACGGCCGATGGCACCAGGTCGCCACGCGCTTTGGAAGCGGGCCCGCTGGGTTTCTCCCTGGGCTTTTCCCCAACGGGCTCACTATGGCAGGTGGTGCGGCGTGGATCACGGGACAAAACGTGTCGAGCGGTCCTGACCTGCTTTACGCCTCCCACGCTAGCGGCCGGTCCTTCCAACCGCTGTCGGTGCCGGTGCCCGCCGCCACCAATGCCGACACGTGGCCCGTGGTTGTGACACCGGGCGCCGCGCCCGCCCTGCCGGTCATCCTGTACGGTTCGACGGGTGCCACGTTTTTGGTGTACCACCAGACCGCCCACGGGGCGTGGCAGGCCGCGACTCCCCTGACCACGCAGGCGAATCCCGGGCCTCCCGGCGCACTCCTGTACAGCGCGGTCAGTACTCAGGTCATGTTTGTGCGCGGCCGACACACGCTGTACGCCACGGCCAACCGGGGCACGACGTGGACTGCGGTAAACCATGTGCCGAACGCATGGAGCCTGATGCAGTTTGCCACCGCAAACCAGGGCTGGGCCGTGGCCGCACCCGCGACCCTGCTGCACACCGCAGACGGCGGACGGACGTGGACGACGGAGCGGTACCGTGTGTACCGCCCCCACTAGGAGCCTTTTCGGAAATTCACCGGTGACCCGACGAACGCAAGGTGGAAAGCCCCGCCGGGGTGGTCGGCGGGCCGTGGCGGCGCCGTAGCGCGCG